>CACOBL010000013.1 GCA_902625455.1 uncultured Candidatus Actinomarina sp. | reverse complement strand
TGCCATCGCAAAAAAATATTTGAGAGAATACAAAATTAATTTAGATCCAGGTAAAAATGTAGTAAATACTATTGGCAGCAAAGAAGGGTTAACCCACTTACTAATGTCTGTTCTAAACAAAGGTGATAATGTTGTCGTTCAGGACCCTAGCTATCCGATTCATCATTATGCCCCGTTAATTGCTGGTGCAAATGTAATTAAAATTGATTGTTTAAGTAGTGAAAATTTTTTAAATAATTTGAAAATAACTCTAAAAAGTAAAAAAATTAAAGTAGTGCTTGTATCATTCCCTCACAATCCAACAACCTTAACTGTAAATCAGGAGTTTTATGATGAACTTGTGAGTCTTGCACAAAGGTACAATTTTTTGATAATAAATGATTTTGCTTATTCGGATATATATTTTAATGAAGAAAAACCTCCATCTTTGCTAAATTCTGATCCAGAATTTGGTCACACCGTTGAACTTTATTCACTAACTAAGGGTTACTCAATGGCTGGGTGGAGAGTTGGCTTTGCAGTTGGTAATGAAAGTGCAATAAGTTCACTCACAAAACTCAAATCTTATATCGATTACGGTACTTTTCAACCAATACAAATTGCATCAACAGTTGCAATCAATGAATTAGATAATTATCCAAAAGAAGTTTCTTCTATATATCAAGAAAGGAGAATGTTAGCAGAAGAGTATTTAACAAAATATGGATTTGAAGTATATAAAAGTAATGCAACAATGTTTTTATGGGCGAAACTTCCTAATGATTATAAAAATGATTCTATGAAATTTTCAATTAACTTGCTTTCCAAATCTAATGTGGCTGTTTCTCCGGGTGTTGGATTTGGAAACTGTGGAGAAGGGCATATAAGGCTTGCTTTGGTTGAGAATAAACAACGAATAAGGCAAGCAATGAAAAATTTTATAAAGATAATTGATAGTGTTTAGAGAATTTATATCTGAATTATTTTTTAATACCTCTTTAGGAAATGGTTTTTATTCAGATTTATCTCAAGGTACATTTGTAGTATTACTTTTTTTTATAATCCTGAGCTTTTTATTAATCAAGTTTGGAAAATATATAAAAGTTGAATTTCTTTATGGTCTAGGACTTCTTTTAGGTTCTATAACAACAATTAATGTTTTAAGGTACAAACCATATGGTGGAGACGCAAAGATTTATTGTGATTTAACTGCTTTATCAAAATCAAGTAATTTGTCAATATATGATGTTGAGTATAAGTACACTTTTAATTATCCACCTATTTTTAAACAACTGTTAGATTTTTTATGTGATTTTGGATATGAAACACATTACTACTTCTTTCTATTGCCTTCTTTGATTCTGTTTTTAATAATTTTAAGAAATGAAAATAAAAATATTTTTCTAAATTATTTATATTTATTTGGTGCTTTCCTTGCTTTAAGGTGGGTCCTTAAGACTGGAAATTTTGTTATGTTAGAGTTAGTATTTCTAATTTTGTTTGTTTGGTATTACAAAAAGAAAAATCATTTTTCTTATTTATTTTTGATTCTTTTTGGAATTCAAAGAATTTGGTTTCTTCTATTAGTCCCGATTCTTTTTTACTTGGACAATACAGAAATAAATAAAAAAGTAAAAATTATAGTATCTACATCATTATTTGCAGTATTAATTAATATAAATTCTTTAAATATATTTGTTGGGAGTATTTTCGATTCAAATTCTCAATACAATATTTTGAGAGAGTCACCCGGACACAATACGCCCTCAATATATCTAGGTATATTAGATATGTTTAGTATCGACTCAAATTTATTTTTACTTCTGATTTATGTTTTAGCTTCTATCTTTATAGTTGTTTTAATTTTAAAAAAATACAAAATGACTGCTGACATACAACTGATTACAATTTTTACTTTAGTTTTACTTATAAATCCTTATCTAAAGCCTTATCATTTTATTTTTATCATTCCTTATTTTTTACTCGTCAATGATAATTATCTTAAAGATGAGAAAAATATTATAATTGCAATTATTATCCCAAATTTATTTTGGATAATATTTTCTAACTTATCTTCGAGTACCTTTTTGGGTTTTTTTCAATTGTTGTTCATAATTGCATTTATTGTTAATCTCATATTATTAGATAAGGAAAAAAATAAAATTGATTGATTTAAGATCCGATACTGTCACTAAACCTGATAAAAGTATAATTGAGGAAGCTTTAGAAGCAGAGTTAGGAGACGATGAGTATGGTGAAGATCCTACTGTAAATCAGCTTCAAGAAAAATGTGCAGAACTTTTAGGTTTTGAAAGCGGTCTTTTTGTTTCATCTGGACTTATGGGAAACCAAATCTCACTTCTAATTCATAATTCACCTGGTACTGAAGTTATTACAACATCAGATTCTCATATTAAAAATTACGAACACGGTGCTGCTTCATTTCTATCTAGAGTCCAATTTAGAGAAATTGATCATAAAGATGGGGCATTAAATTTAGATTCAATAAAAAGTGTTTATGAAAAATCAAAAGTACACAAACCTCAAATTAAAACAATTGCACAAGAAAATACTCATTTAGCATCAGGAGGTTCGATTGTTTCTTATAGCCATCTTGCTGAAGTATATTCTTATGCAAAGGAAGTAGGTTTAAATATTCATATAGACGGAGCAAGAGTATGGCATGCCATATTAGGAGAGGGATCTCCAACTAATTATGGAAATATTTCTGACAGTTTGACTTTTTGTTTTTCAAAAGCATTAGGCGCACCTGTAGGTTCAATGCTGCTAGGTACAAAAAATTTTATTACTCAAGCTAGAGAGTACCGAAAAATACTTGGAGGTGGAATGAGACAAGTTGGAGTAATTGCATCAATGGCAAATAAATCATTAGATTTGCGAGAGAGAATTTTAGACGATCATCAAAAAGCGAGTGATATTTTTGATTTTATAAATAAAGAACTTGAATCAAATAGTTTC
>CACOBL010000012.1 GCA_902625455.1 uncultured Candidatus Actinomarina sp. | reverse complement strand
ATTATTCCGTGAAAGTTTTAAAAGAGCATAAAAAAACAATCAATAGAAATCCATTTAATGAAAAATTAATTCATAGATATTATTTAGAATCTTTGTATTTCTTTGAAAATACTATCGACAAATCTCTATTAATTCCTAAATTAGAAAATCCTCGAATAAAATTTAATAATTTAGCTTTGGTAGTTCCAGAAGATGCAAGAAAAACAGGTTACAGGCCAGATTTCACTTTATATTTCAAGAACTATCAAAAAGAAGTTCCTGTTGAAGTTAAATGGAAATCAAGTGAATTCAACAAGAAAAATCAAATAGATTATATAAAAAATAATAAAGGCTTTTTAGTTGTCTTTGAAAACGATTCAGATGTGGACGTTCCAACAGTCGTTATTGACCCTAAAGATTTCCAAGAATGGATGGCAAAAAGGATTTATACATTAACAAGAGACTCATTAAATAGTAAAAATATAGGAGATACAACAGGGAATAAATGGATAATCGCATTAAGAGGAAACAGCCCAATGGTTAACTTCAAAAGAATGATGAACGCAACAAACCAAAATTTTTGGGCTTTTAAAAATTCAAAATATGTAACAAATCAAATATTTAATCTTCAAAAGAATGACAAAATGATTTTTCTTTTCTTTAAAAGCCCTAACACGGGGATGGGAATGACTTCTGGTCAGCAAAATAGAAAAATAGAAATTCTTGGTTGGGCTGAAGTTACTGTAATTGAACCTTACTATATATGTCTTGAAGGTGAACAGGCAGAGTTTTTTGAAAAAATTAGAAAAGCTAACAATCAAATTGTTTCTGTTGCAGACAGAAAATGGGTTCATTTTATAGATTTTAAAATTAATGAATTTAAAGATGGAGTTTCTTTAATTAGAAACAGAGGTCAATTAGATAATTACTTGGTTAATTCCAGCAATCAAGGTGGTGCTTTGACTTCCATACCTCAAAACATTTATGAAGATTTAATTTCATATATTAAAACTCAATAATTAGTTTTTGCACCCACAAAACACCCACATTTTTTCTAAAACTGTAGATACTCTCTGATAACTTCTGATATCTTTTTGAAAGAGCTTAAGTTCATTGAGTCTATAAATTGATACTTTGTGATACTACCTAGTATTTAATGGTTCTTTCCTTACAAGGAAGAAGTCACAGGTTCAAATCCTGTAGCGCCCACAAGGGTTTTTCAGAAATCTAGTAAAAATAAGTTTGACGCCCAAATGACGCCCGTTCTATGTGATAATAATAGAAATGAAGAGAATTAATTTTTTCAGTTTTGTTTTAATAAGTCTTTTATTAACACTTGTACCATTTGAAAGTGTCTCAGCAGAGGAAGAAAGAAGTTTAGACCCAGAAGATTTAGAGCAGTCCCTTTACTCTTTTCAATCATACCAAGGAGACAAATGGTATTTTGATGCACTAGATACTCCAAACTCAAACAACACTGGAGCAAATGTAACCATCGCAATTTTGGATACCGGGGTTACAAAAACTTCACAACTTGCCTGTCATAATTTTGTTAATGAATATGATGCATTTTGGGATATATCAGGTCCTGGATCAGCAAGGGATATAGGGTCACACGGAACTTTAGTAGCACACACAATTGCAGATTGTGATATAGGAATAGCTAAGTCAGTAAACATTATGCCTGTGAGAATATTTACTGATTATTTTGCTCAATATGGAAAAGATTATGAGGAACATACAGACGATTTAGCAATAGCAATGGGAATAGTTTGGGCTGTTGATAATGGTGCTGATATCATCAATATGTCCTTTGGTCGTCCCTGCTTTTCTACATACGAAGAAGGATGCAGAGGAGCAACAGGAAGTTTTGCAGGTTATGTAGATGGAGCAATTAAATATGCATACGATAACAATGTACTTCTAATTGCTGCATCTGGAAATGCTGCGCTTCCTTGGGTAAGTTATCCTGCAAATAATCCATATGTTTGGGCAATAGGCGCTGTTAACACTTCATTAAATAAAGCAAGCTTTTCTGATTTTGGCTCAGCATTAGACTTTGTTGCTCCAGGCGAAAACATAGGTACAGCACTTGGTACAGTGCAAGGCACCTCATTCTCTTCCCCAGAAGTCGCAGCTGCTGCAGCAGTTTTAAAAGGTTCAATGCCAGGATTGACAGTTGAAGAGATAGAAGGTGCATTTATTTGTACTGTTGTTGACTTAGGTGATGCTGGTTGGGATCCAGAATATGGATGGGGGATGATACAAATTCAGGCCTCTTTAGATTTGCTTAATGCAGGGCTTCTGCAAACACCTTGGTTTCCAACGCCAATATTAACTTTGGTATCTGAAGGACAGGGAAAAATTAAAGCAATGTGGCAACCTGCAGACGATTGTAATGATATTCAATCTTACTCTTTGTATCAGGATGGAGATTTAATCAATTCTTATACAAAGAATGAAACTGAAGGTTATGTTTCTGTTATTGAATCTGGAACATATAATTTATCTGTAAAAGCTACAAATATATTCAATAATAATACCGAGGTAATCACAGCTTCAATAGATATTGACCTTACACCTCCTAAATGGAATGAAGGGGCTTTAATTAGTATTACTCAACAAAACGATACTCTTGTATATAGTTGGCCAAATGCTGAAGATAATTCTGGAATTTCTAATTACGCTCTGCGTGTTGAACGAGATGGTGAGCTAATTATCCAAGAAAATACTATCTCTACATCATTAAGTTTTAGTCTTGGTTATTTTGAAAATCCAGGAACATACTCAGTTAGCTTGAAAGTATTTGATGAATTCAACAATGAAAATGAATTATCTACTGGCTTCATTATTGAAAATACATCTACTACAACAACTAGTACGACGACTACAACAACAACTACAATTCCAACATCAGGAGAAGATAATTCATCTACTACAACAACTAGTACGACGACTACAACATTGCCAAGTTTCAATTCTGTTACAACAACTACTACAATTCCAGTTTTTGATACAACAACTACTACTACAACAGTACCTATCACAGTTACTGCAAGCACTAGCTCAGAGCTGGTTGGTTGTATAGGTAATAGTCAAATAGGAGAATCGGCCGTTCGACTTTGGATTACAAACACTACAAGTGTAGATGCATATTTTGATGTAAGGTACTCTACTAACTCTGGGATAACTTGGACAGATTTGCGAGACGGTGAGTTTATTAGTAGTTCAGCAGCTTATATGTTCTTAACTCCTAACTTATCAAATAATACAAGGGTTCAATGGCAGTGGAGAGGAGCGTTAGAAAATCCTAATTCTGGAAACTATTCGTATGGTCCATCTATAACAGTTTCTGGTTGTCCTGTTGATAATTCTTCTTCTCCAACAACAAGTACTACAACTACTACAACTACAACTACACTTCCAGATATTGCTGGACCTGAGTGGGTTGAAAGTTCTTTAAATATTACTTCTATTGATTCAAATTCAGTAACTGTCTCGTGGACTACTCCAACAGATCAATCACCTATTCAAAAATATTTAATTTACAAAGATGACATATTAGTTGCTGAAGTATCAAGCTCTGTAAAAAGTTATACTTTTACTGCATTAAACCCTGGCTGGAACTATACATTATCAATAATTGCTGTAGATTCCAAAAATAAT
>CACOBL010000011.1 GCA_902625455.1 uncultured Candidatus Actinomarina sp. | reverse complement strand
CCAAGGTGTTGCTTTTGCCATTTCGGGATCAACATGAATAAATTGATGATCATCAGTTGCATCTGCAAATTGATTTATTCTTTCCTGAGTTATTTCAATCCAGTCTGTAACTCCAGTTTCTTGACCTAAATAATTTTCGAATTCTGCTGCTGGAATAACTTTCACAATATCTCCTCAAGTAAATTTTTTGTTGAAGCTTTTTTAGCAAAGCTTAATGTGCTTTGGCCAAACGCATCAATATCTTCCTTATCAACTTTACCATAATAACCAAGTGAATATCTAACATAGACTCCTTCCATTATCATTGCATGTTTCCAAAACGATAGTCTCACATAAAATTCTATGTCCTTAAGATTAAGAGAAGATTTTTTTTCGTATTCAGACAGGATACTTTCTCTACTAGGAAACCCTGGGCTTAATGATGGAGAGTAAATAAATGGTGTATTTTTTTCATCGATATTGGACCAAGAGGCTATTACAGTTCCTAAATCAGCTAGTGGATCTCCAAGTGTACAAAGTTCCCAATCTAGCACTGCAGCAACAGAGTTATTTTTAATTCTTACATTGTCCAGTCTGTAATCCCCATGAACAATACTTACCCTTTGTTGGAGAGGTATGTTATTCAATAGTAAGTTTGTAGCATTTTCTAAATCATTTATCTCTCTTACTTTCTGAGCATTAAATTGTTTGCTCCATCTATTTAATTGTCTCTCAACGTAGTTTTCATGCTTTCCTAAATCGTTTAATTTTGAATTTTGAACATCAAAATTATGTAATTCTGCAAGTGTAGATATAAATGAGTTAGTTATTATTTTTTTTTCATTTGAAGAATAATTATCAGCAATTAAATTATCAGCAATAGTTTCTCCATCAATATATTCCATAAGATAAAAATCATCTACTGAAATAGATTTTTCTGTATATAAAAGAATTGGTTTCGGTACTTTTAAATTATTCTTACTCAATTCGGAGATTATTTTGTATTCTCGCTGCATGTTGTGCGCTGATTCAAGTTTTGTACCAAATGGTGGACGTCTTAGTACATAAATATTATTTGAGTCATAAATTTTAAAAGTTATATTAGACCTGCCTACTTTAAATTGTTCAAAATTAAATTCAGGATCTATATCTATAGCTGACGAAATATATTCTCTTATTTGATTATTAAAAAATTCCACTTACAAATATCTTATGAAATAATTCTCTTGGACTCAAGTTAATTGATAGAATAAAGCAATGGATTTTAATTTTTCAGAAAAGTCTTTAGAGCTTCAAGATAAAATGAAAAAGTTTTTTACAGACTACATTTATCCCAATGAAGAGGCGTATGAAAAAGCAATTATTGAATCTGGAGATCCTCTTCATATTCCCGATCTATTAGATGAGTTAAAGCAAAAAGCTAGAGATCAAAACCTTTGGAATTTATTTCTTCCAGATAATGAACATGGTGCTGGACTAACAAATGTTGAATATGCACCCCTAGCAGAAATTACAGGCCGTAATTGGTGGGCACCTGAAGTCTTTAATTGTTCAGCTCCAGATACAGGAAATATGGAAATTTTAGCTGAGTTTGGCACCCCAGAGCAAAAAAATCAATGGTTAAACCCTTTACTAAATGGTGACATTAGATCTTGTTTTGCTATGACAGAACCAGATGTTGCTTCTTCTGATGCTACAAATATATCTAGTTCTATAGTTTCAGATGGTGATAATTATATTATAAATGGTAGAAAGTGGTGGACTTCTAATGCAATAAATCCTCGTGCAAAAATCTGTATATTTATGGGCGTAACTAATCCGGAAAATCCACCGTACACAAGGCAAAGTCAAGTACTAGTGCCTATGGATACTGAGGGAATTACCATTATTAGACCAATGCATGTTTATGGATATGATGATGGATACACCGGACATCCAGAATTAAAATTTGAAAATGTTGTTGTTCCGAAAACAAATATTATTGGTGGCGAAGGAATGGGATTTAAAATTGCTCAAGCAAGATTAGGTCCAGGTAGAATTCATCATTGCATGCGAACAATTGGTATGGCAGAAAGAGCGTTGGAGTTAATGATAAAAAGAACTATGTCCAGAGAGACTTTTGGTACAAAAATATCTGATCATGGTGTAGTACAGGATTGGATTGCGAGATCAAGAATTAAAATTGAAGAAGCCAGACTTTTAACTCTAAAAACGGCATGGTTAATAGATAACGTAGGTAAAGAACAAGCAAAAATAGAAATTTCAGCCATAAAAGTTGGTGTCATACAGGCAGCATCCTATGTTATTGACAAAGCTATTCAAGCTCATGGTGCTATGGGTCTTTCACAGGATACACCATTAGCAAGAATGGCGGCAGGTGCTAGAACGTTGAGAATAGCTGATGGTCCAGATGAAGTTCACTTAAGATCAATAGCAAAGAAAGAAATTAATAAATATTCATGAAAGAAAACATAGCAGTTATTGGTGGTGGTCAAATGGGTAGTCAGATTGCTGCGTTAGCAGCAATGGCGGGCTATAAAACTAGTCTTTATGATGAAAATAAAGACAATTTGGACTACAGATATAAATTTGTTGAAGAAAATATAAAGAATCTCATTGATAAAAAAATTTACAATAAAAACAAATTAGATGCTTATAAACAAAATTTAGAGTTAAATTATTCACTTGAAAATGTTATAAAAGACAAAACTTTCATAATTGAAGCTGTTGTAGAAAAGTATGAAGTAAAGCTAGAAATATTTCAAAAAATTTCAAACATACTCGATGAAAAAGTTGTAATGGCTACTAATAGTTCATTTATTCAAGCTTCTGAAATTTCAAAACACTGTAATTATCCTGAAAGATTTATAAATATGCATTTTTTCTACCCGCCAATAAGAATGGACTTAATTGAAATTTCCCACCCAGAAAATGTTTCTGAAGATACTTTAAAGAGAACTAAAACTGTGAGTGAAAATATGGGCAGATCTGTAGTAGTACTAAAAAAGGAAACCCCTGGATTCATTGTTAACAGAATGCTTGCTGCTTTAGTTGATGAAGCATATGAGCTTTATGATGAAGGAATTGCCGATTTTAAAGACATAGATCTTGCAATTAAAAAAGGTCTTAATCATCCATTAGGACCATTTGAATTATCAGACTATTCAGGTTTAGATATTCACTATTACGCAAAATTAAAAAAATTTCGTGAATCAGGTGACCCTAAAGATGAGCCTAAGGATTTCCTTAAAGAAAAGGTGGTAAGAGGTGATTTAGGGGTTAAAACAGGAAAAGGATTTTACGAATACTTAGAAGATTAAATTTATTCAAAATCTTCATCTTTTAAATTAAACATAACCTCTTTGTTAGGTTTTATTATTAATACAATTCTTTCAGTTTCTACTGGAAATGGATATGGTTTGTCCCAATATTTTTCTGAAAGTCTATCAATATTATCTCTTGCATCTTGACCAGTAATTTCACCAACAACAACACCTCTAACTTCAACAAATTTGAATGGATTGTCATGCTTCCAAATCATTACAGTTACTCTTGGATCTTTTAAAACATTTTTATATTTAAACCGATGTATTTCAGTGTTAATAAGTATATTTTTACCGTCAGTATCTACCCACATTACGTGCGTTTGGGGAACTCCATCATTAAATAAAGTAGTTAAAGCAGCATAATTTGGTCCAGATGCCATTTGTATTGTTTTATTGTCTAGTTTCATCTGTTAAATTATAGTTTATGAAAGTTGTTTTGCAGAGAGTTAAAAGTGCTTATGTAAAAGTTGATTCAGAAATTATTTCGGAAATAAATCATGGTTTTTTACTTTTATGGGGAATAGAAGAGTCAGATACTGAAGTTGAAAGCAAAATATTAATCAATAAAATATTAAATTTGCGAGTATTTTCAGATGAGAATTTAAAAATGAACAAATCCATTATTGACGTTTCTGGTGAATTATTAATAGTTAGTCAATTTACTTTAGTTGGAAAGCTTTTGAAAGGAAACAGACCTTCATTTGTGAATTCAAAAAATCCTGATATT
>CACOBL010000010.1 GCA_902625455.1 uncultured Candidatus Actinomarina sp. | reverse complement strand
GCTAAATCGATTAATTCATCGTTATATTTATCAAATTGAAATACAGCTTTTCTTTCAAATAAGTAATTAACACTACCTGGCGTACCCATCGAGCCACCATGTTTAGTAAGAGTAGCTTTTACATCAGATGAAGTTCTATTCTTATTATCAGTAAGACAACTAATTAAGAGAGCAACACCATGTGGTGCATATCCTTCGTACGATAATTCGAATATTTCTCCAGTTTCTAAATTTCCATCAACACGTTTTAAAGCTCGTTCAATATTTTCATTAGGTACTGAATTAGATTTTGCTTTTTGTATTGCTTGGTAGAGCGATGCGTTATTTACTGGGTCAGTACCTCCATTACGTGCAGCAATTTCTATAGCTTTAACTAATTTTGCGAATAATTGTCCTCTTTTAGCATCGTTAGCTCCTTTTTTTCGCTTTATAGTAGACCATTTAGAATGACCCGACATATTTTCCTTCTTTCATAAAAGCAAGCAACCATTCGAGATAATAGTTATCATTTGTCAATTCTGGATGGTATGTAAGTGAGACTATATTGTCTTGTGAAACACCAACTATATCTTCGATATGTGTAGCAATAACTTTAACATCATTATTTAACGTTCTTATAATTTTTGGTGCACGTATAAAACAATATATGTCATTATTATTTAAAAATTTTACATCTGCTTCAAATGATTCATTTTGTCTTCCATATGCATTTCTTTGAATTTCTATATCAATATTCGGGATATGAGTATCTCCGTCAATAACTGATTTTGCAAGAATTATCGTTCCTGCGCAAGTACTAAGAGTTGGCAATCCTTGTTTTATTCTGGTATCTAACTTTTTATACAAATTATTGTATGATGATATTTTCGACATAGCTGTAGATTCCCCACCTGGAAGTATGATTCCATCTACTTTATCTAAATCTTCAGGTGTTTTTACTAATAACGACTCTAAAGAAATAAGATCTAAACTTTTTTGATGGTCAAGGAAACTACCTTGTAAAGAAAGTATTCCTACTTTCAATTACCAACCTCTTTTAGCTAATTTCTCTTCTTCTGTCAGAGTATCGATGTTTATTCCAACCATAGGTTCACCTAGATCTTTTGAAACATCTGCGAGAACTTTTGGATCATTATAGTTAGTAGTCGCGACAACTATAGCTTCAGCTCTTTCAGCTGGGTCACCACTTTTAAATATTCCTGAACCTACAAAAACTCCATCGCATCCTAGCTGCATCATTAATGCAGCGTCGGCTGGAGTAGCAATACCACCAGCTGCAAAATTAACTACAGGAAGTTTTCCTAATTCTTTAATCTCTTCCAATACATTCAATGGAGCTCTAAATTTTTTACTTAAAGCAACTAACTGATTTGTATCGCATGATAGTACTTCATTAATTTCATTAGTTATTGTTCTCATATGTTTAACAGCTTCAATAACATTTCCTGTACCTGCTTCTCCTTTGGTACGTATCATTGCAGCGCCTTCTGCTATTCTTCTTGATGCTTCACCAAGTCCAGTAGCTCCGCAAACAAAAGGAGATTTAAAATTGTTCTTATTTATATGATTTATATCATCAGCAGGAGTCAAAACTTCTGATTCGTCGATAAAGTCGATTCCGATAGATTCTAAAATTTGAGCTTCTACAAAATGGCCAATTCTTGCTTTTGCCATTACAGGTATCGATACAGCGTCCATGACTTCTTGAATAACACCGACTGAAGACATTCTAGCTACTCCACCGTCAGCTCTTATGTCTGCTGGGATTCTTTCTAAAGCCATCACTGCAACAGCTCCAGATTTTTCTGCGATGACTGCTTGTTCGGCGTTAACTACATCCATAATCACGCCACCCTTTAGCATTTCAGCTAAACCTTTTTTTACTTTAAATGTTGACTCAATCTTCATAAGTTATATAGTACATCAATTGTTTAAATACAATAAAACGTAACGCTCCATATTTTTTTCAATATCATATTTTTGTATAGATTTATATTGTTTTTCCCATAAAAGATGTAAATCACTTTTAAATGTATTTGTTAATAAACTTAATAAAGATTTATAAGAATGTCGTTCATAATAAATACCCGACTCTTCTAACACATCTTTAAATGCAGTTAGATTACTAGAAATGACAATATTTCCAGAATTTATTGCTTCAATTAGAGTAATTCCAAAACTTTCATTTTTTGTATTTAGTGCCAAATATATAGAAGAGTTTTTAAAAATAATATTTTTCTCATCATCATTAGGCTTTAGGTAGATAACACCATTAAAATTTTTAATATTTTCATTCGTAATTGCTTCAAATTCATAATCTTGAAATGATTTTTCTTTTGATAGTAAATAAAAGAAATTAAAATTTTTTCTTTTTTCATTGCGTCCAACAAATAAAAATTTTTTTTTGTTATTGAATTCTATATTTTTATTAATTTCTATCATATTTGGAATCAGGATTGGTTGATTATTTAATGTTTTAGCATTTGATAATGCTGATTCACTAACATAAACACTTACACCTTTAATTTTTACAATTTTGTATATAATCCTCATGAAAAATGTATAAAGTTTATTTAAATTTGCATGATGGGTAAATATATATTTTTTATTCTTTGGTAATTTCCAAAATATTAATGGTATAAATGGTTCGTGTATATGTACTACATCTGACCACTCGATAGCTTTTAAAAGTATCTTCCTATTTGGAAATAGAGATATTGATGCAACTGAGTTATTAAAAGGAATATTTAAAACTCTACCCAAATTATAATCTTTAGAATTTGGTCCAGCTATCTTGCTTTCTATGTTTGAAGTTTTACTAATGTATTCGTTCATTAAATTAATTTGATGCTGCACTCCCCCATAATTTAATAGATTGTAAGGTGTTAAAAATAAAAGATTAATATTCACTTGTCCATACAGGTTGAATAGAATGCCACTGATTAGGATCGAGCTTTATTAAATTTTCTAAAGATTTACTTAAAACTTTAAGTCCGTGTTGAATACTTTGTGCTTGATTATCAAAGTAAGGAACTATAAAGGGTTTTCCAAAATGTAATTGATACTTATTACCATTTTTTATAAAAGCTGCGGGAACAATAGGCAATTGTGTATCCAGCGAAAGAGATACCGGCCCTTTTGGAAATGCTGCCATTTGATTGAAGAATTCAACCCCTACACCACTTTTACCAACGTGACGTTCTGATAACAAGCACACATGATGGTCGTTTTTAAGTAATTCTTTTACACGTTCAAAAGTATTTTGACCTTTACCACCTAAAATTATTTTACATCCAAGATCTTCTCTTAATTCAGTAAACCAATGTAAAATCTTTTTATCATCTAAAGGTTCAGCAACAGCAACTAAATTTAAATCTAAAAATTTACCCATTGGAATTGCGAATTCCCAATTACCAAGATGAGGAAGTGCAATAATGTAAGAAGAGTAATTTTTATTTAACTTACGAACAATATCTTCATTAATTATTTCAACTTTTGGTTCTATATAATTTTTATAACCTTCTTTAGTTAACCAAATAGTTTCAAGCCAGTATCTTACATAATTTAATTTAACTTTAAATACTGAATAATTACTTATCATATCTTTTCTCTTTTTAAGTTTTATGTTTGAAAAAGGAGTAAAAATAAAATATACGAGAGCAAAAAAATATGAAATAACATATATGAAATTAGGAGGTAATTGTTTAAACATGTTGTGAATAATTCGTATTATTTGAAATTTCATTTATCTAAGTTGGTTATTAAAATTTTAATTCTTTGAAATACAGTAATCCAACATAATAGGGAAAATATATACATAAATACATAATCTAAATCAAAAAACATGAATATTACTGCAAATATTACTCTTTCAGGTCTTGCGGTTATACCAGCTTTATTTGTAATGCCGTAGCTTTCAGATTTAGCTCTAATATAAGGAATCAGATTTGATGCAACTAAAATTGATAGAATAATAAATAACTCAATATCATTCGAAGTGAAACCTATAGCTACAACACTCCATATAAATAATTCACCCAATCTATCAATGAACGAATCAAGTACTGCTCCCCTTTCACTCACTAAATTTTGATATCTTGCATAAGGTCCATCAAGACCATCAACTGCACTACCTAAAAAAATTAAAATTATGCCAAGAAATTTGTTATCTACATAAAAAAAATATGAACCTAATAACACAATGATTAGACCGAGTATAGATACAGTATTAGGTTTAATCCGAAATTTTGCTAAAACAAGGACAAAAGGCTTTGCAAATTTCTCTGATGCGTTTTTAAAGTATTTTTCAAGCATTTAAATTTTCAGAATATGGTTCGGTAACTATATCCCCTGAAAAAGCGTTTATCTCAACTATTGTTTTAAATTTAGGAGGAGATTCATGGGAGTAGACAATTACAGTCCAGACAGGTGTGAGTATATTCTTTATATTAAATATGAAAGTTAAAGCAACTGAATAATAACCAATCGAATGGTCAATATAAGGAAGCACATTACTAATTACTTCACCTTGGCTAATTTTAAATTTATTATTTAGAAATAAAAGAAGTGACGATAACAAAACAAGAATTATTAAAGTTGGTAAGAAATTAATAAATGTAAGAAAAAATGATGCAACAAAAAATAAAGCACATACTAAAAGTATGTACACAGGATAGTATTTGCGTCTACTTGGATTAGGTACTACATAGCTTCCTACTGCAAGTGAATTTAAATCTTCAGGGAGTAAAGAATCCTCAGCATCCTTTTTATCTATTTCTATTCCGTCAACCATTTAAATCAAATTCTGGAGTCTTTAGATAATTATTAATTTCTTTAATTCCTTTTTCAAACTCTATATCTTTTTTGTCATCAGCATGATAAAAATTAATTGCAAATGTTTTATTAGAAACATCTTTTTCGCCAACAATTAATTGGATAGGGACTTTTAATTTTTGAGAATTGTGAATCTTTTCTCCTAGTCTTACATTCCGATCATCAATATTGATTCTAAAATCCTTTAAATGTTCCTTAATCTCAGCAACATAAGAAGACACATTGCCAATAGTTAATATGTCTATTTGAACAGGCGATAACCATCCAGGCATATGCCCTGCGTAGTGCTCTAAAAGAACACCAGTGAATCGTTCAATTGAACCAAGCAGAGCTCTGTGAATCATTACCGGTCTTATTTTTTTATTATTATTATCAACATATTCAATATCAAAATTATCAGGTTGTGCAAAATCCACTTGAATAGTACTTAGTTGCCATCTTCTACCAATCGCATCTTTTACATGTAAATCAATTTTTGGACCATAGAAAGCACCCTCTCCTTCAGCAGTTGCAAACGGAATATCTAGTTCAGTCAAAGATTTCTTAAGGCTTTCTGTAGCCATATCCCAATCATCATCAGAACCAATCGATTTATCTGGTTTAGTTGAGAGATCAGCTTCAATCTCACTTAAACCAAATGCATTTAAAAGTTTTACGGAAAAATTTAATAATGTTTTGACCTCTTCATTGATTTGATTTTTTGTACAGAATATATGAGCATCGTCTTGAGTAAAACCTCTTAATCTTAATAAACCATGAAGCACGCCAGTTTTTTCGTACCTGTACACTGAACCAAATTCAAAAAATCTGATTGGTAGTTCTTTATAAGAATGCAAATCTGATTTGTAAACTAATATATGGAATGGACAATTCATAGGTTTTAAATAATAAGTTTCATTATTTTCTTCGTGAACTACAGGTGGATACATATTTTCTTTGTAGTGTGCTAAATGACCAGAAGTTTCCCACAATACAGATTTTCCGATATGAGGAGTGTTAACTAATTGATAATCATTAGATAGGTGTGCATTTTTACTAAAGGTTTCAATTACATCTCTTAATATCGCACCATTCGGCTTCCATATAAAATTACCTGAACCCAGCTCATCTGTTGAAGTAAAAAGATTTAATTCATTTCCTAATTTTCTGTGGTCTCTTTTTTCAGCTTCTTCTTGTTGAGCCATGTATAAATCTAGATCTTCTTTAGAAAACCATGAAGTTCCATAAATTCGTTGTAATTGAGGATTGTTTTCGTCACCTCTCCAATAGGCACCAGCAACCTTAGTTAATTTAAAATGTTTTAAAAAGCTTGTGTTTGGAATATGAGGTCCCATACATAAATCAACAAATTGTTCATTTGAATATGTTGAAACATAATCATTTGTAACCCCTTCTGATGATTCTGCAGATTTAATCAATTCAACTTTGAAAGATTGTTTCTTAAATAGTTTTAGTGCATCCTTCTTGGATATTTCATCCCTAACAAATTCTTGTTTTGACTTAACAATCTTTTTCATTTCAGATTCAATTTGCTCTAAATCTGATTCACTTATTGGTTTTGTGAATTTGAAATCATAATAAAAGCCATTTTCAATGCTTGGACCAACTCCATACTCTGTGTTAGGAAATATATTTAACACAGCTTGAGCAAGTATATGAGCAGATGAATGTCTAAGTATATGTAAAGCATCTAAATCGTTAATAGTTACAATCCTTACGTTACAATTGTCAGTTATAGAATATGAGAGATCATAAAATTTATTTTCTATTTCTATGCATACAGCATCTTTATGTAATCTTGAGCCTATATTTTTAGCTAGTTCATCACCAGTAATAGAATTTTCAAAAGATCTAACTGATCCATCAGGTAATGTAATATCTAAGTTCATAATTTCATAATAATAACTAAATTAAGGTAAATTTCATAACGTTAAATAAACGGATTAATAATTTAAATCATAAAAATATCAAAAATAGATTTTAAAATATATTTATGAATAAAAACCTTATTACATTTGAAAATAAACTAATTAAGGTTTTACTCAAAAACATATATAAAAAAATTGATGTAGAAATTACATATCAATTTGTGAATCCTTATCAATTGATAACAAAAGAACTTAAAATTCTAAAAAAATCTAAACATGAAATAAGCTCAACTGATTTAAGAAATCTAAATTATTACTCCTTAAGAAAAAAAGGAATACTTCTTATAAACAATCTTGTGAATATAGACAGGAAATACTTTAACAAGAAAACAAAAAATATGTCCTACTTATCTATCCCAGAAACAAAATTGGAAAATAAAATAAAGAAAAGACAAATTAAATCTAGGTCGATATTACTGGCTGCTTACGCATACTTATATATCAATTATCAATTTAAATCTGGGAATAATTACTCACTATATTTATCAAAAAAACTTAACTACAGTGAAAATTACATAAAATCATTAACAAAAGAATTGTTTAAAGAATCTTATTTAATCAAAAATGTAGATGGTGTTCCCGGAGGAATAATTTCAACTAAAACAATTAAAATTATTAACTCTCAGAAATTTCAACAGATTCTATAACTACATCTTCTAATGGCTTATCGCCTGCATCAGTCTGCACTGCGGCAATACTATCAATTACATCAAGCCCTTCAGTAACCTGACCAAAAATTGTATAACTATATGGTAATGGATAATCAACATGCATAATAAAAAATTGACTACCGTTTGTATTTGGACCTCTATTTGCCATTGCCATAATTCCTTTTTCGTATGGCTTCTGATTATTCAATTCATCTTCGAATTCATAGCCAGGATATTTTCCATAGTCACCATGACCCGTACCCGATGGGTCACCACCCTGAATCATGAATCCTGAAATCACTCTGTGGAAAATTACATTGTCGTAATAACCATCTTTAGCTAAAGTAACAAAATTGTTTACAGTTATAGGTGCATCTTCAGTGAAAAATTCTATTTTCATATCACCAAAATTTGTTTTTATTGTTGCTGAATATGACTTGTTAGTGTCAATATTCATTTCATGGGGTTGATTGTATGTCTTTTCACTCACAGTTTCTCCTTTAGTTGTAGTTGTCTCTTCTGTAATTACTTCATTAGAATTTGCTTCGGTGTTTTCACCAGAAGTACATGAAGTTAATAATAGTAAAATAACAATATATTTTTTCATTTAATTTCCAGCACCTCCAGATGGATTATTACCAACGTTTCTAGAATTAATTCTTTTTTGTTCATTACAAGTTTCACGATCAGTTTTCCAACAATCAGGATTGTACTCGTAACTGGAAGTTGAACAAAAACTAAAAAGCAGAAAAATTACTATTAAGTATTTCATTTTATACGACTTAACCTTACTTTAGATATAGCACATAGGTCATTGTCATGATGAATTTGAGCTTCCCAAAGTTGATACGACTTTCCTTTCTTTATCAACTTTGCTGTACATATCAACTCTCCATCTGAAACACTTGTCAAGAAATCAGTGTTATTATTTACACCTACAAAAATTCCACCTGAATTAAAGTTGGCTCCATAAGAACATAGGGTTTCAGCCATAGTTGCATAAATTCCACCATGTACAAGTCCCATTGGTTGGTGATGATTTTTATTTATAACTAATCTAGATTTAGCTGATTCTTCGTTAATTTCAATCATTTCGTGACCAAGATAATTATCTAATGAATCACCATTAAAATTTGTAAAGTCATTCGTCATACGATTCTCTTAATCTCTTCTCACCTATATTATTAACAAACCACCAGTATCCTATTGCAAATGTTACAGCAGTTAAAAATAAAATACCGTAAAAAGTAAATGCGTCATTCAATTCATTATAAATATTTATCATCCCGTATATATATAAAAACAATCCATAGAGTGTTATAAATAATGTGACAAAACTAAACCAACTAAAGTCTTTTCCAAGTTTTGCAACAACAATTTTTTTATCATTTATTGGGAAAAAATATCTATTTTCTAGCTCATGTGTTATAAATACTTGCCTTTTAGTAAGTATATTTATCTTCTTTTCTAGATATTCTGAATAATGTCTCGAAAAAATTAAATAATACGCATGAAAAGCAAGCATAACACTTCCAAAAAGTGACAAAAAAGGTAAAACATACACTATTTTTGCATTAAATAAAGCGAAAATAAATGCTATCAAACCAAGGGTAAAAAAGATTCTTACATCTATTAAAAATTGATGGTGATAAAACTTATTCATCGAACGCATCCGTTTTAATTGATCATGAGTAAAATTTAATTCATCCATTAAGTAAAGTGTATTATGGTTATGTTTAATAAAAAATATTTTGTTACTTTTTTAATTCTTCTCATTTTTTATACATTTTTTAATCTTTTTTCCGACGTTAAGGTGGAATTTTTATCATTATCTTTAGTTGAATACAAGGAATTTAGTTTAAATTGTGGAAGTGTTTATCAAATATTATTTGAAGGTGTTGAGTACACTGATAAAAACTTAAGAATGAATGAAGTAGTTTGTTACAATAACGCTGTTTTAAAAATTTTAAATGCATTTGTTAGTATTATTTTTATTCTAGTTTTATTTAGATTCGGAATTAAGTACATAAATAGAAAATCAAACACAGAGGATTTATCAGATCTTTTACTTATTTTAAGACGCCGTAACAAACGAGATATATAATATCAATATGAAAATTGGAGCATTTGTACCACAAGGATGGAGAATGGACCTAAATGGTGTCGCTCAAGACAAACAGTGGCAAACTATTCTCGACTCAGCAAATAAAATAGAAGAATTAAATTATAAATCAATATGGGTATATGATCATTTTCACACAGTTCCTAAACCTACACAAGATCCTACTTATGAATGTTGGACATTAATGTCAGCCCTTTCTCAAACAACTAATAAATTAAGACTTGGACAAATGTGTACTTGTAACTCATATAGAAATCCAGCATATTTAACTAAAGTAGCATCCAACATAGATGTTATGTCTGGTGGAAGGTTGGAATATGCAATAGGTGCTGGATGGTATGATCACGAATATAAAGCATATGGATATGACTACCCAGCAGCTGGTATACGATTAAAAATGTTAGAAGAGTCACTTATCATTTATAAATTGATGACAACTGAAGAGAATCCTGTCTTCGAAGGAGAGTTTTATAAAATTGATGGAGCTATTAATCAACCTAAGCCATTACAAAAACCATATCCTCCTCTTTGGGTTTGTGGAGGTGGTGAAAAAGTAACACTAAAACTTTTAGCTAGATATGGAGATTACGGAAACTGGGATGTAGATGTAGATGGTTTTATAAATAAATCAAACATCCTTCAAGATCATTGCGATAAAGAAAATAGAGAATATTCAGAAATAGGTCGTACATTACATACAAATGTTCTAATAGCTGAAGACAAAAATAAACTAGATGCAAAAATTGAAAAATTATCATCTTATACAAACATTCCAAAAGAATATTATTATGAACGACCATTGATTGGATTAGAAGATGAAGTTTTTGAGACCCTAAATAAGTACAAAGAAGCTGGATGTAGTTATTTGATTGCTTACATTCCAGATATTGTTTGGGGAGATACCTTAGATATTTTATCCAAATTAAATTAGCCCTAAAAAAATGGAAGCCCCCAAAAAGAGGGCTTCCCAACAGGGCTGCGTATCACACTTAATTGAAACGCACTCTTAATATACCATTTAATAACGACAAAAGTAAAGTTAATTGTCAAAAGTAGGAATATAAGTACTAGGAACTAAGGAAATCCAAGGTTTTCCGGGTGGTATATATAATGTATTTCCATTCGTATCAACGATATGGAAAGGATCTAAATTAGAACCACGTTTCCAAAATCCATCAAGTAATTTTCCGTTATGCAAAATTATTGCTCGACCTTGACCAACTGTTTTGACAGATGGTAGTTGAAGAGGATGCATATAAGGTTCACAAAATAATGCAATAACTGTTTTTGTATTTATTTGTCCAACTGAACCATTGATGTTAATCCAATTGTGAACATTATTACTTGATGAACCCTTATAAGCATCGTAGTAAGTTCTTAAATATTCACTCCCATTCCAAGTCCATTTAGTTAAAGTTTGAGAAGAAAATTTTAAAGTGACTGAATTTACATTAGACCATTTATTGTAATTTGGAGATCCCCAAGGAAAAAGTGGTTGAGGGTTATTTGATTTTTTATATCCTTTTGTAATTGCTAAATTTTTTAATTTAACAGTATCTGCATACAGATTGTGTGGTGCTCTACGTGAGTTAATTCTAAAAAACTCAGGTCTTCTATCAGTTATCACTGGAACACCTATATCTAAAATTTCTGGTATTAATCCCCCAGTAGCTCCACTCGCTACAAGAACACCATCTAATGGTCGCAGTACAGTTGGATCTGTTGGTCTAGCTGATCTAATGGGTCCATGATAAGTTGTGTCAGATTCATAAAAAATATTAATAAATCTAGTCATACCACCTTCTACAAGAACTTCAAATACTGCATCAGCTTGCTGTGGTCCAGATTGTGGTCTAGCTCTAACATTATTATCGTTTTTGATACCTATGACTATTTTGTTATTTGCATTTGATGGCATTACTAATCCATTAACTGGTGAATTGATACCATCTGTGTAATTTTGAGTATCGACTCTACCAATTGTTACGTAAGTTTTTTCTTTCTCTAAACTCCATCTATCTCCTAAATATGCATCAAGTTCATTTTGAGAATTTACTTGTGCAGTGTTACCAAAACGATAAACAAAAACAGGATAAAAACATGGGTCAGCAACCCAAACATTATTTGAATCTACATATCCATTTACACATTGCTTTGAAGGGTCGTAATTTCTTAAATCTAGTGCAGATGTTGTATCAATAATTGTTGAATTGATTATATTATTATTTTCTATAGACACATAAGATTCTTCCCCTTTTTCAAGTGCACTTAATGTTTTTGGTCCAATGATTCCGTCTGGTGTTAGGCCAGCTTTAGTTTGAAAATTTTTAATCGCAATTTTTGTTCGAGACCCATTGATTCCATCGATTTCACCCGAATAAAGTCCTAACTCTGACAGTTTATTTTGAACATTTAGAATTTCAGTAGATTTTGTTTTTTGAGAGTTTGTACTGAGACTATTCGTAGTTTTTATTGTTTTTTTAACTACATTTTTTTTATTATTAAGTGTTTTACAGGTATTTTTACCTAATATTCCATCTGAAACTAGATTATTTGAAGATTGAAACTCTTTTAATGCTTTTTTACTATTTGGACCAAAATCGCCATCAATTTTTGATGTATAGTACCCATAGTTTTTTAAAACCACTTGAAGCATTATTTCACTTCTTATTAAGCTATCTTTTTCATATTCTGAACAGTTATAGTTATGTGAAACAGGGCTAATTACTATTAATAAAGAAGCTAAAAAGGATATTAGCACTAGCTATTAGACCAGACTATTTGTCCTTCATTTGGAACTATATGAATCCATTGGGAACTAGGTGGTACTTCTATTGAATTTTGATTAATATCGAAAAACTCAAAACTTTCTGATATATCTGTTCTTCTCCATGTTCCTTGTACATAATTGCCATTATTGAATATAAATAAGTCTCCAATACCCACTGTTAATATGCTTGGCAAAGTTGTAGCTTTGTCTTTGTATAATGCTCCCTGAATTACAACTATAGTTTCAGAAGATAATATATCTGTATAATTTCCGTCTTGGGATATAAAATTATGAGCAACAGCTTCTTTTTCACTTGAGTATGCATCTATGATGAATCTAGAATATCTATCACCATCCATTTTCCAAATAACAGTAGTAAAATCTGAATATTGAATTGTGATTTTGTTAGCGCCAGTACTCCAGTTATTTTGATCTAATCCAAAGGAATACAAAGGCTGAGGGCCTGGTTGTAAGAATTTAAATCCTCTGCTATCAATAACATCTCTAACTAATTCTGTATCTGCATATAGATTATGAGGAGCTTTTCTTGAACCTATTCTAAACATCGCAGGTGCATTAACTTCTTCTAAGACCGGAACGCCGAGTTCTCTGATAGAAGGTATTAAACCATCTGTAGCACCTGATACAACTAATGTACCGTCATAGGGTCTTACAACTGTTGGATCCGTTGGCCTAGCAGATCTTATAGGGCCTAAATATTTTGAGGTATTATCGAGGAAAAAAGCTAAAAAACGAGTCATTCCACCTTCAACTAAAATTTCAAAAACAGAGTCTGCTTCTTGTAATCCTGATTGTGGACGCGCATTTATATTATTATCGATTTTGAAAGCAAGTACTCTTTTTGGTCTGTTTAGCCACAACTCTGGAGGTAATTCTTTACCGGTCAAAGGTGACATCCTTTCTATATCGAACTCATAAGAGATAATTGCCTCGGTGGTAGTTGTAGAATCTGTGTCAGAATTTATCGTAGTAGTCGTAGTTAATTGTGTTGTTTCAACAACTAGTTCTTCATCAGTATCAGCTGTTGAGCAAGATACTATAAGAAAAAATACAAGAAGTAATCTTAATTTCACACTTTTATATTAGTGTCGAAAATATTAATTTAATAAAATTTATCTTTGAATTATTTGCTTGATAATAAGTAAGGTTTTTAAATAATCTATGAGCTTTTTTGTTATTCACAAACCATGGTGGATCAATAAATCTAGAAAATCGAAAATTTGTCTCAACTATACCTTTCAACGGTGACTCAAAAAAGTAAGAATTATGCACAAAACCTTGGCCGCTTTGTATGTCATTATCCTTATTTCCTGGATATCCACCCCAAGGCATTGTAGGAATTATAAATGCAATTGCAGCCCATTCGTTAATTGCTACTGTGCCATAGTTTAGGTTGCTCTTATAATTTTCAACTAGTTCAGAATTTCTTTTTTTCTTTGAATCTTTTATTAAGACTGTAGCCCCTAAATTTCCCCAAAGTTCATTATTTACATAATCAATACTGTTTTTTGCAAATGACTCATAATCAGAGTATTCAATTTCTTTAAAATACAATGTGCTATTCCAAACTTCTTCAATGCTAAATTTTTCTTCCATATCTAAATTCGAAATCATAAAAGGAGTTGAACATACTTGCTCATTTATTTGTTCATAGTTTTTATTTTTTTGTAATGTTTCTAAAGATTCATTAGCTCCTGGATAATAAGATGTTGTGTCTCCAATTTTTTTTAAATAATATTTTACATATTTTTTTAACTTTTCATTTGATCGCCATCCTTTAGGAAGAACTACAACCTGAGCCGCTATACAATTGAAACCTGAATTATTTAATTTTGCTGTGACTATTTTTCTTGCTTGAAATTTAATCTCAGCATTTGACCATTTTCCTGGATGAACAATTATTGGAGTTACATTTCCTAATTCTGTAAAAATAGGTTTTTTATTTGATTTACTTAGAAAAGATAATTTACGTTCTTTATCATTTAAAATTCGTCCATAAACTATATTTTCGTATGTATAGTTTGATCCTGTTAAATGAATTGAATCAATAGAACGATGTTCACTCAGATACTTTGATGTAGGAATATCACCATTAACTACTGAAATAAATCCTCTTTCAATAAATTCATGAAAAACTTTTTGAAAAACTGGATTTAAATAATCATTAACAGGGTTAAGTTTGAGAAGTATAGAAGAACGATTGGCTACCAGATGAAATATAGTATCTAAAAAAGGGATTGAAGAAACATTACCAGCTCCTAAAACTAGAGTTACGCTTCCCGAATCGGTACCAATTCTTTGTTGAAATCCACGATACTCATTTATTTGTTCAAAATTCATGGATTTACTAAATCTTATTTCCGCATTAAGTAAAGGGAATGTTAATTTTTCAATGAATTTATTGGGAAAGACTTTATAAGAGTTCTTAGTTTCATCAAATTTATTTATATCGAGTATTTGATTATTTTCTAGATAGTCGATGTAATATTGCAAAGTCAAGATACTGACAAAGGGTCCACCTAACCATTCTTCTCCTTCTTTATGTTTTTGGAGTATTCCCTTTTTTTCCGCAGATAAAGTTGCCCAATAATAAGAAATACTTTGAATATTCTCTATTGTCTTCTTAAGAAGTAATATAAGTTCTTCATTAGAAATTTTTGCTAATTCTGATGAATTTATTCTTAGCGTGGTTATATTTCTATCTAATTCCAACTGTGATGGATTCATATATGTATTTTATTCAGTTATTTCAAGAAGTTCAAAATCTCCCCAGTTAACTGTAAGATGTTTTGCAGGTATTAGTTCGTTTGGTCTACCAACAGGAAGGTTTTTTGGGTAAGATTCAAGTGATACATCTTCACCTTGAAGTTCATCAATAATCACTTTTAATGTTTCAGCTAAATCATCAAGTGTATCAACAGACTGTGTTTCAGTTGGTTCAAACATTAATGCTTCTTCAATGATTAATGGAAAATAAATTGTAGGAGAATGAAAACCTTTGTCCAGAAGTGCCTTACCTACATCATAAGCTTTTATTTTATGTGACTTCTTTAAATCTTTAACTGTTGCAACAAATTCATGCATACACGGTTCATTGTAAGCAAGTGGAATAATTTTTGAAATTATAGAACTTAAATATCTAGCGTTAAGGACTGCATAAGATCCTAAATTATCAAGTCCTTCTTTACCTAATAATTTCATGTAAACAAGAGCTCTGAGTGCAACTAAGAAATTACCATGGTAACCATGCATACGTCCAATAGAAAAACTAGGTGTGTACCAAGAATATTGATCATTATTTTTTTCAACTATTGGTCCAGGTAAATACTCTTTTAAGAAGCCTTTTACTGCAACAGGTCCAGATCCTGGTCCTCCGCCACCATGAGGAGTTGCAAAAGTTTTATGTAAATTAGAATGTACGATATCAAAACCCATATCACCAGGCCTACAAACACCTACTATTGCGTTTAAATTTGCACCATCATAATAAACTAAACCACCATTTTCATGTATTATGTTAGATATTTCCATTATATTTTCTTCGAACAAACCACCAGTATTTGGATTAGTTAACATTAAACCTGCGGTGTTTTCATTTACTAAAGTTCGCAGATCATCTATGTTGACCATGCCTCTAATGTCTGTGGAGACTTCAACAACATTAAATCCAGCCATTCTTGCAGAAGCTGGATTCGTTCCATGTGCAGAGTCAGGAACAATTATATCTTTCTTGTTAGATAGACCATTTTCTTCTAGGTATTTTTTTATTATTAATAATCCTGTTAATTCGCCAGAAGCTCCAGCAGGTGGTTGAAAAGTAGCATTGTCCATACCTGTAATTTCAATTAGAAAATTTTCGAGTTCATGCAAAACTTCTAAATTTCCTTGAGTAAATTCTGAAGGTGCTGATGGATGAGAATTTGCAAATGTATTTAAACTAGCAACATAATCTGCAAATCTTGGATTATATTTCATAGTGCAGGAACCAAGCGGATAAAACCCTAAATCAACTGCAAAATTTCTATGAGCCAAACGTGAATAATGCATTACTAAGTCGTGTTCTGATACTTCTGGAAGATTTGGTTTATCATTTCTTATAGCTGAATTATTAATCTCAGTAACAGGTACATCTAATTTAGGAAATCTAGAGGCTCTCCTTCCAGGTTTAGATAATTCATTAATAGTTGGCTCAGGTGCACCACCAACAAGTGGTAGTGAACTTGCGTTACCTCCACTATGCATTATCGACCTCCTGTAATGATAAAATATAAGAGTCTATTTCGTTTTTTGTTCTTTTCTCAGTAACTGCTACTAGTATTTCATTTTCTGAATATTTAATCCCTGCGAGAAAACCTTTTAATCCCATATCTAATATAACTTCTTCAGAAGGTCTTGAAGTTTTTACAATAAATTCTCTTAAAGAATTATTTAGATTGGAAATAGTAAAACCATGTTCAATTAATTGTTGTTTCATGTAGGATGCTTTCTGAATGGCCTGATAACCAATTTCATATAAACCTTGTGGGCCTAACCAAGATAAATGTATAGTTGAACCAACTGCATTCAATGTTTGATTAGTACATATATTAGATGAAGCCTTTTCTCTCCTAATATCTTGCTCTCTTGCTCTAAGTGTCATTACATATGTTTTAGTATGATTTGAATCTCTAGATTCGCCAATAATACGTCCAGGTACAAGACGTGCTAATTCTTTCTTGGTTGCAAACCAACCAACAGTTGGACCACCAAATGATAATGGAGACCCCATGGATTGACCTTCTGCTACAACGATATCAAAACCCATTGATCCTGGTGTTTTTAAAATACCTAACATAGATGGATCAACATAACATATTGTAATTACACCTGCAGCCTTAGCATTTTGAACTATGGATGTAAGATCTTGAGCTGAGCCTTCATAATGAGGCATGGATACAACAAATGCTGCATCATTATCTGAAAATATGTAGTCTTCTGGAAACATATAGTCGACCAAATCTACATACTTTATATTAAATTTACTCCTATCAACTAAAGTATTTACAACTTCTTTAGTATTGGGATTAAAACCATTTGAAACTACTACCCCGTCTCTTTTAGTTTTATTTATCGCTACAGAAATTGCTTCTGCCACAGAAGTTGCTCCATCATAAAGTGATGCATTTGCCAGTTCCATATCTGTTAAATCACATATGAGGGATTGATATTCAAACAAGATTTGGAGGATTCCTTGTGAAATTTCAGCTTGGTATGGAGTGTAAGATGTCATAAATTCTGGCCTCATAGTTAATGTTTTAACGGTATGAGGTAAATACACGTCGTAATGCCCTCCACCAGCAAAACATATTAAATTTTGCATATTTCTTGACTCAACAGATTCAAAGTGACTTATAGATTCAAGTTCAGATAACGTTGATGGAACATTTAAGCCATCATTTAGCTTTAGTGTTTCAGGTATATGTGTAAATAGTTCTTCTAAAGAACTAATAGACAGTTCTTCAAACATCTTCTTTAAATCAATTTCTGAGTGTGGTACAAACATTAACTTAAAAACCTTTTCTCTAACAAATTACCTTCTATTAAATTACCACGAATATCAAACTCTACTAAATTGTCAGAAGGATTTGTTTCAAATAATGCAAAACCTATTGGATGACCTAATATCGGTGAAATATTACCAGAAGTTACAATTCCAGGAACTGATCCTGCAATACAGGTAGTATCAGTTCTAGCTATTTGCTTTGCATTTAATTTAAACTTTTTGAGATATTTGTGTTCCTT
>CACOBL010000009.1 GCA_902625455.1 uncultured Candidatus Actinomarina sp. | reverse complement strand
GGTAATTTGATTCCATTCAGTAATAGATTTTTCTGAAAGATTAACCAAAATCATCGTACCTAGTATTGATGAGATATTTACTATAAAAATATATAGAGCTATTTCATTGAAACAATCTAAATTTGAATCAGCTAAACAAAAAGCATTTCCCAAAAGATAACCGATATAAGTAGAGAATAAAACAACTGTAGCAAAAATTAAAAAACGTGTTTTGTTGCTAAATCTCATATTTATATTAACTTTAGCTTATTATGAATTTTCCAAGTCCATGGATAACGATTTTAACTTTTGTAGCCATATTTTTTTCAGGTTTTTTCTCATTTATTTTCAGCAAAAAAACTGTTGATTTATATTTATCAAAAGTTGAAACAAAATTTTTGAAATCTTTAGAACCACTAATTGGATCAATTGGATTTGTTTTATCTTTTGGATTAAGTTTATTAATTTTATATTATTTTATAATACGCGTAAGCTAAACATCTTAACTATGACAGGGTGCGTATGATGTTATTTTCTATAAATTGTATTTCACAATTTTTAGGTCTACACATTGAGTAATTTTCATCATTTGTTAAAAAATATGTAAACGCCCTTATGGTATCTTGATGAGATACAAATAACGTATTCGTATTATTTTTATATTCTATTTTTACTCTCTCATATACACTTTTTAAAGTTTCATCAACAGGATTTAGGTCTAAAGATGATTTTTCTTTAGAATATTCTTTTGAATTTTTAATCTCTTCAATTGTTTTTCCTATCCAATTTTTAACCCCTGGCCATTCTGTTAAATTATCAGAGAAGAAAATTGGAATATTAAGGATTTCAGAGATAATTGTTGAAGTTTCACGTGCTCTTAAAAGGGGAGAAGTAATAATCTTTTCAATTTGCTTATTACTTTCTTTTAAAATTTTTCCAGCTGCAAAACATTGTTGTTTACCATGCTCACTTATTTGAAATCCAGGTAAACTACCGTATTGAATATTTTTTTTATTTAAAACTTCTGCATGCCTCAAAAATAAGTTTGTCATAAATTTAGCGTAGTGTGGTAATTGATTAATATCTGTATATGGGATTAAACAAAAAAGAACAAGAAATCTTAAATCAAATTGAGCAAGAACTTCTTAAAGAAGACCCTGAACTCGCCAACACAGTAAAAGAATCAACTCTTTCAAAATACACAAGAACAAGAGCAGTTGTCTCATTTTTTATTTTTTGCATTGGTCTCTTAACCATGTTTAGTACCTATATTATTCAGCCGACTATAGCTTTAGCTGGTTTTGTTCTCATGGCATTGTCAGCTTACATTTTTGTTTCCAACACCAGAGCACTTTTAAATGCTGAAAATATTACTGAGTGGAATTTTAAACAGGTATACAAAATTTTAAGAAACAAAGATACCTCTAGACAAAATTAAAACTTTAAATTAAATTAAATATACATCGTTTTTTATAGGAGTAAGGTTTTGAAAAAAGATGCTTTTACATCTAAGCAAGCATGCTATTTATCTGGTTGCACATCGCATCAATTAAGATATTGGGATAAAGTAAACCTTGTAAACCCTTCAATACAATCTTCAAATGGAAAACCAGGTGTTCCGAAAATGTACTCTTTTAGAGATATTGTTGCATTAAGAGTTATAAAAACATTACTTGATAATGGTATGAGTATTCAAAGAGTAAGAAGAGCCTGGAGATATTTGTCAAAAAATGGTGATCTAACTCAACATTTGTCTGAAGTCAATTTAGTTTCAGATGGAAGCACAATTTATTCTGTAGATGATGAAGAGGTGTTGGATGCCCTTAAGAATGGACAATTAACATTTTTTGAGACTATTGACAATATCACGAAAGAAGTAAAAGAAGATGTTTCAAAATTTGAATTGGATAAAGAAAGATTCCTAAATTTATTGACTAAAGTAGAAGATGATGTACTTAGTCAACAACTACAAGCATAAAGTTTTATCTTCCTATTAATCTATGGAAAAATATCGCAGCCATCGAACTCTTATTCTAAATTCTACTTACCAGCCGCTATCTGTTGTTCCTTATAATAGAGCAATATCATTACTGGTTAACAAAAAAATTAATTCTATAAATGATTCTAAAATAATATTTAAATCAGAAACTAAAAAGATCGCTCTACCAAATGTTGCATTGTTAAATTATTTTGTTAACGCACCTTATTCAAGGAGAGTTGCGTTAAACAAGGAAAATATCTTCATAAGAGATTTTTATACATGTCAATATTGTGGAGCACAAGCAGAATCAGTAGACCACATTGTACCTAAGTCTAAAGGTGGAGAGCATATTTGGGATAATGTTGTTGCTTGTTGTAAAAAATGTAATTTAATTAAAGCTGACAAAGACCTCACAGACACAAGATTAAAATTAAAAAGGAATCCACAACAGCCTGTTGGAGCTTTTTGGATAAAAACAATCGTTGGATCAAATCCTGATCCATCATGGAAAGAATATTTAATTTCAGCATAAAAAAATTTTTATCAAAAAGTGTTGCAAAGTGGTAGATAGTGTCATATAATGTTTAAAAGTGGTTCAAGGCACGAAAGGCGGAGAAAGTGTTCCTTGGTGAGTTTCAACATACAATGGACTCTAAAGGTAGGGTTGTAATACCATCCAAGTTTAGAGACGAGCTTCAACAGGGCTGTGTGATCACCAAGGGGCAAGACAATTGTCTTCAAATATTAACTAAATCAAATTGGGAAGAAGAGGCAATGAAAATGGCTTCACTTCCATCCACAGACAGAACATCAAGGCAATTGAGAAGGGCTTTATTTAGTGGTGCTATTGATGTAAAAATAGACTCAGCAGGAAGGGTGCAAATACCTGAAAACTTGCGAGTATATAGCGGAATTGATATCAATGAAGAAGTTACTGTAACTGGTTCAGGTCCCGTTGTGGAAGTTTGGTCAACTAGAAGTTGGAAGAAAATTCAAAATGAAGCTGATCAAGCCTTTGCAAATATAAACGAAGTGAAAGGATAAGTTCATAGCCAGCTCTCTAGACAACTAAATTGGAACACCCTTACTCCGCCCAACTTTCCAATTGGTGCCAGTGCTAGAGAGCTGGGTATGAATAACAACAGGGTAGGGTACTTAAAGCATAACGGAGTAATGATATCCGAAGTCAATGAAATAGTATCTAATTCACCTGCAGGAATATTTGTAGATGCTACTTATGGTTATGGTTCGCATTTTAATTACTTAAAACAAGAAAACAGCCATCTTGAATTTATTGGAATAGACAGAGATTTAGAAGCAGTTAAGAATTCCTCTGATGAAGTCTTAAATATAAAATTTTCCAAAATTACTGATGTATTATCTAATAAAAATATTTTGGATATATCAGGAGTTTTCTATGACTTTGGTATTTCCTCACATCAAATTGATAACCCAGATAGAGGATTTTCATATTTGAATCCGGGACCATTAGACATGAGAATGAACCAAGATGACAAAATTACTGCAGGCGAAGTATTAAATCAATTCGAAGAAGAAGATATTGCAAATATATTGTATAAATATTCTGGTGAAAAAAATTCTCGTAAAATAGCAAAAGCAATTTCTAACTCAAGACCATTGAAATCTACCGAAGATTTTACTAAAGTTTTGAAAAATCTATTAGGAAAACAGAATCCAAAGTATATCAATCAGACAATAAAAAGATGTTTTCAAGCAATAAGAATTTATGTAAATAATGAACTTGAAGAGATTACTTTATCGATAAATAAAATTAAAAACTTTATTAAACCTGGTGGTGTAATTGTTTGTCTTACCTATCACTCTCTTGAAGACAAAATAATTAAAGATATTTTTAATGATTTAACTGTTACATGTGTTTGCAGTCCGAGAATTCCAATTTGCAATTGTGATACTATTCAAAAATTTAAATTTGGTAAAAATAAAAAATTATTTCCTTCAGATGATGAAATCAATAAAAATTCAAGATCAGCTTCAGCTACTTTGAGATATGTGGTGAAAATATGAAATTTAGAAATATTATGTTATTAATGGCAAGTGTTTTTATTTTGTCAATGCTTTCAGATTTGTATTTCAACTTAAAAATCAATGAATTATCTAGTGATTTAGAGCAAATTAATAATGAAATTTTAATACTTGAAATTGAAAAGTCTAAGGTTCATTTAAAACATACTGAAGAATTTTCAATTGGAAATATTGAAAAACTTTCAAAGGAAATTAATTTTAAAAGATTAGATATTCACAAGAAAAATTTTGATTTAGTAAGACCCTACAAATTGATTGAAGATTCTAATCCTGTAATTGTTTTGGGTTTTGGAAAATGACTAATTTACAAAGATTAAAAAATTATTTTCTAATCTTTGTAGTGTTTTTTACAGTTCTAGGTTCTTCGTATGTTTTTATATCAACAGTGTACGAACTTCAATTTACAAATTCTGATTATTTTAAAAACCAAGCTTTATCTTATCGAGTTAAAACTGAAAAGTTAAAAGCGTCAAGAGGCAATATTTATGACAAAAATCTTTTAATATTATCTTCAAGTTCTCGGTCATATAATGTTGGAATTTTTCCAACAAAAATTGACAATTTAGATGAAGTAGTAAATTCACTATCTGCAATATTATTTTTAGAAAAAGATTTATTACATAAAAAGATAATATCCACACCTAACTTTTTTTATCTTGATAGAAATATAGATTATGAAAGAGGAGATGAAATAAAAAGTTGGAATCTTGAAGGGGTCGTTCTAGAACCTTCATTTGATCGTATAATACACACTAATTCAGTTTCAAAAATTATAGGAAAAGTTGATCCTGACGAAAATGGGATAGAAGGTTTGGAGCTTTATTTTGACTCATCACTTAAAGGAATAGATGGTGAAATTAGATATGAAGCTTCACCAAATGGAAAAATTATTCCTCAGGCACCTATTAATACTATTCAACCAACTCACGGAAAAGATTTAATTTTGACACTAGATTCCGAATTGCAATTTATAAGTGAAAATCTATGTTCTGAGGCATTAGAAAAAACCGAAGCATTAAATTGCTCTATTGTTTTTGCTAACGCAAATACAGGAGAAATATTAATTGCTGCTGAAAAAAGTGGATATCTTGAAGATAGTTTAAATATAGACCTATTGAGTATTAGAGCTCAGTACGAGCCTGGTTCTTCATTAAAAATCTTTTCTATAGGTGCAGGTATTGAACAAGGATTATTTGATGAAAATACTAAATATTTAGTTGAAGATAAAATCGAAATTATAGAGGGATCCTGTGCCAAAAATTATGATGGTCTAAAAGGATGTTATAAAGATTTCTTAAAACATGATCCATATGAAATATCTATTAAGGAAATAATAGAGCGCTCATCAAATGTTGGGACAATTCTTGCTACCAAAGATTTGGATATAAATTATTTAGAAGACTATCTTCATAAATTTGGTTTTGGCGAAAAAACAGGCGTGGAACTGACCGGCGAGATAAAGGGAAGTTTCACCGAATATAACATTTGTAAAACCTGTTTAAGTTCCTTATCAATCGGTTACTCGGTTAATGTAACGCAACTTCAAATGGTCAAAGCATATAGTATTATTGCAAATGGTGGTAAGAATATAAATTTGTCATTAATTAAAAAACCTACAGAAAGTTCACATCTTCATCAGGTAATAAGTGTTGAAATATCTGAAAGATTAAGAAATCTCTTAATAAATGTTGTAGAGGGTGTTAACGGAACAGGAAAGTCATTGAAACTTGATAATTATATAATTGGAGGAAAGACTGGGACTAGTAGAACTCATATTGAGGGAGATGGCTATTCAGATTTTAGATTTAATACTTCTTTTACTGGATTTATTGAAACATTAGAAGGACCTGTTGTAGGATCAGTTATTTTATGGGGAGCTTCTGTTAACCCAGCATCTGAATACGTTACTGGAGGATCAACCGCTGCTCCAATATTTAAAACAATTGTCAGCAACCTAGTACCAGGAGAGTAATGGATAAAATTTATAATTATGACCAATATTTGGAAATGAGTTTAGATTTTTCGGTAATTGTAAATTCAACACTTGACCTAAAACCTGGTTCAATTTTATGTATTGATAATCAAGATATTGAAAAGCTGGATTATTTGATAAATGAAGCATTGAATAAAGATGTAGACAAAATTTTAACCAGTTCAAAATCTAAAATTTCTGATAGTAAGGTATATAGATTCGAAGACTATGAAAAAGTTTTTGAAGATATTTTGAAGAACATAAATCCTAATTTTAAAAATAAAACATTTTTTGGTATTACAGGAACAAATGGCAAAACAACTACGGCTCATTTACTAAACTCTTTACTTGGAGATTCCTCAATTTTTGTAGGAACTATTGACGAAGATAATCTTTTTGAATTTACTAAAGAGGAACATTTAACAACACCAAAACTATTTAATCTTGTAAAAATGTTGTCCTTAGTTGATAGAGATATAAGCAATGTGGTTCTTGAGGTCTCTTCTCATGCATTAGACCAACAAAGATTAAATGGCTTATATTTCAAAATGTCAGGATTTACAAATTTAAGCCAAGATCATCTAGACTACCACAATACAATGGATGAGTATTTTGAAGCAAAGACAAAGCTATTTAATAAAAAAACCTCAGAAGAGTTTGTATATATAGTTTCAAACTATGGTGAAAAATTAAATCAAATTTATGATTCTAGAGGTTTTTCTGTTGGGAATACAAAGAATAACAATGTTCAACTAAATTCATACACTAATGATTCAATCAATTTTGATATTAATGGAATAAATGTGAATTCAAAACTTTACTTATCAGGTCCAGAAATTATTTACAATTTTCTTTTGGCTTTTAGCATGGCTTATTTTTCAAAAGTTAAAGATATTAATGAGCTTAAAGATCAAATACCCCTTTTAAAAAATCCAAAAGGAAGATACGAGGTGATCAATTACTCAAAAGGTGATATCATCGTCGACTATTCCCATACACCTGAGGCAATAGAAAAAGTGATTAAATACACAAAAGAAAGATATCAAAAAGACGTAATTGTAGTTTTTGGAGCTGGAGGAAATCGTGATAAGTCAAAAAGAAAATTTATGGGCGCAGCATCTCAAAATGCTAAAAAAATAATTATTACTAACGATAACCCTAGGAAAGAAGACCAACTTGATATATCAAAACAAATACTTGAAGGAATTGATCTTAAAAAAAATGTAGAAATTATTTTAAATAGAAGAGAAGCTATAAGCAAAGGTGTAAATCTCCTAGATGGTAAAAGCACACTACTAGTATTAGGTAAAGGACATGAAAAATTTCAAGAAATAGGTGACGAATTGTATGAATTTGATGATATTGAAGTTGTTAGAGAAGAGATAAGCATCTAATGATTGGAATAATTGTATCAGGAGGATTAAGTTTTTTATTTGTCCTTGTATCAACATTTTTAGGCGTAAATTATTTCAGGAGTAGAAATATAGGACAAAATATTCAAGAAGAAGTTGTTCACCACGAACATAAAAAAGGGACTCCTACAATGGGAGGAATTTTTTTGATTCTTGGTACTTCTTTCGGATTCTTTGCTTCACACATAAACTTTTGGACAATAGGTAGAGGTTTCGAGGTTGTTTTAAGAAGAATTAATGAAGATGTTTTAGCTTTATTAATTATTGCGATAGCTATGGCTTTAGTTGGTTTAGTTGATGATTATTTAAAAGTAAAAGGCAACAGAAATTTAGGTCTTACGGTCAAGCAAAAATTTGGACTACAGTTTTTAGCAGGTGTATTGGCAGCTGTATATATTTACAATTTAGGCTACTCAACACAACTATATATATTCAGTGGTTTTGGTGTAGATATTGGATTTTTCAAATGGATATTAGTTGTTTTAGTCTTTGTAGGTATTACTAATTCGGTAAATCTTACAGATGGTTTGGATGGGCTAGTAGCTGGAAGTAGTTCAATTAGTTTTGCTGGAATTTTAGTTATTTCATTTTGGATATATAGGCATCCAGAATATTATTCAAATTTTATTAGCGACTCTTTTTTAACAGTAGATATTTCACTTTTGATTTCATCTGTATCAGGTGCATGCTTAGGCTTTTTGTGGTGGAATACTAATCCAGCAAAAATAATTATGGGTGATGTCGGCTCACATTTTATTGGTGCGATGTTTCCACTAATTTTGATTTCACTAGGTGCAGAGGGGCTGCTTCTATTTTTTTGTTTCTTATTTTTGATAGAAGCTGGATCAGTAATAATTCAGGTCGTATCTTTTAGATATAGAAAAAAACGAATTTTTAAAATGGCACCATTACACCATCATTTTGAAATGAAAAACTGGGCTGAAACAACAGTAATTGTCAGATTTTGGATTATTAATGGAATTTTTGTAGTACTTGGTTTAGGGCTTTTTTATGCTGACTGGGTTTTGTTTGGAAATTAAGTGAAAAAATTAATATTTGGATATGGTGAAACTGGCAAAGCTGTAGAGCAATTTTTTATTAACAACAAAACAGATTTTGAAATCTACGATGATAATATTCCTGATTTCAACAGAGATATTACTGATAATCTTATGCAATTTGATGAAGTGATAATTTCTCCTGGTATTCCTCCAGATAATTTACTTCTTTCAAAAATAAAATCACGGAATTTAAATATTTCTACTGATATAGATCTTTTTTTTAGGCATATCGATAAAAGTATAAAAATTATTGGAGTAACTGGAACAAATGGCAAAACATCATTTGTAAATATAATTAAAGAATTCTTAGAGCAAAATGGTCATAAAACGATATCGTCTGGCAATATAGGCACTTCTCCATTAAATTCAATAAATAAAGATTTTGAATATCTTATATTAGAGCTATCTAGCTACCAACTTTATCATTCAAGAAAATTATCACTTGATTTTGGAGTAGTTTTAAATATTGCAAGCGACCATCTAGACTGGCATGGAAATTTTAAAAATTATTTAGAAGCTAAGTCTAAGATTGTTAAATTCACCAAAAAGAATAATATCCTCGTTTATAGTGATTTAATTCAAGAGTTTGCAGATTATGAAACGAAAAAAATTGTTAATTCTGAGTATTCATCCTTTGAAAATATAGACACGCCTTTTTCAAATGAATTATTAGTACCTTTTTTAGATTTGATTTATTTATTGGATTTAAATAAAGAAAATATAGAAGAAGCTTGTCATAAATTCTTAGTTGACTTGGAACAGTTAGAACATAGATATGAAAGAATCAAATTTAAAGGAAATATAAAATTTATAAATGATTCAAAAGCCACAAATTTTCATGCCGTAACAAATGCAATCAATAGAACAAAAAATATAATTCTTATTCTCCATGGTCTAACTAAAAATATTCCTAGTGAAGAATTAAAACTTACATCTGATGTTAAAAAAATTATCGTACAGTCCGAAATGAAATTAAATTTAGATCAATTTTATGGAAAAATTATTAAATACGAATCAATCAATGAAATTAAAAACTTGATAAAGTCTGAGATGCAAGAAGGTGACACAGTTCTCTTTTCATGTGGTGGTGCAAGTTTTAACGACTTCAAAAACTATATAGAGAGAGGAAATTTTTTCAAAAAACTAGTAAATGAGATTGAAAGTGAAACTTAAAATATATTTTGACGAGTATCTGAAAAAACTGAATGGAATTTCAGTAATACTTCTTCTTATCTTCGGGGTATTTTTAGTATCTTCCGCCACAGCTGTAGAGTCTCAAAGAATTTATTTAGATAGTTTTTATATGATTGCTAATCATGGATTAGGAATATTAATTGGGGTAGGGATGTTTTTATTAATAAAAAGATTCAATTATTTGTATTTTTTTAAATTTCTTACACCTATTGTTTTAGTAATGCTTGGTGCTTTATTTGTCTTACCAACAATGGGGGTCAATCTATTTGGTAGTACACGTTGGCTAGATATTGGCAATATAAGAATTCAACCAAGTGAATTAGCAAAACCTATAATTATTCTTTGGGTAGCAAGACAGCTATCGAATGAAAAAATAAAGGAACATGATCTTAAAACAATTTGGCGAGCAGGATTTATTCCAGGCTTGGCCGTAATTTTTATTTTTCTTCAACCTGATTTTGGAACCTCAGTAACAATCGCTTTTATTGTTTTAATGCAATTTTTGTTTTCAAAAACAAAACTAATCTACCCAGTATTACTTTCAATAGGAGGCTGGTTCATTGGAAAATATTTTTTAGAATCAGAATTTTATAGGGCTGAAAGACTTAGAGTTTGGAGTGAAGGGATATGCAATCAGGGCCAAGAGCTTCTTGGTGCATGTTTTCAAGTCCATCAAAGTAGAATTGCAATCAGTTCTGGAGGCATGTTTGGTTTAGGTCCAGGAACTTCCAGAGCTAGGTGGGGTTCTTTGCCAAGCGCTTATTCGGACTTTATTTCATCAATAATCGGTGAAGAATATGGTTTCATTGGGTACTTAATATTTATATTTATTCTTTCAATATGCATTATTACTTTTTTCTTAATTGCTGTTAGAGAAAAAAATGAATTTAAAAAAATATTTATTTCTGGTTTAGGAGCATGGATATTTTTTCAATCTGTTTTAAATTTAGGTGCTTCTGTATACTTGTTACCAATTACAGGAATTGTATTGCCATTTGTATCTTATGGAGGGACGGCTATGGTTTCTATTTTTGTAGCCCTTGGGATAATGCATTGTAGGGTTGATGAATAAAGGTGTATTTTTATGTGTTGGAACTGGTGGGCATGTTCTACCGGCTTATAATGTAATAAAATCAATGCTTAATCAAGGTATAGATAAAAAAAATATTTTAATAGTTACTGATGAAAGAGGTATTGAGTATTTCAAAGAAAAAGACTTCGAGACTATAGTGTATCCTTTTGTGTCCTCACGCAGAGGTATTGGAGGCTATCTACTTAATCTAAGTAAAATCTTAAAAAGTATTATTTATTTATATAAAAGTTTAAAAAAGCATAAACCCCAATTTCTTTTTACAACTGGTGCATATATTGCACCTGTTTCAGCAATTGTTTCAAAATTATTAAAAGTAAATTTCTATATACAAGAACAGAATATATATTCAGGTTTAGGAAATAAGCTTTCAGCTCCTTTCGCTAAAATTGTTTATACATCTTTTCCTGATACTAAAAATATTCAAAAGAACAAAATTCAATATTGTGGACCAGTTTTAAATTTAGATCTAAACAACAATGAAATTAATAAAACTCACAATCTTACAATAGGATTTCAAGGTGGCAGCCAAGGTTCAGAAGAAATAAATGATTTTGTCTATAAATTTTGTAAAGATGAAAGGTATTTAGACATTGATATCATCCACATTGTTGGTAAAAATAATGAAATAGTTAATACAAATAGAAAAAATTATATTTCTCACAATTATATTGATGACATGCATTCATTTTACAATTCAATCCATTTACAAGTTTCTCGTGCAGGAGGGGGAATTCTTGAAGCAGCGTATCTCAATATCTACCAGTTACTTATTCCCTTTAAGCACGGAACTACATCGATACATCAACAGCTTAATGCAGAGTATTTGGAAAAAATAAATGCTGGAAGAATTATTAAAAATTATGATGATTTTACTAAACAAATTGATTCTTTTATTAAAAATCATTCTGAAAATATAAACAAATTTAAAATTGAAGCAGGAAATTCAACAATTAGTGAAAAATTAGTAGATGAACTTATTAAGTAGTTTCAAAAAAGTCTTTATCATGGGTATCGGTGGCTCAGGTATGAGTTCAATTGCAAAATATCTTAAACAAAAGGGTCATAATGTTGATGGTTATGATCAAAGAATTTCTTACATTACTAATCTTTTAGAAAGTGATGGGGTAAAAACTTTTCAAAACCTTGACGATTTTAGATATCAAAAAGATGTTCTATATATTATCTCGTCTGCCATTAATCTTGACGACACTTTTCTTGCAAAATATAACCAAAATGAAAATGTAATTTCAAGACCAAAATTTTTGGAATTATTATCTGAAGAAGTAGAAATTATTGGAATAACGGGTACTCATGGAAAAACTTCAACTACAGCTTTAGTTTCTCATATATTTCATTTTAATAACAAAAACGCATCGTTTATTTATGGAGGAGTAAGCGGTTTTGGTAATTTAGGTGGTCATTTTGGCGAAGAGACTCAACCTTTAATACTTGAAACCGATGAAGCGTTTAATACATTTAAAAATATAAATATAAAAGATTTAATTGTTACAAATATCGACAATGATCATATAGATTTCTATGAATCGTATGAGAATTTAGTTGATGCATTTAGTCATGTTATTAAAAATGTAAAAGGAGTAAAGGTCTTGAATTACGATGATGAAAACCTCAGGTCGATAAGTGTTAAAAACGTAGTATCGTATTCAACAACACAAACTTCAGATTATAAAATTAACCTCCCGGATTCGTTTAAATATGAAAGTAAGTCTTATCAAGTATCAACAAAGTTAATTGGAGATCATTATCTTTCCAATATAGTTGCTGCAATAGCAATTTGTAATGTTTACGGTATCTCGACAGAAGATAGCATAAAAGCTATATCTGAGTTTGGTGGAGTTAAAAGAAGAATGGAGTATATAGGAACTTACAACAATACGAAATTTTATGATGATTACGGACATCATCCAACAGAAATGAAGGCCACTATTAGTGCTTTAAAAAGCATTACAAAGGGGAAATTGTATGTTATTTTTCAACCTCACCGCTACACAAGAACACGTGATAATTTTGAAGCGTTTCAGAAATGTTTAAATGTTGCTGATGAACCTGTAGTTACAGACATCTACTCAGCTGGGGAAGAACCAATCCCTGGCGTTTCAAGCAAAAATTTTTCAAATGGCAAAATTAAATACATTAAATCAATACGATCAATACCAATTTTTATTAAAAGCAATATTAAACCCGGAGATAATGTTTTAACACTTGGAGCGGGAGATATTACCTTATTAGGTCCACAGATACTAAAATATTTAAATGATTAACCAAGAAGTTTTATTAAAAAATGAAACAACATATCGTTTTGGAGGTATGTGCAAAAACTTTTTTTTACTCGAACATAAAAAAGATCTTGAAAATTTTAATGAATATGATATTTTTGATGAGTATTTTATTCTAGGAAAAGGGTCAAATATTGCATTCTCAGAAAATGAATTTAATGGAGCTGTAATACAATCAAAAATTAACTATATAAATTTTGATAACAATACAAATAAACTGGAATTAGGTTCAGGAACCTATCTTCCAGATCTTTCTAGATTTTTAAAATCAAAAAATTTAAGTGACGGTGAATTTCTTTTAGGTATACCTGGAACAGTTGGTGGAGCTTTATCCATGAATGCTGGTTGCTATGGCTATGAATTTTTAGATTATGTAGAGTCTTTTGAGTATTTTGATATAAAAACTAAAAAAATTCAAACAATAAAAAAATCTCAAATAAATTACGGTTATAGATTTACAGATATTGATGATTCAATCGTTCTGTCTGTCACCATGATATTTCCTGATGGAGATCCAGATATAATAAGTAAAAATATGAAAGAATTCACAAATCATAGAAGAAATACACAACCCTCTGCTTTATATAATGCCGGCAGCGTATTTAAAAATGGAGATGATTATTACGCGGCTGAATTAATTGAAAATGCTGGTCTTAAGGGATACAAGATAGATGGTGTAAGGGTTAGTGAAAAACATTCTAATTTTTTTATTGCTGATAAAGATGCCAAATCATCAGCTTTGTATAAACTTGTTAATTTTGTAAAAGAAAGTATTTTTGAAAAATATGATGTGAAACTTCAGGAGGAGATTATATTTGTCGGAGACTTTTCTTGATAAAAGGAAACATAGATATAGAAAAAACCAGCTTTAGGACCTTCTTAGTATTTTCATTTTTCGTGCTAATAATACTTCTTCCTTCATACCTTATATTCTCATCTAAATATATTGTCAGAAATATAGAATTTTCACCTAAATACCACGCTGACAATTCTTTTCTAGAAACATTGTATGGTACATCTATATGGACATTGGATGAAACCTCACTCGAGAGTCTTTACAGTGCTGACCCTACAATAGAAAGAATTGAACTTAACAAAATTTTGCCATCTAAATTAGAAATTAAGCTAAAGCTTTACGAAGAAATAGCTGAAATATCTGACTTAAGGGGATCTCAGCCGAAAATTTTTGTGTTGTATAAAAATTTATACACAACTGAATCTATTGATGCGTCTAAAAACTTAGTCTCAGTAACAATTGTAAATGGTCCTGTTGATAAAGGATTCAACGGAGAGATAGTAGCGCTTTTCATGACCTTGAGTAACTTCGATGAAATTAATACGGGTTCTTTAAAGCTTACTCACTTAGGTACAAGTGTCGTTGGCTACTACAACGATACAGAGATACTCTTTGGTAGTCCGATTGACTTAGCTACCAAGGCAGCAGCAGTGGGAGAGCTCTTATCAGATGGATCTTGTCAAGGGACAGTACGATTTGTATCTACCAATTCTTTTGTAACAGATTGTAATATCTAAACCTAAAGTTTAGATATAGATAAAAATACAGAAATTTATTGTTTATATTTCTATATGATGATAATCTAGTTTCATTAATTGGAGATTTTATGGCACAAAGAAGTAAAAAAACAAAACAAAAGGGAGTGAATCTAAATATGAGACCGAGAAATTACACAGCTGTTATAAAAGTTGTTGGTGTTGGCGGTGGAGGAACCAATGCTGTTAATAGAATGATCAAAATGGGTATTAAGGGCGTAGACTTTATTGCTGCAAATACAGACGCTCAAAGTTTACTTGGTTCAAAGGCTGACGTTAAATTAGACCTTGGTAGAAAAACAACAAGAGGACTTGGTGCTGGGGCCAACCCAGAAGTAGGAAGACAAGCAGCATTAGATTCTGCAGATTTAATTAAAGAAGCATTAAAAGGATCAGACATGGTATTTATTACAGCAGGAGAAGGCGGAGGTACTGGAACAGGCGCTTCACCAGTTATTGCTGAAATAGCACATGAGTTAGGCGCTTTGACAGTAGGCGTAGTTACCAGACCTTTTGGCTTTGAAGGAAGAAGGAGATCTGTTCAAGCAGAAGAAGGCGTTCAAGCTCTAAGAGATGTACTTGATACTTTGATTGTTATACCTAATGACAGACTTTTACAGATTAGTGATAATAATGTAAAAGTTAATGAAGCATATTTAAAATCAGACGAGATTTTATCAAATGGTGTAAAGGGAATTTCAGGATTAATTACCCAACCAGGTGTTATTAATGTTGATTTTGCTGATGTAAAAACTATATTGAAAGATGCTGGTAGCGCTGTGCTTGGAATAGGTAGATCAACTGGTGAGCAACGTGCACCAAATGCTGCACAAGCTGCCATATCTTCACCACTACTCGAAGCAAATATGGACGGAGCAGAGGGTGTATTGATAACTATTACAGGTTCAGCAGATCTAAAACTTCAAGAAGTTGATGAAGCAGCAAGAGTTATTACAGAACGTGCTGATGACAACGCTGAAATTATCTTCGGTCACATTGTAGATGAATCTCTTGGTGATGCTGTAGAAGTTACAGTTGTTGCCGCAGGATTTGGTCCAAGACCAAATAGAAGATTAAAGAGTGATTCAGAGCAAATTGATAATGGAGGTGACGGTCTTCCTGATTTCATTAAGGGATGATTCGCTCTAAAAATTTAAATAATGCATTCTTCTCATCGGCAAAAGATGGGAGTTTAGAAGAAATTTTAGAAAACGTTGGTTTTCAAAACCAATTTGCAACAATGGAACAAACCCATTCATCTGAAATTACATTTGCTGACTCGTACATTTCTTATAAATGTGATGGGATTTACACAGATAAAATTAAATTACCATTGGTTGTAAAAACTGCTGATTGTGTTCCTATCTTAATGGAATCAAGTAAAGGAGTATCTGCAACCCATGCTGGCTGGAGGGGTTTAGAAAAATCAATATTTGAAAAAAGTGTAGCTATACATGAAATATCTAGTTTAAAAATTTCAATAGGACCACATGCTAGAAAATGTTGTTATGAAGTTGGAGTTGAGTTTTTAGAAAAATTTAACAAATCAATTAATAAAATTGAAGGTAAATATTACCTAGATTTAACAAAAAATATAAAACAATTTTCACTTGAGAATAATATAAATTTAGAGGATACGGGTGAATGCACTATTTGTAATAAAGAATATTTTTCATATAGAAAAAATAAGACAAGTGAAAGACAATTTAGTTTTATATGGATATAGAGAAGAATTTAAATAGTATTTCTAAAAAGTTATCAAATTATGACGCAAAGCTAATTCCAGTTATTAAAAATAGAACTGTTGAGGAAGTGAAAGTGGTTTATGACTATGGCTTTAGAGAATTTGGCGAAAATAGACTTGAAGATTATTTTTTACATTCAGAAAAATTTCATGATGCTATTTTTCACTTTATTGCTCCTCTCCAATCTAGAAAAATTAGAAGTATTTTTGAAAATTTCGAATTCATTCATACTGTAAGTCGTTTTAAAGAGATAGATTTGATTTCAAAATTAGAAGATAAAAGAAAAGTTTTTCTTCAAATAAATATTGATAAAGATAACAATAAGTCAGGTATAGAACCTGATTTAATTTTTGAGTATTTTGAATACTCCAAAGACCGAGTAAATTTACCAATTGGCCTCATGTGTATACCAAATATACAATCAGATCCAAGAATAGTATTTTCGAGAATGCAAAGCATCAACACTGAGTTAAAAAATATGTATAGTGATTATAAGGGTGAGCTTTCAATGGGAATGTCAGAAGACTATGAAATAGCACTTGATTATGGTGCTACAATAATTCGAGTAGGAAGTAAAATATTCAAATAATGTTAGAAAAATTTTTAATTTCGATTGGTTTAAAGCAACCTGAATCTATTCCAGAATCATATACTGAAACTACTACAACAGTTAGACCTTCGGGTGAAAATAGATTTATAGATAATGAAAATATTTCAGATGTAAGAATTCATTCACCTAAAGATGAAGTAGAAATTAAAGCTCTTAGATCATTTAATGAAATACATAATTTAGGTGTTGCTATTAAGGATGAATTTATAGTTGCAATGGACATAAGAGACATTCCAGATCAAGGTGAAAGAAGAAGAATTCTTGATTTTGTAACCGGCATGGCTTTTATGAGCAATGCAACTATTAGATCTATAAATCGAGATGGAGTATTCCTAATACTTCCAACAAATTCATCGCTCTCAACTGAAGAACGAGAAAGACTCCAACAACTCGGTTTGTATAAATTAAATGTGTAGTATTACATTTCTTTTTTTTAGAGTATTTTATTACAGTCTATTTGCCTGGATAATACTAAGTTGGATACAAGTTCCATACGATCATCCAATTGGACAAATAAAAAGTTTTTTAGATAAATATTTTGAAAAAATACTTTATCCGATAAGGAGTAGGGTTCCAACTTTAAGAATAGGAATGGCTGGAATTGATTTGTCACCATTGATTTTAATTTTTGGAATTAATTTCCTACAGCCTTATATCTTAAGAGTTGTTTGTTAACTTTTTAATATCTACAGAAACATTTTTGTCAAAAATTAAATCTTGTGTTTCTTTTTCTATAAAGTTAAGTTCAACCGCTAATGTTTCATTTTTGACATAATCATTATGAATATTTAATGATTCTTTAACAAAATTATCATTTGAAGTAATAGTTAATTGAATTCTATCAACAACATCTAAGCCAGAATCTTTCCTTAGCTTTTGTATTGAAGACACAAGCTCTCTTGAGAATCTCTCCATGATTAAATTTTCATCTAATGAAGTATCAAGATACAAAGAGAAATCATCGACGATATCCTGATTTTCGTTGTTTTCTTTTTTGTTTAAAATAATATCAATTTCATCTGAGGAAACTTTTATATTATCAATAATTACTCCATTTCCTTGAAGAATATCATTACTAATATTTTCGTCCACATTTTTTAGATACTCGCTAAGAACATTAATTTGTTTTCCTAACTTTGGTCCAAGTACTTTAAAATTAGGTTTAAATTCATAATTTATCCAATTTTCTACATCAAAATCAAAAAGTACTTCTTTTAAATTCACTTCATTCTTAATCAAATCACTTATGACATTAAGCTTTTCTTCAATTTTTTTATCTTTAGTAATTATTTTTACTGAATTTAGCGGCTGTTTGTTTGGAAGTTTTAATTTTACTCTTAAATTCCTTACGCTCTTTATAACTTTTTTTGCAAGTTCAATATTATCTTCCAGATCTTTATCAATTAAATGTTCATCTGCTATTGGATAATCACAGTAATGAATGCTTTCATTATTTTCTTCAATTAATCCTTGATAAATCTTTTCACAAATAAATGGTAAAACAGGTGCCATCGATTTTGAGAACTCTAACAGCACTTCATGAAGAGTTTTAAAAGCATTTATTTTATCTATATCATTTTCATCTTTTTCTTTCCAAAATCTTTTTCTATTAGATCGAACATACCAATTTGTTAATTCGTCAACAAAATTCATCAGAGGAGGAATAACTTCATAAAGATAATAATTTTCCATTTTTTCGTTAACAGTTTTGATCAATGATTGCATTGATGAGATTATCCATCGATCCATCATTGGACGATCTTCTACTGGAGATGCTTTTTCAAGATCTTTAAAAGTAATATCATCAGCGTTTGCGTATGTTGAAAAAAATGAAAATGAATTCCACAGAGGAAGAATGATGTTTCTTGTAACTAACTGAACACCCTCTTCTGAAAATTTTAAAGGTTCTCCTCTTACAACAGGGGAATTTATTAGGTAAGCTCTCAAACTGTCTCCACCATAACTATTTAACAACTCTTCTGGGTCTGGGTAGTTTTTTAGACTTTTACTCATTTTTCTTCCATCCTCAGCAAGAATCATCCCAGTTGTTATACAGTTCTTAAACGCAACAGAATCAAATAAAGCAACAGCAAGCACAGTCAGTGTATAGAACCATCCTCTTGTTTGGTCTAGACCCTCTGCAATAAAATCTGCTGGAAATCCATCAAAGAAATCTTCTTCATTTTCAAAAGGGTAGTGTTGTTGACCATATGGCATTGCTCCTGATTCAAACCAGCAGTCCAGTACTTCCGATGTTCTCTTGTATGTTTTTCCATCAATTTCAATATCTAAATCGTCTAAATAGTGTCTATGTAAATCAGTAATTTTCTGTCCTGACAATTGTTCTAATTCTTCAACAGAACCAATACAAAGCATATCTTCTGGGTCATTAGTATTAATCCAAACAGGTATACAGCTTCCCCAATACCTATTACGACTAATTGCCCAGTCTCTAGCATTTCCAAGCCAGTTAGAGAATCGTTTTTCACCGATAAAACCAGGAACCCAATGAGTAGACTGATTAAGTTCAACCATTCTATCTCTAATTTTTTCGACATTGACAAACCATGTTGGTATAGCTTTGTATATCAATGGGGTACCAGTTCTCCAGCAAAAAGGATAAGAATGCATCTCAGTAGTTTTGGAAAATAAATTTCCTCTTTCCTCGAGCTGGTCCATAATTAATTTGTCGGCATCCTTTACGTTTAATCCATTTAATTCTTTAAAGGTACTGTCAAACTTTCCTGAGAGTGTTACTGGATCTGCAATTACATCTATATTTGCATCTTTTAAGGCATAAAAGTCACTTTCTCCATATGCAGGTGCTTGTGAAACTAGACCAGATCCAGATTCAGTATTTGTATCATCGCTGTGAATTATACGAAAAGCCCCATCTTTGAATAAATGCTCATATTCGGAATAAGCAGGTATATATGATGCTCCTATTAAATCTTTACCAATAGAAGTATCTAGGACCTCTATTTCATAATCATCCATTTCAAACAATCTGTCTGAAGCTATCCAATAAAAGTTGTTTTTAATTGAGATTCTTGAATATTCGATTTCTTTACCTATGGCAATTGCTAAATTTCCAGGGATACACCATGGAGTAGTGGTCCAAACTAAGAACTTATCACCTCTAATTACTTTTTTATAATCATCCCTAGCATCAAGAGTAAAATAGATTGAAGGGTCTTCAACGTCTCTATAGTCCATATTTGCTTCAAAGTTTGAGAGAGGTGTTGAAGCCGCCCATGAGTAAGGAAGTACTTTATAATCTTGATAAATTAAACCTTTAGACCACAATTCCTTAAATACCCACCAAACACTTTCCATAAATTCAATATCCATAGTTTTGTAGTCATTTTCAAAATCAACCCATCTGCCAATTTTCCTTGTAATTTTTTCCCAATTTTCAGTATTTGTTTGAACTTGTGATCTACAAGCTTCATTAAATTTATCGATACCATATTCATCAATTTGTTGAGGGTCTTCTAAATTTAATTTTTTTTGAACTTCCATTTCAATAGGTAGACCATGGACATCCCAACCAAATCTTCTTTCTACGTAATAACCACGCATTGTCCAGTATCTTGGAACTATATCTTTTATTACACCAGCAAGCAGGTTTCCATAGTGAGGACTTCCAGTGGGAAACGGTGGACCATCATAAAATCTAAAAGTTTTATCATTCTTACGATTTTCAACAGATGTTTCGAATGCATTTATTTTATCCCAATATGAGGATATTTCTGATTCCACGGAAGGAAGATCTATATTTGCATTTACTCTTTTAAACATATCCTAGAATTTTAAAGGCTTTCTCTAACAATTTGTGTAAATATTGAAGTTTTAAAAAAATATAAAAATCTTTGATTTAATTTAAAAATGGCTAATATACGTTCAATAATAAAAAGAATATGGCAAGAAAACTTTCAACAAATACAATTAATAAGTTTAAAAAACGACTTATAGCTGAGCAAGAACAGCTTTCATCTATGTTAGAGCAACATCAGCAGGAAAGGGAGAACATAAGACTTTCTGAAGCTTCAGCAGAAAGAAGTCCTGATCCAACCTCTGCAGATGGGGGATCTATGGCATTTGAACTTGAAAAAGAATTAACACTCGATGAAAACACTAGACATTTACTTAATCAAGTGGAGCACGCTCTTGTCTTAATTAAAAAGAAAAAATATGGCAACTGTGAAAACTGTGGTGAACCAATTCCTGTGGCTCGTCTTGAAGCAATTCCTTACTCAACTATTTGCAAAGCTTGTGCTGAATTAATTGAATCTTAATAAAAAAATATATCCGTATCTCTTTGCAGTAATTTTGGCTTTTTTAGATTTAATAACAAAATACTTTATTCGAATTAATAACATACAAGAAGAAATCATTATTGAAAAATTTTTAACGATAGATCTTACTTACAATACAGGAATCGCATTCGGACTTTTTAGCGAATACACTTTAATAACATATGTTTTTTCAATTTTTGTTTTCACTTGGTTAATTTTTCAATTCAAGGAAGTAAAAAATGGAACAATTGAATTTTATTCATTAACACTTATTCTTGCAGGGGCGATAGGGAACTTAGGCGAAAGAGGTTGGAATCTACTTTTTAATGGTAATGGTAAAGTTACAGATTTTGTAGAATTACTATTTATACCAAGTTTTAATTTAGCTGATACATTTATTTCTTTTGGAATTGTTTTGCTTCTATATTCGGAGATTAAAAATAAATAACATTGAAATAGTTTTTGAAAGTAACCAATTTTTGGTTTTAAACAAACCTTATGGAATGTTGTCACATCCAACTAGCCATTCAAAAGAAATTACGGTAAGAGACTTTTTAATTAATGAATATAATTTAAAAACCAAAGATAATAACCAAAGAGAAGGAATAGTTCATAGATTAGATAGAGTAACTTCTGGATTGATGGTCTGTGTTTTGGATGAGAATATTTTTACATATTTTCAATCTCAATTTAAAAACAGATTAATTAACAAAAAGTACAGAGCAATAGTGGAAGGTCACCCACTTGCAAAAAGTGGTGAAATTAATCTTCCGCTTGCTAAATCAAAGAAAAATAGAAAAAAAAGAGAAGTTAATAAAACTGGAAGAGAAGCTATTACAAAATTTGAAATAGTAAAAAAAACTGAAAAGCACGCTCTTTTACAGTTAGACCTTGTCACTGGCCGTAATCATCAGATTAGAGCACATTTAGAGCATTTAAAAACCCCAATTGTAAATGATCAACTTTATGGGGCTAAAATACATACCAATGTTCCAGAAAATGCGATATGTTTACAATCATATTATTTAAGCTTTACTGTGAATGATAAAGATTATGAATTTGAAATTGACATGCCAGAATATTTTAGTTCAATAATGAACATGTAATTTTTGAAAAAAACTTTACAATAAATTTATGACTAAATCATTTGTTCATTTACATGCTCATACAGAGTATTCAATGTTAGATGGTGCAGCAAAAATAGTTGATTATTTAAAAAAAGTAAAAGAATTAAATCAACCTGCAGCAGCAATAACAGATCATGGAAATCTATACGGCGCAATGGAATTTGTTCAAAAAGCAAACGATTTAGGCATCAAGCCAATAATTGGGTACGAGGCATATATAACGCCAGGTTCTAGATTTGATAGACCAGATAGAGAAAATAATAAAAGATATCATCTAACTTTATTAGCTGAAAATAATATTGGATATCAAAATTTAGTTGAATTAGTCAGTAAAGCATACACTGAAGGTTATTATTACAAACCTAGAATTGATTACGAACTTCTTGAACAGCATCACGATGGATTAATAGCGTTATCTGGTTGTCTAGGAGGAGAGCTAGCTCAACATTTAGCACCAGATGGTTCTGTAGAAGAAGGTAATACTTCAAATGAAAGAAGTTTTGAAAAAGCATTAGAGGTCGCAAAAAAATATCAATCTATATTTGGTAAAAATAATTATTTTATTGAAATCCATAATCATGGAATTAAGCAACAACTTGATATTCTTGACGACTTAGTAGAAATTGCTGAAATAATTGAAGCACCTCTTGTTGCAGCAAATGATTCCCATTATGTAGAAGAAAATGGTGCAGAGGCACATGACGCACTTCTTTGCGTTCAAACAAATAGAACATTAGATGACGAGAGTAGGTTTAGGTTTGATGGTTCAGGTTATTATGTAAAGTCTTCTGAAGAAATGAGAAAGTTGTTTCCTCAAGATAAATATCCAGATGCATGTAACAACACAATCGCAATTGCGGACAGAGTAAATTATGAATTTAATTTTGACAACAGCTATCTTCCAGATTTTCCAATTGATGAGAAAAACGTTTCTCCAGAAGAACTCTTGAAGACAAAAGTTTATGAAGGAGGGAAACAAAAATATGGTAGTTTAACTTCTGAAATTATTGAAAGAATAGATTATGAATTAGATGTAATAAACTCCATGGGATTTGCATCATATTTTTTAATTGTCGGTGACTTAATTGAATTTTCTAAAAAAAGAAATATAAGGACAGGAGCAGGAAGAGGTTCAGCTGCTGGCTCTATTGTTTCTTATTGCTTGGGAATAACTGGAATTGAACCACTTGAATACGGCCTGATATTTGAAAGATTTCTTAATAAAGGAAGAAAATCTCTTCCAGATATTGATATGGACTTTGACGAAAGATATAGAAATGATGTAATCCAATATGCTATTGAAAAATATGGTAAAGATAGAGTTGCTCACATTGTAACTTTTGCAACTATTAAAGCTAAACAAGCAATAAGAGATGCAGCAAGAGTATTGGGCCTTCCTTTTTCTAGTGGAGATAGAGTTGCAAAATTAATGCCCCCAATGATTCTTGGAAATACAGCAACTATCTCAGAGTGTTTAAGTCTGGATGAAGAAAATACTAGCGGTTACAGCAAAGAATTTTATTCTGCATCAGAAGAGCTTAGAAAACAATACAAAAATGATGAAGAAGTAAAACAGATTATTGATATCGCTTTGGGACTAGAAGGTTTGAGGAGACAAGATGGAATTCATGCTGCAGCTATAGTAATTTCTCCTGATACTATAACAAAATTTTTACCAATTCAACAAAAAGGCACGGATGCAGAAATCGTCACACAATATGAAATGCACACAGTGGAACAACTCGGTTTATTAAAGATGGATTTTTTAGGACTTAGAAATTTGTCTATAGTTGATAGAACTTTAGAACTAATTGGTAATGAAAACCTTGATATAGATAATTTGAAACTCGATGATGAAAAAACTTTTGAATTATTTGCCGAGGGCAAAATGACAGGAGTCTTTCAATTGGAAAGTAGAGTAGCTCAGTCTACTTCACGAAGCTTGAAGCCTAAAAGATTTGAAGATATTGTTGCATTAGTTGCTTTAATTAGACCAGGACCACTTGGTGCAGGAATGCATAATGAATTTGCGGACAGGGCAAACAATAGAAAAGAGATTGAGTATCTGCACAATGATCTGGAGAGTATTCTCAATGAAACATATGGAGTAATTTTATATCAAGAACAAGTTATGCAGATTGCTGAAAAAATTGCAGGTTTTAATCTTCAAGAAGCAGATAATTTAAGAGTTGCTATGGGTAAAAAAATTCCAAAAGTAATGGAGGAGCAGAGGAAGAAATTTACCGATGGATCTGTCTCCAACAACTATTCAGAACAATTTGCAATAGAGTTATTTGATCAGATTGCTTATTTTGCAGGATATGGTTTCAACAAAAGCCATTCAGTTCCTTATGCTTTACTGGCATATCAGACAGCATATTTAAAAGCTAATTATCCTGCTGAATACATAGCTGCTTGTTTAACGGCAGTAAAAAGGGATAAAGATCGAACAGCAATCTTTTTATCTGAAGCTAGAGATTTGGGAGTAAAAGTTTCAACTCCGGATATTAATTTAAGTTCTTCAGATTTTACGGTTAATGATAATGAGATTCTTTTTGGTTTGTCTGCAGTTAGAAATGTTGGAGATATAACTGCTGAAAAAATAGTTTCAGAACGTGAAAACAATGGAGATTTTGAATCAATTGAAGATTTTTTATCACGCATAGATGCAAGATCGCTTAATAAAAGAGGAGTTGAAGCATTAATTCAAGGCGGAGGTCTTGATAAATTTGGTTTAACGAGAAAAGGAATGTTTGATTCTGCAATAGATTTGATTGAAAACGCAAAAGAATTAAAAGCTAATAAAGAAAATAATCAAGGGTCTTTATTTCCAATAGAAGATACTAAATCGACAACTTTAAATATTGAAAGTATTGAATGGGATAAAAAAGAATTACTTGAAAGAGAAAGAGAAATGCTTGGTTTTTTTGTGAGTGAAGACCCCCTTGAAGGATACGGAGAAGTCTTAAAGTCTGAGTCCTCACATTCAATTATTGAGTTACAGAACTTAGATGATGAAGAGGAAATAAATGTAACAATTTCAGGTTTAATATCAAATGTACAAAAACGAGTTTCTAGAAGAGGTAATCCTTGGATCCAATTTGATATTCAGGACTTAACTGGGTCCTCTGGGGTACTTTTATTTAACAAGTTAGTTGATAAATATAATGCATCAATAGATGGAGAAATCTATTTAAAAATTTCTGGTACTTATGTAGGTGGATCTGAAAATACTATTAGGGCAAGAGATATTGAAGTCATAGAACCATCAAAAATGATTGAAAATTTAGATGTATCTCCACTAAGAATTTCAGTTGATGAAGAAAAATTAGATAGGAAGAACCTAGTACTTTTAAAAGAATTGTTAGAAAAATTTCCAGGATTATCCTCAGTTGAACTTGAGGTGAACTCAAAAACGGGTTCTAAGTTGTTGGAATTAAAAGAAATAAAAGTAAAGAAAACCAATCAACTTAAAAATGAAATTAGTACATTGTTGGCAAAATAACTAGAATTTATGTATGTCATTAAACGTTGAAGATTTAATAAATAGATACAAAGAGCGTGCTGAAGCAGTTAAGAATCGATCTATTCCACCTGTAGGAGGAGATGATAGAATGGCCTTTATTAAACAAGCTGAAACAGATTACCAAGACTTTATGATGATTGCTGATTCAGAAGTTGAAATTACGGAAGAGTATTTAGTTTTTAAATTTAAATTAGAAAATTAGTTTAAATTTTCTCCCATTGGAAATATATTATTGATTACATCTGCACAAGCTACAGCTATTTCCATGTGTTCTTTTTGGGTGCCATTGGCTGACCTTAGCTCAATATAGTGTATCCAGCTCCGTAATGTTCCATTCATGTAAAGACGGCTCACTGTGTTACCTTCTGGCAAAACAGACCTTGCCTGTTCTTTCGCAATGCCATTTTCAATTGCCCAATTGTATGCTTCGGTTGCATCACTGATAATCTTTTCTTGTTTGGTTTTCCAATTCTCTGATATTTCATTATTTTCAGTTTCGATTGAATTCTGTCTGTTTTTTGGATCTTGCATTCTTGCTTCTCTTACTATAAATTCCAAATCTTTTACTGGGTTAGCATATCGTTGGCTGAATTCCTGAAAACTAAAAGATCTATGTCTCAACATTTGTCTTGCTATATCTCTTGTTGTCTCGATTTCTAGACAAGCACTTACCATTTCTAGTGGCGACCAGTGAGCATTATTAATTAGGTATTTTATTAATTTTTCACTTGTTTCTGTATTTAATTGGTTTGATGGATTAGAAACTCTTGCACAGAAAGCAACTAATTCTTGGGCATCATCTATACCAATATCTGCAATTTCTTCAGTTGGTTTGGAATAACTTATTAATTTAACTTTCATTTATGTAACTATATTAAAATATTTAAAATATGTTTTTATTAAGAATAATAGTTTTTTTAATCTTGATTTCACTAATCATGATCATTGCGTACCCTCTTTTAATTGTTTTTGATATATCTACTGGTGGAAATGGTTTTGGTGTATGCGAAGATCTTTTATCTTGTACAATTCCAATCACTGCAGGTCCGAGATTACTTGTAACTCTCATTAGCGCTTTTTTCTTTTTAGTTTTTTTACTAAGAATTGTTATGAAATTTATAAACTACCTTAACAGGGAAGATTCTATTCTTTAATTACTAGAAATATTGATAATAAAACTAGTAATACCCCAAGCCAGTTTATCAAACCCAAGATTTCTCCTGCTATCACTATTCCAATAAAAAGTGCAAAAATTGCTTCCAAACTTAAAATTAATGCAGATGTTGATGCTTTAATAATTTTTTGTCCATAAAGTTGAAGATAGAAAGCACCAACATTTACAACTAATCCCAAAAAAGCTATTGGCAGCACGTACTCCATTAAATTTGAAAATTCATTTATTTTTAGTAAGGGCAGACAAAGAATGGCGCCTGTAATTGATTGAACTGCCATAAGCTGTGAGATACTAAGATTTTTTACATATCTTTCAACAAAAACTATATGCATAGCATATGCAATTGCGCATATAAATGTAAAAATGTTTCCAAAGATTTGTGAAAAATCAGTAATTGAAATTAGAACAATACCAAAAAATCCTAAAATTGAATATACATAGTTATTACGTCCAAGCACTGTTTTGTTAATTGCCCGAGAAAAAAAAGGTGTCAAAACAACATAAAAACCAGTTACAACTCCAGAATTAATCGTTGATGTAGTCACTAGGCCTTGTGTTTGAGAAATGTATCCCAGCCATAGAAAAAAACCCATCAAAATTCCAGGTCCTATTGTCTTCTTTTTTGGAATACCACCGATTAACAAGAAAAAAAATGCAGCAATTAAATATCTCATGAAAACAACAAATGTTGGAGTAAAAATATCTAATAAATTTTTAACAACTAAAAATGTCGATCCAAAAAACATCGCTGAAAAAAACAACGCAATTAATGATTTATTTTTATCACTTAACAACATATGGTTGAACAATAATATATTGTTTAAAATAGTGATATGTTAACGAATAAAGAAAAAAAAGCAGATGATATATTAAAAATACTAGAAAAATTATATCCCAAAACCCCAATTCCTTTAACGCACAAGGACCCATTTACATTATTAGTTGCGGTAGTCTTATCTGCTCAATGCACCGATGAGAGAGTAAATAAAATTACACCACTTTTATTTAAAAAAGCAAACAATCCCATCAAAATGGAAAAACTAGGAGTTAATAATATAGAAAAAATAATACGACCATGTGGTTTGTCACCACAGAAATCTAAATCAATCTTCAACCTGTCAAAAATACTTAAAGAACAACACAATTCCGTAGTCCCGGATAATTTCAAAGATTTAGAGGATCTACCTGGTGTTGGGCATAAAACTGCGTCAGTAGTAATGAGTCAAGCATTTGGTTATCCAGCTTTTCCAGTTGATACTCATATACATCGTTTAGCGTGGAGATGGGCTCTTTCAACAGGAAAAAATGTAGAACAAACTGAAAAAGATTTAAAGCGCTTATTTCCTATAAATAAATGGAACAAATTGCATTTACAAATAATATTTTATGGAAGAGAATATTGTCCAGCTAGAGGTCACAACTTAGAAAAATGTATGATTTGCTTAAAA
>CACOBL010000008.1 GCA_902625455.1 uncultured Candidatus Actinomarina sp. | reverse complement strand
AAGTAAATCTATTATATTGTAAATATTATTTTTAAATAGATTAAATTTTGATTAATTATTACTTAATTCCTCGTGATATTCACCATCAACATTAACTTCCCAAGGATCAAAATTTCCATGACCCAAAAGTGTTCTCGCTGCGTATAATCCAGTGGCCATTGCATGATCTTGATTATTGTATTTAAACATTCCAGATCTTCCTATTGCTGTAATATTATGAAGACTTGCAAGCCAATTTTTAATTACATCTATATGCTCTTGGTAACCAGTTTTAATTACTGGATAGGCTTTGGCATTTCTACTTACTTCTGAGTGAATAACATTAAATTCCTCATCAAAAATATTTTTTAATTCTTTAAGAGCGAAATCTATAATATCTGAATTATCTTGGTTCCAAATTTCATCTTCTTCAAAACAGAAATATTCAAGTGTAAGTGGGTATTTTCCTTCTTCACTCATATCATCTGAAAAATTTGTAAAATCTGCGATTCTAGCCATGTCAAGATTTGGAGAATGAATGTAAATCCAATTATCATCAAACAATTTTTTATCTATCGTTACATGAACACTGATATGATTTCTGTAATTTAAGCTTTCTGCAGAATTAATTACTGATTCAGGAATTTCAGCATCATAAATATCTATAAATTCTAGTAGAGGGTTACTAAAAAATATATTCTTAGTATCAATTGAAGTCTGATTTCCAAGGTTGTCTTCAATAGTAACTTTAAAACTATCTCCATTATTAATTACTCCAGTAACTTTTTTGTTTTTAGCAACTTTAATACCCTGCTTTTCAATATAATCTTCAAACTTTTCCCACAACATTCCTGCACCAAGCCTTGGATAATAAAATTTGTCTACCAATGTTTTTGGTCTTTTTTTACTATTTGGAAATAGTGCAAATTTTATAGCAGTTGATAAACTTAGACCTTTTATTCTTTGAGCTGCCCAGTCAGATCCAATATCTTTGCAATCTATCCCCCAAACTTTTTCTGTATAGTTTTTAAAAAAGTTGTTAAAAAGTTTTTTACCAAACCTGTCAACAACCCAGTCTTCAAAATTATTAATTTTGGAAATCTTCAGATAGCTTTTAATTCTTGCAAATATGTAAGAAAAACCAATTACAATTGACTCACCTATTCCTAATCCAAAAAGTGCATTTATAGGAGTGAGAGGGTAATCAAAATAACTATTTTTAAATAGTATCCTAGTTTTTCGATTTACCTCTACAGCATCTTCTCCTAACATTTTTAGAAATAATTCATAAACTTCTTTGTTTTTTGTAAAGAATCTATGTGGGCCAATATCATATCTATAATTTCCAAAAACTTTTGTTTCAGCTAATCCACCAACTTGAGATTTTTTTTCAAGAATAATAACTTTTTTATTAGAATTTGAAAGTTCATATGCTGCTGTTAAACCAGCTGGACCTGCTCCTATAACTATTAAATCATACATATTTTTCAATAATCATTTTTAAATTTAAATAAAACTAAATCTTTCACTTTAATATATGAACTTATAATAAAACTTGTATAAAAAAATATTTGCCAAATTTTATACTTTTTCTTAGCTACAACCAAGAGAGTTGCCACAATTCAAGCACTTGTAACATGAACCATTTCTAATTGTTATATGCCCACAATCTGGACAAGCTGGTGCGTCACCCATCATATCTCCAAGAACTTCCTGAACAGTAGTGACGGAGTTTGAAACGGCTTCAACTGTATCAGTTTCTTTAATTTCTTCGACTTTAGTTACAAATTGTGTCTCTTGTTTCTCTGTTGTAGATTCACTAGTTGATATATTTTTTGATCCCTGAGGGTCCCGAATTGGTTCTTCGACTTCAGTTTTTTCAATTAGATCAATAGGCTCTGTTTCTTGTGCAGCTTCTACTGCTTCAGTTTTTTTTTGAGCAGGCTCGATTTGTTGAACTTGTTCTGCCTCATCAGATACATGGCTAGGAGAGTTTTTTGGTGGAACTTGTACAAGATCTGTTCTATTAAGGTACTCAAGACCTAGTGCTCTGAAGACATAGTCAACAATAGAGTTACTCATTTTGATATTTTCATGTCCCTCAACCATGCCTCTTGGTTCAAAAGTTTGGAATGTAAATGTATCTACAAACTCTTCAAGAGGAACACCATATTGAAGTCCTTTTGAAACAGCTATTGCGAAACAACCCAAAACACCTTTAAGGGTTGCTCCTTCTTTAGCTATATCAATAAATACCTCACCTAATGTTCCATCAGGATACTCACCTGTTCTTAAGTAAACTTTATGACCAGCAATCCTGGCTTCTTGAGTCCATCCCTCTCTTCTTTCAGGAAGAAGAAATCGGGGCCTATTTACACCGGCATAAGCTTTTGATGGACTTGTTCCTGGAGCATAATTACCTTGCACCAGCATTGCTTCTTCTTCAAGAATTTTATTTACTTCTGGATCACTTTCATCAGAGTCACCTTCGTCTGATGAAGCTGAAAGTGGTTGTGAAGCTTTAGATCCATCACGATATATAGCAATAGCTTTTACGCCAATTTTGGCTGCTTCAAAATAACAATCTTCAATATCTTCTATAGTCGCTTCATTAGGCATATTTACAGTTTTAGAGATTGCACCAGATATAAATGGTTGAGCAGCAGCCATCATTCTTACATGACCCATGTAGTGAATAAATTTTTTACCATCTTTACCACATTTATTGGCACAATCGAAAACATCTAGATGTTCTTCTTTCAAGTAGGGTGCACCTTCAATTTTTTGAGTTCCACATATGTGAAGATTTGCTTGTGTAATTTCATTTCGAGAATATCCAAGTGTTTCTAATAAATTGAAATCAAATGATGTATAGACTTCCTCTTCAATACCCAAACCTTTTAATGTTTCTTCACCTAGAACAAAAACATTAAAAGCATGTTGAATTTCAAAAGCACCTGGAAGAGCAGCTTCTACCTTTGCGACATCTTCTTCGCTAAAGCCTTTTTCCATCAAGGATTTTTTATTTATGTAAGGGGAGTCTTCTAATGACATAGATCCGATAACATAATTAATTATTTCATTAACTTTGGTAGATTCGTAGCCGAGTGCATTTAGTGCCGGTCCAATAGATTGGTTAGCTATTTTCATGTAACCACCACCAGCAAGTTTTTTAAATTTCATTAACGCAAAGTCAGGTTCTACACCAGTTGTATCACAATCCATTAACAATCCGATAGTTCCTGTTGGAGCTAATACTGTAGCCTGTGCATTTCTGTAACCATTTTTAGTTCCGAGCTCAACAGCATCATCCCAGGAAGCTTGTGCAGCTTCTAATAAATATTCAGGACATAGTTCTTGATTAATTGCAATCAGATCATGACTTAATCCTTCATAGTCATTTGAATCATATGCTGCTTTTCTATGATTATTCATAACTCTCAACATATTTTCTGAATTTTCTTCATATTTAGGAAATGGACCAACAATTCCTGCCATTTCAGCAGATGCTTTATACGCTTCCCCTGTAAGCATTGCAGTTAAAGCTCCAGCTATAGCCCTTCCTAGTTCTGAATCATAAGCGATTCCTTTCCTCATTAATAGAGATCCAAGGTTTGCGTATCCAAGACCTAATGTTCTGTAGTCGTAAGAGCCTTGAGCAATTTCTTTTGATGGGAATTGTGCCATCTCAACGGAAATCTCAAGAACGATAGTCCAGATTCTGAGTGCATGTTTATATGAAGCAACATCAAATATTTGAGTTTCATCATCATAGAATTTAACAAGGTTAAGACTTGCTAAATTACATGCTGTATTGTCTAAGAATAGATATTCTGAGCATGGATTGGAGGCTCTAATTCTTCCACCCATTGGCGATGTATGCCATTCGTTGATAGTTGTATCATATTGGACACCGGGATCTGCACATCTCCATGCAGCATCGGCAATTTTATTCCAAAGGTCTCTCGCTTTAACAGTCTTCATTACGGAACCATCTGTTCTCGCAATTAAATCCCAGTTACTGTCTTCTTCAATTGCTTTTAAAAATTCAGTTGGAACTTTAACTGAGTTATTTGAATTCTGACCGGATACAGTAGCGTAAGCCTCTCCATTAAAGTCAGCAGGATATCCTGCAGCAATTAATGCTCGTGCCTTATCTTCTTCAATAGCTTTCCATTCAATGAAGTCTTCAATATCAGGATGATCTAGGTCTAGTATGACCATTTTTGCGGCTCTTCTTGTGGTGCCACCTGACTTAATTGCACCAGCGGCTCTATCACCAATTTTAAGAAATGACATTACGCCTGAAGAAACACCGCCACCTGAAAGCTGTTCGCCCTCACCTCGTAAATTTGAAAAGTTTGTGCCAGTACCAGATCCAAACTTAAATAAACGTGCTTCTTTGACCCATAGGTCCATAATTCCACCCTCATTTACCAAGTCATCATCTATTGACTGTATAAAGCAAGCATGTGGTTGTGGGCGGGAATATGAATCTGCACCAGGAGTTAAGTTTCCAGTTTTTGGATCCACATACCAGAAGCCTTGTTCTGGACCAGTTAAGTCATATTTAAAATTTAATCCAGTATTAAACCACTGTGGGCTGTTTGGAGCAGCCATTTGTGTTGCAAGCATAAACTTAAGTTCATCTTCAAATGCTTGCGCGTCTTTGGTAGAAGCAAAATATCCAGTTTTCTCTCCCCAGTGCCTCCATGTTTCAGCTAGTCGGTCAAAGACTTGTCTTGAAGATGTTTCAGGACCAAGAACACGTTCGCCATTTTCATCTTTAGTTTCAATTCCCTCAGCATCCACTTGAGGTACACCAGCTTTTCTAAAATATTTTGAAACCATTATGTCTGTTGCTACTTGAGACCATGTTGATGGAATCTCAACATCGTTCATTTCGAATACAATCGAACCGTCAGGATTAGTAATTTTTGAACTGCGCTTTTCCCATGTAATATTGTTGTAAGGATTACCTGGTGTTGTATATTTTCTTTCTACTTTAAGCCCTGATTTTTTTGCCACTTTTTCTCCTTTTATAACTAAATGTTGTATGAGGGTTTAACAACAACACTAAATATAGTGTTTTACAACTATATAATAAATTACTTTAATTTTCAAGCTTATACAAGTAAAATTTTCGCGAGGATGTTTCATATTCAACTTAGATATTTCCAATATATTCTATCTTTGGCAATATTAGTTGGCATACTAATTTCAAGCACACCATTAATTTCATCTTGTTTTGTTGGGTTAACTCTCATCTGGCTTACCGAGATGCTTTCTGGACAATTCGATATCAATAGCGATAAATATTATGTAGTTTTAATTCTTCTACTTCTATCTTTTTCGTCAGTAACCTTCAAAAATATTTTCTCTTTCATAGAACCTTATGAGACATTTATTATATTTCTAGTTGTCTTAATGATTTACTTCATATTTCAATCAGATGTAAATATTTTCAAAATAGGGAATTCTATATTTATTACGGTCATTACTTTTTTGGTAAATGGATATATCGTTGATTCATTATTTCAAGAAAATATCTTTTACATATCGTATATTTTCTTACTTTTGCTTTTTTTAAAAACACTTGCAACATATTTCAACGTACAATTTGGTAATTTTCAATTTTTCTTTAATTTTTTCTTGATATTTATAGTATTTAATGGAGTAAGTACTTTTTATGACTATAAAACAGTAAATATCATTATTGGAGGAACATCAATAGCACTATTTACTACTTTTATAACCCATGTTTTTACCAAATTACGTTTTGAGTATGAAATTACTTCAAAACTATCTAATCAAATATATGTATTTGATTATATGTTCGCATTTGTCTTATCACTATATTTTGTTGATGCACTAAATGTTTTAAATGGTTTATTCTAGTATCTGTGAAAGAACAGGTATTAGAGTCACCGTTTTGTAAAAAAGAATTTTTAGAGCTAGTCGATATTTTAAGTGAAGAAAAAACAACAAAGCTTAAAAACTATGCAATCTCCGATTCAACTATTGTAAATATTGGAGATAGAGATTTTGTAGATTACAGGCCAGATATTTCTATCAAGCCCGAGATTTTAAAAGATAAAAATATAACTAATATCATTTTCGACTCTTTACATTTTTTTCAAGTTCAAAATTTAGTTGAGGAAATTGATACCAAGTCTGTAAAAATTAAAAAATCAGATGTAGCTGTTAATTTAATTTTGCCAAAAACATATGAAGACTATCTGAAAAGCCTGACCAAAAAGAACAGGCATGAATTAAGAAGAAAAAAAAGAAAATTTGATAATGAGACTATTTCATGCGAACTGAGAGAATCTAGAGCAAAGGAAATTTTCGAAATTTTTATTTCTCAACACAAAGAATCAAAAGGTGAAAAGGGAAAGTTTATGACAGAAGTAGTTGAGACATACTTTAGAAATCTTTTAAAAATGGAAGGATGGAAAATTTACTATACAAATACAGATAAAGGTGTTCTTTCAACTGCTTTTTGTTATGAGAATGAGTCTGGGTGTTATCTTTATAACTCAAGTAGAAATAATAAATTTAATTCAATAAATCCTGGAATAGTTCTAAATGATCTAATAATTCAGCAACTTATAGAAAGAGGAATGGCTTTCTTCGATTTTCTTAAAGGTACGGAAAGATATAAGTATGATTTGGGTGGAAATTCAGTTCAACTTTACGATTTGATTATCGAATTATGAATATTCTACAAATAAGTTTTCATACATCACCTTTTGGTAGTATTGGTAAATTTGATTCAGGGGGTCTTAATGTTTATGTTCAGCAAATCTCAAAACAACTTTCAAATGACAATAACGTAACTGTTGTTACCGCAGAAAGAGCTGAAAATTTCAAAGCAGATAATTTAGATTTTCATTCACTAAATTTATTTGAACCAGGCCTCTCTGTTGATGATAAAGAAATCTATTTACAAGAATTTAAAATAAAACTCGAAGAAAATTTTGAATTACAGAATTTTGATGTTATTCATGCTCACTATTGGCTATCCGGTTTAGTAGCAAAACAAATTTCTGAAGAAAAAAATATACCTTACGTATTTACATCACATAGTTTAGGAGTATTTCTTGACGGATATAACAAAGAGCGTGTAGATTGTGAAAAAATAGTAATGACATCTTCAAATTTTGTAACTGTCTCATCTCAATATGAACATGTCATGATTTCAGAAAATTACAAAATTAATGAAAATAAAATAAAAAAAATAACTCCCGGTCTTGACCGAAAAATTTTTAAGCCTGACATAAATTTACCTAGAGAAAATATTTTTCTTTCCATAGGAAGAATACAAGAACAAAAAAGACAACTTGAGACAATACAATTTTTAAATAGTTTTAAAAAAGTAGATAGCAACTTTCTTTGTTATTTTATAGGTGGTCCAAGTGGAAAGTCTGGAGACGATTATTTGGTTGAACTAAAGGACAGTGTAAAAGAATTAGATTTAGAATCTCATGTGGAATTTTTAGGAAATTTGTCTCAAATGGAAATCAAAGATTTGATGAATAAATCAAAGCTGTTAATTCATACCTCACAATATGAAACTTTTGGTCTTGTTGCTATAGAAGCAAACTCAATGGGTGTGCCTATCTTATCAATTAATACGGGATCACTGATAGAGATTATTGAAAACAATAAAAATGGATATTTTGCTGAAGGCTTTGCAGACAGTAATGCAAACAATTTTGTTAAAAATCTTATAAATGACGATGATTATTTAAATATGGTAATGATTAATTGCATACAAAAATCAAAAAAATATAACTGGGAACTTACAGCTGATAGTCTATTTAAAACCTATCAGGACGTTAAGTTGTCTTGAAAGAAACGGACAATTATTTGTTCAAATTCATCTGTGTAGGTCCATAAGCTCTCAACATGTCCTGCATTTTCATATCTGTATATTTCAGTCTCGATACCTAAGCTATCAGCTAGTTCAACTAAATCTAAACTATGATGAGGAAGAACTCTTTCATCAAGCATTCCATTAAATATTAAGATCGGTTGTTTTGTACTTCTTGTTAAAGAAGTTTCAGGAGTTATGGTAGTTAAACTTACTCCTTCAAATATTCTTGCATAATGACTTGTAGGCTCAAAGAGAAATCCTGGAAAACCTTGATATTCCATTTCTTCTCTAACTAGAGTTTCAAAATTTACAGGAGGATCATGAACTGCAATTGCAGCAAAATCATTAGTATGTTGAGATGTTGTTAAAGCTGTAAGGGCTCCTAAAGACTGTCCATATATCCCTAAAGAACTTGGAGGTATTCCTTTTGTATCAACCAACCAGCTAACAGCTGATGCAGAGTCATAAGATTCTTTTTGGCCTGCAGAGTAGTAACCATCTTCACAGGTACTATCTCCATGGTCTCGTAAATCAATAGCTAGAACATTAAAACCATTTCTATACAATATTCCTGAAGCAAGCAATATTCCAGAAGAGTACTTACTACTTGTAAGTCCATGATTTATTATTACCGTAGGACCACCAGGATTTTGCTCCATCCACCAACCACTGATAATTACATCATCAGTTGAAGGAAAACTTACATCTTCGTAATTATCTATGAAATAATCAGAAGCATTTATCGTTTCTCGGTAATCTTCCCAAATTTCAAAATTTGAGGGTGTATTGCTTTGCTCGCTTTCGTAAACATCACATGGGACAGAGGCTGCAATATCATACACATAGTAACCCGCACCGAAATAGCCAACAGTAATTAAAACTAATAAGAAAACTAAGAATTTTTTAATATTTCCCCCTTGCTATAACTCAATATAATCCAATAAAATAATTTTGCTAATTATCGATCAATATTATGTTGAATTTTATTGTCTTTATAATGTTATTTATGAACAAAATTATATCTTTCGCTTCTGATTTTGGCCTCAGTGATGGTTCAGTGGGTGTTGTAAAGGGAGTCATCAATCGTATTGATTCAGACATAAAGATTATAGATATTTCCCATGGAATTCCACCACAAAATATAAAATATGGAAGTTTGCTTCTTATGAGAGCAATTCAATACATTCCACAGGGAGTTTTATTAGCTGTAGTTGACCCAGGTGTAGGAACAGATAGAAATCCAATTGCTATTAAAACAGACTGGGGAGTAATGATTGGACCTGACAATGGTTTACTTAATTTAGCGTGTGCAACAGTCGGGGGTGCTCAGCAAGCATTTGCATTAGAAAATGAGAATTGGATAATTCCACATGATGGAGACACTTTTCATGCAAGAGACATTTTTTCTCCATTTGCTGCAGCTTATGCATCTGGCCAACTCAAACTTGAAGAATTTGGACAAGAATTAAATTTGGAAGATCTTAAACAGTACCTAATCCCATTAACTGATATAACTGAAAACGAAATCAAAGGTGAAGTTCTTTATGTTGATCATTTTGGTAATTGTCAAACAAATATTTCACCGGAAGAATTAAATGAAAAAAACTTTAAAGTTGGTGATACATTAAGTCTTACAATTGAGAATCAAGAATTAACTTCAAAATGGTGTGGTAATTATCAAAATTCTGTTGGAGGAGTCGGAGTAGTTACAGACTCTTGGGGTATGATTTCAATATTTCTTGCTAATGGAGACGCAAGTAAACTTTTAAACTGTAAAGATGGTTCGAAAGTAATTATTAAAGCTGAAAGTTTGACAAAGCGATTGAACCTGAAATGAAAATTATTAAAATCAGCAAAATTACAAATACCAAAGTCCACGGCCTCATAAACACATAATACATGTCAAAACTAATCTTTGTAACTTCGGATAATTGTGAACTGTGTAATAAAGCTTTTAAAAAAATTAAATTTATAAATTTTTTTTCATCAATAAAGAAAGTTGATGTAAGTGATGGTTATGAAGAATATCTATTGAGAATCCCTGTTTTATTGAATAACGATGAAGTTGTGGATGAAGGTATTTTTAATATTTGGAAGATTATAAAAAAATTAGTTTTTTAAATATCTATTGGTTTAGATTTATCTCTACTATTGTATTGTTCTTCTAAGTATTTTATTATTTCATCAGCAACATCGATTCCAGTTGCTCTTTCAATCCCCTCTAAACCTGGTGAAGAATTTACTTCAAGAACTAAGGGCCCTCTATTAGATTTAATTAAATCCACACCTGCAACTGATAAGCCCAAAACTTTAGCTGCCTTTATAGCACTTTCTTTTTCCTGATCAGTTAATGTATAGTCTTCAACTTTTCCACCAAGATGAACGTTTGACCTAAATTCACCAGGCTTTGCAATTCTTTTCATAGATGCGACAACTTTATCTCCTACAACAATTGCTCTTATGTCTTGTCCGCTTGATTCGCTTACAAACTCTTGTATAAGAATGTTTGCATCTACTTTTTTCATTGTTTCAATTGCACTTATTGCTGCTTCCATTGTTTCAGTTAATACAACACCACGACCCTGTGTTCCCTCAAGTAATTTAATAACATATGGCGGTGTACCCACGGTTCTTAAAACAGATTCAATATCTCTTGATAAATGTACATAACCGGTGACTGGCATCTCTACACCACTATTTCCGATTAATTGTAGGGCTCTTAATTTGTCTCTTGATCTGCTAATTGAAGCAGATGAGTTTGCAGACAGTGCACCCATTAATTCAAACTGTCTTACAACTGCTGCACCATAAAACGTCCATGTTGCTGCAATTCTTGGAATTACAACATCAAAATTGATTTCTCGACCTTGAAAAAAAATTCTTGGTTTTGCCTTAGCAATATTCATGTAACACCTCAGATAACTTACAACCTCAGTTTCATGACCTCGTTTTTTTGCAGTTTTATACAATCTACTGGTTGAGTACAGTTTTATATCCTGAGATAAAATTCCAAGTTTCATTTTTTTTGTTCTTTATTTGTAGTCGTTAAGTAACTTATGGCAGGATTAACAAGCCATCTTCTTCCTAGTGCTTTTTTCCCGATTAACATTGTGTAATCCATTGGCCCTCTGTCAGTGAGTGTTAATTCAATTTTTTTACTTATTCCATCCATAAGTAAAGTAGTTTTAATATAAGGTCTTCTCTCAACATCGCCATTAGAACTTTTTATTCTTTTATATCCTGCCAAAGGGGCAGATGTTTTACGGACAGTATTATTTCTTTTCATGACTTTAAAATTTACATATTTAATACCTTCTTTTTTTACAATTTTAATTTCAGAAGCATCTATTGACGCAACATTTGCACCGGTATCAATTTTTGCAATTACACTTTTTACTTTTAAATCTGGAAGTGCGATATGTTCTTTCCAACCGACAACTCGTTTTTCTCTTTTTTTCTTTGTCATTTTTAAAGAATAATGTAAAAAAGGACCACACTTGCAACAATTAGTCCTAAATGAAAATACATAACTGGGAGCATAAAAAAATTTTAATTAGGTTTCTGAAAGAAACAAACTAGTTTTCTTGAAGATCTTCTTTGTAAGTTGAAATGTCTATATTTTTGTTGTCATTTTTTTTAAAGTACAGAATAAAGGTTATTGATATTGCAGCAATATGATGAATTATCATAAGGTTTAGCAAAGAACGCAATACAACAGCTTCACCCCACATTAAAAAGAAACCTATTGTTGTGAAAGTTCTCAGTATGTTAGATAAAACAATTAGTGTTCTATTTTTTGTTACAGCAAAGTACATATATAAAATATTTATTGCAATTCCAGGAAGAAGTACAAATTTAAACCAAATCAGATCATTGGTTTGAAAGTTTGAACCAAAAACATCAGATAATAATTTAGGAAAAAAGAAACCAAATAAGGCTCCAGCAGCTACAGAAAGACCATCTAGGAAAGCAAAAATGTAAAGTAATGAATCTCTATTAAAAATGGAAAACTTTTTCATTTAAGGTGAAGTGCTAACTGCTTCTGTAGTTACTTCTTCCTCTTCTTCATCGGTTTCTAGTAATCCACAATCTATCAAAACTTCTTCAGTATCCCCACCACCAAAAACAACTCTTTCAAATACAACTACAGCATAAATCTCTTCTTCAGTAAGCTTTCCTTGAAAACCTGGCATACCACCAATGGATACAGTATTTTCAGCTCCGTATGTTGGACCAACCTCTGCCTGCCATCCTGCAGATCCTAATTGTATCCATTTTGCATGATCAGCACATGTTGGGAATGTTGTATACAAAGCGCCGCCAGTAAATGCAGGTCCTACACCTCCACCTCCACCGCCACCATGACATCCAGCACAAGCACCTGCGCCTGCGTAAACTTCTTGTCCTATTGCTATATAGTTGATTGTATTTGTCGCTGCAGAGCCCCTACCTTCATAAGGAGATCCATCACAATTAACAGCCTGTTGGGATTTTCTATCTACGTCTAACATGCCTCGCTCACCGCATTCTTGAGTATTTGATGAACTAATTAGACCAATAAGTATGAATAATGGAATAACTATAAAACTAAAATTCAACCATTTAGGAAGAATAGTTTCTGAATTGGTCTTAATTGACATAGTCTCATTAACAAACGAAATAGATTTTTTAATTTGTTTAGTTACTACTGATGCTGCAACAGAAACTTCTTCTGTTACCTCTTCAACTGGAGCTTCTTCAACTGGAGCTTCTTCAACTGGAGCTTCTTCAACTGGAGTTTCATCAACAGGAGCTTCTTCTTTTTGCGCGGGTGCCGCACTTGCTGCAATACTTTCTCCACCTGCCCATGAATTTAAAACATCTTCAACTGAGATTCCTGATGCTTGTGCTCTTGCCTCAGCTGATCTTTGAACAAGGTCGATTGGTGCATTTAATAATTCAGCTACTTTATTTACTAAATCACTCATTTACTTCCCCTAATGATAGTAAATAAGTTATGAGATACTCCAAATCGTTGTCATCTAGAAATTCATAATTTGGGTGAGGAATATCTCTGTTTACTGAAGATGGGTCAACCAAATATCTTTTGAGCCACTGAGCATTATTTGTAGGTTCTCTCGTAGCATTGGTTGATAGATCTGGTCCTAGTCGAATAGTACCTATATTTCTGATAAGAGCTGGATTTGCATATTTATTTTTAAGAACTTTACCATTTTGAGTGTCTGGAATTAAAGTTCTTACATTTTGTGTGTGACAAGATTGACAATTAAGTTCGCCATAGATTTCGGCTCCTCTCAATACTTCATTTGAAACACTGATTGAATTATTTAATGAAACTTCTACAGCACTTATTGACTGATTCTTTGGAATCGCAAAAGCAAATATAAATGTGAATACTCCAATTAATAGGACTCCACTGATAAAAGCAAATGAACTTTCTTTTTTTAACTCAATTACTTCTTCAACAACTTCCTCAATAACTTCTTGTGTTTCACTTTCTTCTACAGTATCTTCAGATGCTTCCTCCACAGTTTCTTCAACTGGAGCTTCTTCAACTGGAGCTTCTTCAACTGGAGTTTCATCAACAGGAGCTTCTTCTTTTTGCGCGGGTGCCGCACTTGCTGCAATACTTTCTCCACCTGCCCATGAATTTAAAACATCTTCAACTGAGATTCCTGATGCTTGTGCTCTTGCCTCAGCTGATCTTTGAACAAGGTCGATTGGTGCATTTAATAATTCAGCTACTTTATTTACTAAATCACTCATTAGAATTTTCCTCAGTAGGCTCCACAGATTTCTTTATTAGTCCCTTATGCCATCTACTAGCTTTGAATTCAACTATTTCAATATGTACCTCAATCATTGCTAAAAACCATTTTTTCAACTGTTGTCACTTCACCAGAACTAATTGACCTTAAAACTGAAATAAAGAATAAAAATGATAATGCCATTAATAAAAGTGAAATAAATGTATTGGCAGAATAATTTATACCAACAATACTCCATAATATGCTGAACCCTTCTCCATAGATTGTTGGAGTTCCAGCATTAGCTCCTGCATTCCATGAATATCCAGAATTTACACCAATAAGAAAATTGTTGATAAGAAGAACGGGATATATAAGTTTAAATCCAGAAAAAATTATATCTTCAAGCTTCGAATATTTAACTGATCTACCAAAAAGTTTGGGAATGAGATAGTAGACAAATGAAATTGTAGCAAAAATTAAAGATCCAATATATCCTTGGTTGATTACGTTTTGAAAATTTGTAAGTCCTATTAAAGGAAGTATGTTTTCAAAGCTTGAGACGATGTGAAGTAAATTAGTAACTAAAAATATAACGACGGAAAAACTCATTAAGCTAGAAGACTTATTACCTTCATCTTCACGTGTTTGTATAGTTTTTACATAGTTAACTGTAAATGCAAGTAATGGTATTAATAAACTGAGTGAGAGGTAGATAGAAACATTTTCTAGCCAATTTGGAATTACTGATCCAAAGTAATATTTATAGTTTGTCCATGGAAGTAGAAACAGAAAACCCCAGAATGTAATTGCTGTGAGAGTTTTATTAAATAAAGTAGCTCCCAAAGGCTTTGTCATTAAAAAGTGAACAATTGCAAGAAAAACAAATGATACACCCACATATATAAGCGTTGATGTAAAAAGTGAGCTAATCATAAGAGAATCAGTAAACACAACAAGTTCTGAACGAGATATAAGTAATGAAATGAAATAAAAGACTACAGCACCATATAAAAACTGGGCACTAGCAAAAATGGAAGCTTCTTTTTTTGCTAATAAATTTAAAGAAGCAAGACCAAATAATCCAAAACCAACAAGTATTTTCAGAATAATCAATGATGAATTATTGCCAGTTATATTTATTCTGTCTTGATAGAAAAAGCTAAAAAGTAAGTCTAAAAATTCTGTGCCAACAAGTCCTAATAATGTAAGAAATAAGAGAGGGAAAAGTAATGCGATTCTTCCTAGAGATTTTGAAAAGAGATAAGTAAAAGATAAGCAAATACATGTGCCAAAAAGTAAACCGTAAGTAGCTTGGTCATTAAGAGTATCCAAAAATCCATAGTTAAAAATATTGTTATTTGGAATCAAGTTAGCAAATGTAAAATAAGCGTCTTTGAGAAAAGATGTAAATGATGCTAGTAAAAGTGTTAATGGAAAAATCAAAACAAAAAGTTTTGATAGCTCCTGTTCGTTTTTTGGAATCAACTTCAATTTCATAAGCCTAGCTATTATTCATTGTGACTTTACTATTATATTCAAAAAAGTTACTCGTTATAAGTTAAATGTTTTAAAAAAGATATTGAAATCAATTTATATTTTTCTTCAATCTTAGGATAAAATATAAAGGTAAGGTTTGAGGAAATTTGATTTATACAATTTATAAATTTAGATACAGAATAGGTTTAATTTCAATTGTCTCTGGTATCGGTGGAATGACAATTGGGGTTATTATTGCACACTTTGCAGGATTTCCTAAAGGCGAAGTTATTGATTATTTTAATTGGATTCCCAGAGGTTGGTTGCCGCAGACTATTGGTCAGTTATTTGCTTTTGGAGCAAGTCAAATTTTACTCCTTGGCCTAGTACTAGTTGTTTGGAACGACAAAGAATTAACTTGGGCGAAAGCAACTTATTTTGCTTTTCTTACTTGGATAGAAATGTCTATTTTACTAGGGATTGTTCCTTCAGAGTGGCTCAACCTGTCTCAAGGACCTCTTGAGTGGACTGGTCAACGTGAATTCATTCAATTTCCACCAATTTTATTTTTAAATAATGAAATTGGGTTAAGTTTGGCAGCACTTAAGGACATAATTCAGTTGGGAATTTCAACTAACTTTTTAATAGCAGGTTTAGTAGTGGCATATTACATTCAAGACATTAATGATAAAATTGAAAAATCAAAATCACGCATTTCTGATTATGGCAAAGAGGTTATAAGGGTGGAACAAAATGCCTAAATCTGAAGTTTTAATTGAAATGCCTGAATTTGAGAAGAAATATAATTTGGCAATGGTTGAGGCAGAAAAGGTAGCTTCACGTGTTCGACCGAAACAATTCTTGCACATTGATGAGTCAGAATGTATTTTATGTGAGGGTTGTGTTGATATTTGCCCTTGGAAATGTATTCATTATTTATCTGTTGATGCAATCGAAGATTCAATAAATGTAGAGTCTCCTGATGCTTCAGAAGAGCCTGGCTTTTTTGTTGTTGACGAAGATGCTTGTACAAGATGTGCACTTTGTGTTGACAGGTGTCCAACAGGTGTAATTTCACTTGGAAAATTTGCAGGATCTCTTGCTGATCAGGCGGTTGAAAATGGTGTATATCAAGCCCCATGGGATGAGGATTCAGGACAGAGAAGTGATAGGCACGGCTACATATATGGAAGGCTTTAACATTACATAATGCAGAAATTATCACTAAGAGACAAAATTAAAGAAGCGAGAATAAGCGCTGCTGATAGTTTTAGAGGCGGAAAGCTAATGTCAAGTATTTTCCGACCCGGTTCACCGTTTAGGAAAGGCTATGTAGACAGCCCTAGAAATAGATCCTATGTTGTTATGAACAACGTTTTGTATCACTTACACCCAGTAAAAGTCAAAAGACACGGAGTGCGTCTTTCTTACACTTTGTGTTTAGGTGGATTGAGCTTTTTCTTATTCATTGTCTTAACTATTACTGGTATATGGCTAATGTTTTATTTCCGCCCAACTGAACTTGCATATGTAGATATTCAAAACTTACAAACAAGTATTGCTTTTGGGTCACTAGTTAGAAATATGCATCGCTGGGGAGCACATTTGATGGTTCTAGTAGTTTTTCTTCATATGTCTCGAGTTTTTTATCACGGCGCATACAAAGCACCGAGAGAATTTAACTGGGTTATAGGAGTTATTCTTTTACTTTTAACTTTGTTGCTCTCCTTTACGGGTTATTTATTGCCGTGGGATCAATTAGCAATATGGGCTGTGACAGTGGGAGGTAATATGGCTGGCTATACGCCTGTTATTGGTGCGCAAGCTAAATTCGGCCTGTTTGCTGGGTTAGAAGCAACGACTGCTACATTATTAAGATTTTATGTATTACACGTACTCTTTTTACCATTTATCATTGTTATCTTTATGGCCGTTCACTTTTGGAGAGTTAGAAAAGATGGCGGAATTTCAGGGCCTTTATAGGAAATATATATGGTAGATATTCCAGAACATTTATTACTCAGAACAGCTGAAGCAAGAGCAAAAGCTCTTGGAATAAGTGTTGAACAAGCTTTAGCTGAAATGAAGGGTCAATCTGAACCAACAATTATTTCTAAAGAACCAGATGCACAGTTACTTGAAGAAACTGCTGTTCAAGAGGCGGAAGTTCCTAAATCAGAACCCGATGTAGAAAAACCTAAAGAAGAACCAGCAGCTGAGAAAACTGAATCTGAGGTAATAACGCCTATAAAAGAAGAACATGCAGCAGAAACCCCTCAAAAAGTTGCAGCTGTAACAATTGAAGAAAAGCCTGCTGCAAAAGCTCCTGCACCTGCTCCTGAAAAGCCTGCAGCACAAGCACCTGCAGCTAAAGTATCTGCACCACCCGCAGCTGCTGCAAAAAATGGTGCTCCTGAAGAAGTAGATTTTGCACCAGAAGTTAAAGTAACTCAGAGACTTCTTACAGTTGTAAAAGCTAAACCGATTCAAAAACCAGTTGCTGAACCGGTTGACAAGGTAAATACTTGGCCACACTTAATGCTTCCAGAATTCGTATCTCTAATGGCAATGACAGCATTTTTAATTTTGTTGTCAGCAATTTTACAAGCACCTTTACTCGAAGAAGCTAATCCAAATGTTACACCTAACCCAGCAAAAGCTCCTTGGTATTTTTTGGGTTTACAAGAATTATTATCTTATTGGGATCCTCAGATAGCAGGAGTCATGATTCCACTTGTTTTAGGAGTAGTTCTTTGGATGGCGTTTCCATATATAGATAGAAATCCTGAAACAAATCCTTCAAAAAGAAAATTTGCGATAATGTTCTACACGTTTTTTTTAGCGGGTGCAGGTGTTTTAACAATTATTGGAGTTCTTTTTCGGGGCCCCGGTTGGAACTGGACGTACCCGTGGATAGATGGAATTTGGTTCGATGACTTACTCGACTGGATTCATTTCGAATGAGCATAGTTGAATTATCATTTGCAGGTTTCGCTTTAGTTGGATTACTAGGAATTATTGGAATTGTTGTAATTGTTACAGGAAGAGCACCCAAAACTTTTAATTGGAAAAAAAATGTTGAAAAAAAGGCACTAAAAGAAGATAAATCGGCAACAAATTTTCTTGAACCTGATTTACCAAAAGGTGAAACAGAAACACTCATTGACGAAGAAGAAACTCCGGATATTCCATCTGACGCAACTGTAACTCTTGAAGAGGAAGTAATTTACGAGGAGTTATCTGAAGAAGAAATTGGTATAAATAGAAGACAATTTTTAACAAAAGCATTAAGAATATCATTCGGAGCTTTTGCTGGTATTCAGCTTATTTCTTATTTAGGGTTTATTTGGCCAAAAGTATCTGGAGGATTTGGATCTAAAATTGATGCTGGATCTATTGAGGAAATAAAAAATCAAATATTCCAAGCAGATGGTTCAGTAATCCCTGCTTTCATTCCGGCAGCTAGAGCTTATGTATTGCCGTTGAGCGATTCAGATGCAGCTAACTCACAATTTACAACTGGGGACACTGTTACAGACGGTTTAGTTGCAGTTTACCAACGATGCGTTCACCTAGGATGTAGAGTTCCATGGTGTAATTCATCTCAAGGCTTTGAATGTCCTTGCCATGGATCAAAATATAATATGATCGGTGAATATTTTGCAGGTCCAGCTCCAAGAAATTTAGATAGATTCAACGTAGCGAATGTATCAGGAAGATTGATTATTGATACCGGGACAATAATTGAGTCTCCAAGAGCACCTGGAATGTCAGTCAAGTACCCTCAAGGTCTTTCATGTATTGCATTAACAACGGAGGAATAAAAGTTGTCTAGTTCTCTTTTCATTACATTAATTGCATTAGGTATAATCGGTGGTCTTGCCTTTTTTGTATCTGCTGGTTTCAGAGGTTCTGGAAAAGCTAGAGATATAGCTCCAAATTTAACAAAATACAGAAACGATGATGATCTCGAAACAAAAACATTGGACAGAACATTAACTGTTGCTGTTCTTCTTGCCTCTCTTTTGACAATCATGATTCCGCTTTACTATCTCGGTGAGCAAAATAGACAGGAAGAATTTGCTGTTGAATTTGATGAAGTCTCTGTTGAGCGAGGGGAGCATTTGTATGAAGAGTTTGGTTGTGGAAACTGTCACGGAGTAGATGGTTCTGGAGGTGCTGCATCTTATGTTGAAAAAAGGAGTGGCATTAGCGTAACATGGGAAGCACCAGCTATAAATAATGTTTTTTTTAGATACGATGATGATGAAGTAAGATATTGGTTAATTTATGGTCGTGCAAACTCACCTATGCCTGCTTGGGGTCTTGAAGGTGGAGGGCCAATGAATGACGGTCAGTTAGATGACTTAATTGAGTATCTACATCACTTTCAAATTCCACAAAATGAAGAATTAGCAACTATTGATGCAAATGTAAACAGTTCTTTACTCCGTCTTGATACATCAGAACTACTTGTAGAAAATGAGATTGCACGACAAAAAGAATTAATCCAAAGCGTTAAAGATGCCCCGGCAAAGTTGCCAGTCATACAAAAAGCAGTTGAAGACGTTTCAGCATTACTCTCAAAAGAAGGCGGAATAGACACAGACGAGGATGGTTTAAGCGATTCTGTCGAAGTAGATTTATCAACTTATAGTGCAAATATAAATGAAATTCTTGGTACTTCAATTTTGAATCTTGACCCAGACAATGAAGAATCTATTCCTGGAAGAAAAGATAAGTCTGTAGCAAATGGTTTCTTATCACAATTAGATTCAGAACTTATAAATATTACAATTATTTCAGAGGGTTATGAGAAATTCTTAGATGAGGCAGAAACCGGACTTGCTTTCTTAGAAAAAGCACTTGAAGAAAAGTTATGGGAAGTTTCATTTGAAGAAATTGCGGATTCGACATTTGAAGGTGATATAGATAAAGCTAAAAGAGCAGTGGGTCTATTTAATGCATATTGTGCAAGGTGTCACACTGCAGGTTATTCAGCAGGTGTAGCTTATACAAAAGAGATTGCTTCAGGCGGATTGGGACCTGCGCTAAGAGCTGGAAGAGTTAATATTCAGTTTAAGCAAAGAGAAGATTTTATTGATTTCATTATTAAAGGCTCTGTTAACGGAAAAGCATACGGAGTTAATGGAGTAGGAGGAGGAAAAATGCCAGGATTTGGTGCAGTTCTTCCTCAATCAGATATAGAATTAATTATTGACTATTTGAGAGGAATGGAACCTGATGCGTGAAATAATGCGATCTCTTCTCTCCTCTAACTTACTAGTTACAGGAATCATTATGTTTATAGGTTCTCTGATTGTATTTGCTGGTTCTACCTTTTTATTAAATGCTACAAATCTTGGAAAAAGATTAGGTTTTTTAATTACTGGAGCAGCGATATTTGGTTGGGGAGTAATTAACTCAATATTTTTTATTCTTTATGCACCAAGGGGTCCTGCACCGGCTTCAATTGATGGACTAAACGCATTCGAAATAAGAATTCTCCCTTTAACTTTTTTAATTGGTTCTTCAATATTGTTTATTATGTTTTTATTAGCATTGAATCGATTTGAACAAGAACAACTTGAAAAGGATAATCAGGATAGTTAGATTGTCAATATGACACAAATATGGTTTATAGCGGCCGCAGTTCTAGTACTTGCTGAATTACTAGTAACAACTTTTTTTATGCTTCCTTTTGCAATTGGTGCATTTTTTGCAGGTATCGCATCGCTTATTACTGACAGCCAGGACATTCAGCTTGGAACATTTGTGGTATTCAGTATTGTTGGGGTTTATATTTCTGTAAAAATATTTGGTCCAAGAAGAGGAAAAAAGGAAGAATCAGAAAACTTTTCTGAGGGTGTAAACAAATATATAGGTACAACCTTTGTCACAACGGAAGAACTAGATATATATGACCCAACTCTTCAACATGTATATGGTGATGATTGGCAAGTTATATCACTGGATAAAAGAATTCCTGCAGGGACTGAAGTAAAAGTTATAAATGTTAATGGCACTAAATTAGAGGTACAAACGAGTGAGGAGTAGTATATAAATATGGAATTTATATTTGGATTAGTTAGATGGATTGTAATAATTGTATTCCTAGGGGTAATACTTTTTAGAATCTTCAGAATTATTAGACCTTTTGAAACTGGCTTAGTTGAGAGATTAGGTAAGTTTAATCGAGAAGCAAGCCCCGGATTGAATATTGTTGTTCCTGGACTTGAGAGAATCATCATTGTGGATATGAGGGAGCAGGTCATAGATGTCCCGCCACAAGAAGTGATTACAAAAGACAACGTAACAATTACTGTTGATGCAGTCATTTACTATGAACCAACAGATCCTAAGAAACTCGTTTATAATGTTGGAGATTTCATTCAAGCAGCTACAAAACTTGCTCAAACTAACTTAAGAAACGTAGTTGGCGATCTTGAGCTAGACTCTGCTTTAACTTCAAGAGAGACAATCAACACATCATTGAAATTAATTCTTGATGAAGCAACTGATAAATGGGGAACAAGAGTTGTCAGAGTAGAAATTCAAAGAATCGACCCACCACAGGACGTTCAAGATGCAATGAATAAAGTCATGAAAGCTGAGCGAGATAGAAGAGCTGCTGTTACTGAGGCAGAAGGTGAAAAGAGAGCAGCAATATTGACTGCAGAGGGTTTGAGGGAATCTCAAATCTTGAGTGCTGAAGGTGAAGCTGAAGCACTAAAAGCTGTTGCTGATGCTCAGAAATATGAAAAAATCGCAATTGCTGAAGGTGAAGCAAATGCTATTGAGCAAGTATTTGATGCGATACATAAGGGTGACCCAACAAACGACTTAATAGCAATCAAGTATCTTGAATCACTAGAAAAAGTTGCAAACGGTAAGGCAACAAAGATTTTCTTACCTGCAGATCTATCAGCGACGCTTGGAAGCATTGGTGCAGTTGCAGAGTTATTTAAAGATGATGACGATAAAGGTTCAAAGAAATCTACTAAAAAATAGATAGATTCCAATTAAGACCAAACAAATTCCACTAACAGTATTGATTAGTTTCTTTGTTTTAATTGAAGAAGTTTGAAAAAAGTAACTACTCATGAACGCATAGCTTACATCTGCAATGAGATTAACAAATATTGTTATGATCCCTAAGTAAATTAACTGTGAAAATACATTTTCACTTTCCGTGACAAAAATAGGTAATACAGAAAGATAAAATACCCACATCTTTGGATTAATGAGGTTTAGTTTCATGCCTGCGTTGAATGATCCACTGCTGATAACTTTACTTTGGTTCTCAACGTTGGATCTTATAGTATCAATACCTTTATATACAATGTAGATAATTCCTACGATATAAATAATGGTTAAAATTTGAGGAATTAAATTAAAAACAAATGTAACAACTCCAGCCGTAATGATTGTAATAAAAATTGCCCCAGTAGCTGCACCCCCTGCTACTTGAAGTCCATTTTTTCTACTTTTTTGTACAGACTCATTAATAATTAGAGCAATTATTAAGCCAGGGCTAAAAGCGACACTAACTTGAAGGATTATTAACTCTATTATTACAGAGCTGGAAACCATTAAGTAAGACTTTGCTTTAAAAGATTATAAAACTTGTCTCCATGACATCTCTGAACAACTCTTACTTTTGGTGCATCAGGCTCTAAATTTAGATAATCAAGAACACAACCACCTCTTGTCATCCCATCTCTTGTATCAACTCTTACATTCACATCAACAGATTGACTAATAATTTCATTATCTAAATAAACCGACATTGCTAATGGATCAGGTAAATCATAACTATCGCTCCCAAATATATCCTTCATCATTTCCCTTAGGACAACTTGAATATCATTTGTAAATTTTGAATATTTAGTACCAATAGATTCTATTTCTTGAATTTTTTTTGTATCTATCATTGCATCATATAGTGATGGATCCCAACCAATTACTGTAATTGGTATTCCAGAGTTCAATACAATATCTGCAGCCTCTGGGTCTACCCAGAAATTGTATTCAGCAAACTTAGTAATATTTCCCAATGCATTTGAGCTTCCACCCATAATGTAACAGTGTTTTATTTTGTCTAATTTATCAGAATTATTTTGTACCAATCCAGCAATATTTGTAAGAGGCCCTAATGTTACGATTTCAATTTCTTCTTGTTCTTCCAAAATTTGCTTATAGAAATCTTGTGCAGATAAATTTTCAATCTTATGATTTTGGGGTTTAATGCCAATATCACCTAGACCGTCTATACCATGAACATTCTGTGCTGAAGTAGAATCATTTCCATAGCTGAGAGCTATTTTTGTTGATTCGTTTGAATCATAAACTTCAATATAATTTCTCTCCAGGGGCTTTACAGCTCCTTTATATATTGGGATTTGCACTTCACAAAGTTCATTTACATAACTTGTATTTATTAATCCCTGTTCAAGTGGGACATTTCCTGCAACAACTGTAATTCCAAGTATTTTATCTTTTGGTAAATTACGATATGCCATTAATAAGGCAACTGCATCATCTGATCCGGTATCAGCATCAATAATTAATTTTGTCATGATGATCTAACCTTTTTAATTTCAGGAACTCCTTGATTTAGCACAACATCACAGTCCTTATATTCTGTTGCTATTTGACTTGCAGTAATAACTAATAGTTCTAATAATGCTTCTTTTTTACCAGAGGAAGACCCGAATGTTACGGGACTATTATTATATTCTTTTTTAAGGGTCTCAAAAATTTCAAGAGATTCTGTTTTATTAAATTTGGTATCTAATTTCTTTTTTGTAGAAACTTCGAAACTTTTTCTGTGTCGCCTTGGTAATTCAAATTGCATAAATGTATTCTAACTATTTATTATTAGCTTTTGTAATGAGACCTCATAATCTTCAGAATATTTTACACTTCCAAATTCTTCAAAACCAAAAGATTCGTGAAATTTGAAAGAAGCTTCATTTATTGAAGGAAGCAAATTTATTTCAGCAGTTAAATGTTGTATAGAATTTTCTTTTGCAAAACTTAAAATATTTTTATAAAGACTTGTGCCTAACTTATTGTTTCTATATTCAACATCCACAACAATCCTGTCAATGTACAAAAAATTATCAATCCTATTACTAATTTCTTTAAAGTTTTTATGTTCGATTTTCTTCATGTACGATTTTGTTAAATCACTATCTTGAAAACAAACTGCAAATCCAACAACTATATTATCAACAACAATAGTTTCGTTATAGTCCGAGTTTTTAATAGAATTTGTTAAACCTTTCAAGGAACAAGATCCAACATTAGGTACGTTTTTTTCATTTAATTCATGACACTTAGTTGCTATGTCAATGCTTATAGAGGAAAAAGAATATTCTTTCATATGTAAAAATATACATTTAATGTATAAAAATGTAAACTGTATCTATGTCTGAAAAGATAATTTTAATGAGTTCTCCCGATTATTTTAAAGTTGAATACTCGATTAATCCTTGGATGATTCCAGGAACAACCGTAGACCTTGAACTAGCAAAAAATCAGTGGAACGGTCTTAAACGAACAATTGAAGAAGCAGGAGCTGAAGTAAAAGTAGTACCTCCAAATGAAAATCATCCTGATCTAGTTTTTACTGCAAACTCAGGAATTGTAAATGGTAATGAAGTGTTAATTTCTAACTTTAAATTTGAAGAGCGTAGAGGTGAAGAGCAAATTTATCTCAAATGGTTTGAAGATAATGAGTACAATGTTTCAAGAATCCCCTCTGAGTATAAATTTGAAGGAAGGGGAGATGCCTTTGTTTATGGAGAGTACCTAGTTGGATCTTATGGAGTAAGAAGTGATAAAGATGCACTGCTTTATATTGCAAAACACTTTGAATTAGAACCAGTCATTGCAGAGCTGGTGCAAGAAAAGTTTTATCATCTAGATACTTGTTTTCAATATTTTTCTAATGGTCATGCAATATTTTATCCAGAGGCTTTTAAAGATAGTTCTTTAAGTGCATTTTCTGAACTATTTGAATTGATACCTGTTTCTGAGAGTGATGCCAACGAACTTGCTTGTAATGCAGTTGTTATAGAAGATACTGTTATTTTTCCATCTGAAAAAATAGATGTAATAAAAGTAGTTGAAGATCTTGGATTAACTTCTAAGGTTGCTAATGTTTCAGAATTTTTAAAATCAGGCGGTGCATGTCAGTGTCTCGTCATAGCATTAAACTAAAAAATATATGTTTAAAAGATTATTTAAGTTGGTCCTTTGGCCTGTAAAAAAGATAGTTCTCTTTCCATTAAAATTTCTATTGTATTCGCTCCTAATATTTGTTGTTATAATTTTGTTTTTCCAATATAGAGCTGATTACGAAGTTGACACTAGCCCCCTTACAAAAATTGAATATGAAAATTGTGTTGAAGTCATTGACAGTTATGAGGTGTCTGTAAATCTTCTTTCAGAGTATGTTGATAATTTGGATAGTTATCAAAGGGAATTTTTAGAGGAACGATTGCCAGATAGTTTACAAATACTACTGGAACCACAAACACTTGATCCTAATGAGTTTGAGAATATTAAAGGGAGTCTTAGAACGTATTTACAAGGTGGAAGATTTCCAGGTTTTAATGGACAAGCATTACTTCCTCAAGCAGCTAGTTTATGTAGATCTGGTTTAGGTTAGATCCAAAACTTCAGCATTAGTAAGTTCGACCAATAACTTTGGAGAGAGAAAAAATTTGGATACTCTATTTCCTGCACCTATAAATAATTTTTCTCTATTCATAACGTTTTGATCAACAAATATTTTCATATTATCAGGCAGCCCTAAAGGACTAATTCCTCCATATATTTGATTGGTGACTAGTTCAGCTTCTTCTCTGGAAGCAAAACTTACTCGCTTAGCTCCCATGGCAATTTTTGCTTTTTGATTAACGTCTAATCTTGTTGATCCTAATACACAAAACATTGCATAAAATTCTTTTGGTTTTTTTGCTTTTATAAGAATCGCATTACATGAATCTTCAATATCAAAACCATAATGGTCACAGAAGTTTTGAGTGTCAGAAAATTCATCTTTACATTCATAAATTTCCAAATCTTCTTTATTGTTCTCGAATACTTTTGCAACAGTATTATGAATTTCTACCATAGAGATTATGATATCTTAAAAATGATTAGTTACAATTCCTCTATGGAGTTTAAAACAATCATTGAGCCGTTTAAAATTAAGTCCGTCGAGTCTCTGCCAATAACCACTCCTGAAGAACGAAAAGGTTTTCTTGAGAGGGAACATTGGAATGTGTTTGGTCTGAAGTCACAAGAAGTAACAATAGATCTTTTGACTGATTCTGGAACTGGATCTATGTCTTCCGAGCAGTGGGCAGCAATTATGAGAGGTGATGAAGCTTACGCAGGGTCTCATTCATGGCAGAGATTTCATGAAGTAGTGTCGGACCTAACTGGATACAAGCACATAATTCCAACTCATCAAGGAAGAGCAAGTGAGAAAATATTAGCAACTATAACATTAAAAGAGGGTGATATTATTCCTAGTAACAGTCACTTTGATACAACGAGGGCCAATTTTGAATTCGCCCAGGCAAACCCAATTGATTTACTCTGTGAAGAAGGGTTAGATCTTTTATCCCCGTCTCCGTTTAAAGGAAACATTGATTTAGAAAAACTTGAGGAACTATTAAAAGGTCCTGAAAGTGAAAAGGTGCCTTTTGTTTTAATGACAATAACAAACAACACTGGTGGAGGGCAGCCAGTATCAATGGACAACTTAAAGAAGGTAAAAAACCTATGCTCAAAATATAACAAAATGTTTTTGCTTGATGCCTGTCGATTTGCAGAGAATGCATGGTTTGTATCACAAAGAGAAGAAGAGTATAAAGATGTAGATATTAGAGATATTACAAAGGAGGCATTCAGATTAGCTGATGGATGCACAATAAGTTTAAAAAAAGATGGATTTGGAAATATTGGTGGGCTTCTTGCACTAAATGATGACGCCCTTGCAGAAGCAGCCCGAAATCTATTAATTCTCACAGAAGGATTTCCTACATATGGAGGACTTGCAGGAAGAGACTTAGATGCTTTAGCTCAAGGATTAAAAGAGATAACTGATAAAAATTATTTAGAATATCGAGCAAGATCAATATCATATCTAGGCGAAAAAGCAATTAGTTACGGCATTCCTGTTGTTCAACCTGCAGGTGGTCACGCTTTGTATATTGATGCAAAAACATTTCTACCTGACATTCCACCGCATGAGTATCCAGGGCATTCGGTAGCGTGTGAAATATATTTGCTAGGAGGTGTTAGAGCAGTTGAACTTGGAACACTTGCTTTTGGAGTAGCTGGGGAAAATGGTAAACCTGATACACCAGCAACACATGAACTTGTTAGACTTGCTGCTCCAAGAAGAACATATACACAAAGTCATTTTGATTATGTAGCAGAGGTTTTGGAGAAGTTAGCTGAGAAAAAAGATGAACTTAAAGGTTACAAAGTTATTGAGCAACCAAAGCTGCTTAGGCACTTTACAGCTAAACTTGAACCTTTAAAATAATCTAGATGAAAAAATTCAGCATACTTTTTGTATTATTTTTTGTATTCTGTTCTCAACAATCATCAGTTGACGAAACTGTTGATGTAACCACTACAGCAGTCTTAAATGAACAGATTATTGATGACAAAGAACCAGAGTTGTATGTAATGTTAATGTGGCATCAGCATCAGCCATTTTATACAAAAAATGATGATGGTTACTATACAAGGCCATGGGTAAGAGTTCATGCCACTAAAGACTATCTTGACATGGTTGAGTTAGTTGCTGATTATCCAGAGATGAAAGCAACATTCAATTTAACACCAGTTTTATTAAGGCAGCTTGAAGACTTTTCAAATGGTGCAAAAGATTTATATTGGTACTACACAGAGATTAATGCTGACATTTTGACTCAAGAAGATAAAGATTTTATTGTTTCACGTTTTTTTGACACAAATCCAAAAGTGATAGCAAGATTTCCACGATATGTAGAACTCAGAAACTCTAATCAAGCCTCATCTTTATGGACAAATCAAGACTTTAGAGATCTACAAATGTTATTTAATCTTGCATGGACAGATCCAAAATATTTAGAACATGAACCTTTGAAAAGTCTTGTTAATAAAGGCAGGGACTTTACTGAAGATGATAAATTTGTTCTTTTAAATGAGCATTCAAAACTAATTGATAAAGTTATTCCAACTCATGCTGAATTATGGAAGACTGGTCAGATTGAAATAACTACTACACCCTATGCACATCCAATTCTTCCTTTAATATTTGATACAAACTTGGCTGCAGTCGGAGATATAGGGGCTGAGTTACCAACTAATAGATTCAATAAACCAACAGATGCTGCAATTCAAGTTACGAAAGGGTTAGATTTAGCTGAAAGACTTTTAGGTAGAAGGCCTACAGGAATGTGGCCAGCAGAGGGAGCTGTTTCTCAAGAAGTGTTAGGCATGTTTGCCAAAGAGGGTATTGAGTGGATTGCAACAGGTGAACATGTATTGTCTAAGTCTTTAGATATCCCAACTTTTAAAAGAAATACAAATGGTATTGTGACTAATCCAGAAGTGCTTTACACCCCATGGTATGGCCAACTAAATAGACAAGAAGATGTAGCTATTTTCTTCAGAGATCTATCTATTTCTGATCAGGTTGGATTTACTTATAGTGGAATGTCGCCCGAGATGGCAGTTGCCGACATGATGAAGGCACTTGAAGCTGCAAGAGAAGTAAGTGTGACAATGGATAGACCACTTGTTGTCTCAATTGTTTTAGATGGTGAAAATGCCTGGGAGCACTATCAAAACGATGGTATAGATTTTCTAAGTTTAATGTATGAAACTCTTACTACTACAGACTGGTTAAAAACAACAACGCCAACTGAGTATATTGAAAAATATGGACCACAAATTGATAAATTAAATAAAGTCTTTCCCGCTTCATGGTTTCAACCAAATTTTGCTACATGGATAGGAGAGACTGAAGAGACATACGCATGGGACTATCTGCAAAAAACAAGAGCTTTCTACGATAGATCAAATGCATCTGGTGAATATACAGCAGAACAGCTAGATAAAGCATTCGATTATATGCTGTTAGCAGAAGGTTCCGATTGGTTCTGGTGGTATGGAAGTGACCAATCAAGTGGAAATGATGACTACTTTGGTTCGGCATTTAGAAACCTTTTAAAAAATGTATATACATCGCTAGGTGAAGATCCGCCTGCTTATTTGGATATTCCTATTATCTCTCCTGCTGCTCAATTATTTGATAAGCAATCAGATTCAATTTTGAATTCAAATCAAGCTTTACTTATTAATGGGACTACGAATACAAATATATGGAGTGATGCTGGAGCAATAGAAACTTCAGATAAGATTTCAAAAATACAATATAGATTCTCTGATGAACATTTATATATTTCTATACAAAAATCTTCTTCGGCTATGCAGGAGGCTAACCCTTGGCAAAACACTGATTTAGATATCTATTTAGAAAGTCCATCTAGAACAAAGATTAGAAGATCTTCGGTTCCATTTAAAGATGGGGAAGTTTCAAATCAAGAATTTTTAGGCATTGAAACCACTCAGGTAATATTTCATAGTGGTGAAAAACTTAAAAATGGTTCATACTTTACGTGTACAAAAAGAGATTTACCCAACGAGGGAAGCGTAAAAGAGGAAACATTTTCTACAAACTGTTTAACTATGGAAACCACAGAGGTATCTGCATTCGGAAATGAACTTTATCTAAAAATTCCACTTGGTGAATTAGGTTCACTGAGTTTCGGAGACAAGATTAAACTTCGACTCTATTCAGATTTTTTTGATACTTATGTTCAACCTTCTAGGCCGCTAGCGTTATTTGTTCCTGAAGTTTCAAATGTTGAATTATTTCTAGATATAAAAGATCCAATTAAAGACGATTTTGGAGAAGGTTCATACACTTATCCAACTGATGGAGTATTCATACCTGGGAGCTATGATTTTGAAGGATTCTCAGCAGGTATTGCAGATGGAAGCCTTGTAATGAATTTTGATGTTTTAAGTGCTGTAAAAAATCCGTGGGGATCTCCACGGAGCTTATCTGTTCAAACTATTGATGTGTATATTGATAAAGATTTTGGTTCTAACACTGGAGTAAAACAGCTAGGGAATTATAGATTTGGAAAAATGCCAGATGGGTCTGGTTGGGAATATCATATTGTGATAGAAGGATGGGAACCACAGATTTGGAAATCTCTTCCAGGTGGAGAGTCAGAATTAGTAACTAACCAATTTGATATTGTCGTTGTTCCAGACAAAGGTGTAATTGTTGTAAAACTTGATATTGAAAGCCAGCTTGGTGGTGGAAACCCAGAAGAATGGCATTATGGAGTAGTAATGATGTCTCAAGATGGCTACGGACCTAATGGCTCAAGAATTAGAGAAATTAATCCGTCAGCAGAACAGTACAGAGGTGGTGGAGCACCAAATGTAGTTAACCATCCAAATATTTTTGATGTCATTTTTCCTGATGAAGGAGTTCAGGAAGAATTTTTAAGCTCATATGGTAATTACGAAGGATCAGTAGACGACATTCCAACTAACTTACTTGCAAGCATTCCATTGGTGAGTAAAAATTCATGATAAACTCAGCAAAATGAATATTAATTGGCCTCTACTCGCAGTTATAACTTGGTTCTTGGCATTTGGAACAGGAGTTTGGGCAGACATGCCTAATCCATTTAATCTGACAAATATTTTAGGTTTCTTAGCTTTTGTAGCCTTTCTTGTTTACTACAGAGTTACATATAAAAAATAAACTAAATGACTAGTCTTCTTGGTTTTGTAACTTTTGTTTTTTTATATTGCTATTAACTCTCTCTTGAATTTTTTTATAGGCTTTATCAAATTCTTTTAACTGTTCGGTATCCATTCTTGTTCTACTTATTTCAATTACTTGTCTTTTTTCATTATCACTGTATCTTGACCATTTTGAAATTTCTGGAGTTGTTCGACCACATCCTAAACATAAATCACTATCTGGATCAGTTACGCAAATATTTATACATGGTGATGGAATTGTCATATTGAGATTTTAATACTTTTGTAATACTTTAATTAATTCAGTTGTAGCTATCTCTAGTGATTTCTTTGGATTATTAAGACCCTTGGCCCCACACTCAAAGTGGTTTACAAAAATATTTCTATTTTCTGCTGTATATTGTCCACCTAAAAAAAAGTTATGTCCACCAAATTTTTTCAACAATTCGCCAATTATTTTTCCCCTGAGAGAAGATTCATCAAATTTTCCTTCACAAAATATACCTATGTCATAATTTTTTAATTCATTTATTAAATTGGTTTCCTCTAGAAAGTATTGTGCACCACTTTTTATTTCACAGCCAAGTATCTGACTCAATGTAAATGTTAAACCACCAGCTGCTCCTGAGAACATTTCATTTGGATTTAAACCCAAAACAAGCTCTTTATCAATAAGTGTTATCAATCTTTCAACTTCTAATTTATGATTTACTATATCTTCTTCAGACATACCTTTTTGAGGTCCAAAAACATCAAAAGCTGAGTTTTCACCAAGTAAAGGAATACTTGTATCACTCAAAACTATAAGCTCAACATCAGGATTAAAATTTGTTGTTTTGATACTGTCTATAAAAGAAAAATTTTCAGGAATAGGATTATTAATTACTTCACCATTTGAAATAAACTCTATACCTAACTTGCTCAATAGTCCAATTCCAAAATCTACAGTCTTTGAGCCACCAGTTCCAAGAGTTTCTGTTTTTCCAATAACTTCGGATAAGCATCCAGAGTTTATTGACATAGCTTTTTTATTAGTGTTAATGCTTATTATTTGAGCTGATTCAAAAAAAATATTACCGTTTATGTCAACTGACTCAACTGTAGATAATGAATTATCGCAATTTAATGTTTTAAAACTTTCATGAATTTTAAAATCATAACTTTTGAAAATTTCTGTACTTTCTTGTCCACCATCAGTAATACTGAAGTAGTCTGCATTTACTTTTGATTCCACAAACTTATTTTTAACAATGTCGAGCACTTCAATGGCGCTTAAAGTGCCAGAAAATTTATCACTAAAGACAGCAATATTCATGTATGTATTTTATTTAATTCTTAGTAAGATGCCAGCATATTTAAACTAGGAAAGTATGAAAATAGGATTTTTAACAGATGTTGATGGATATAGGGCCCCAATACACCCAGAATCTATTGAAAAATATTCATTAGATGTTCATTTGGAAAAAAATATATTTAATTACCTTAATTATGCAGATTCTTCCCTAGACAATGTAAAAAAAATATCTAATTTAAGTGACTTAGATATTGTCGCCTGTGTAGAAAATATCCAAGATAAAACAATAAAGGAACTGAAAGAAGGAGCAGTTCTTATTGGTATATTTGATTTTGATAAGATCGAAGAGATAAAAAGTTTAAGACCTGATATTAAAATATTGAGTTTTTTCAAACTTCCTAGAATCTCAAGAGCTCAAAACCTAGACGCCCTTTCATCTCAAGCAAACTTACTTGGATACGCCTCAGTCTTACGAGCAGCAAAAGAGACATCTGATGTAGTGCCAATGATGACAACTGCAGCAGGAAATATCCAACCATCAAAAGTTTTAATTCTTGGAGTAGGAGTTGCAGGCCTTCAAGCAATTGCAACAGCAAAAAGACTTGGGGCTAGAGTGTGGGCTTTCGATATTAGAAAAGAGGCCAAGGACCAAGTGGAGTCTTTAGGTGCTAAATTTGTTGAAGCAAGTGCTGAAGCACAAGATAGCGTATACGCACAAGAAGTCTCAGAAGAAGAGAACCAGAAAATTCAAGAAGCATTAAAGAAACAAGTAATTGATAGTGATATTGTTTTAACATTTGCTCAAATACCAGGAAAGATAGCACCTGTCTTGATTGAAAAGTCAACTGTTGAAAACATGAAAGAGAATTCTGTAATTATTGATCTAGCTGCTGGTACTGGTGGAAACTGTGAGGTTACAGAGGTAAATAAAATCGTAGATATAAATGGTGTAAAGATTGTTGGTGAAACAGATATCTTAAACACTGTTAAACATGCAGCTACAAAACTGTATTCAGAAAATGTGAGAAATTTAATCGAGCTGTATATAGAAAATAGTGATGATGAGATTTTTGAGGAGATGAGTTCATAATGGAAGCAACTTTTCTACTTACGTTATTGATAACTTTTTTAGCAAGTTTTATCGGATACGAGCTTATATCTAAAATTCCACAGACATTACACACTCCGTTGATGTCTGGTTCCAATGCTATTTCTGGAATTACATTGATTGCAGCAATTCTTATATACCCAGAAGTAGGCGAGTCTCAATTACTTAAAATTATTGTTTTAATTGCAATAGCATTTGCAACCCTCAATATTGTTGGCGGGTTTTCAGTAACTGGTCGAATACTAGAAATGTTTAAGAAAAATGATTGAAATAATACTACTTGTCTCATCTGTACTATTTATCTTTGCTTTGAAACTCTTTGGAAGACCGTCAACGGCACATAGAGCAAATACTTTTGCTATGTTGGCCATGGGACTGGCTGTCTTTAGCGCATTCAATTTTGATTTTTCTAAATATGATTCTGCTTTTTATATCACAATTGTTGTTTCAGGACTTCTTGGAGTTTTAATATCAAAACGTGTTCAGATGACACAAATGCCAGAACTAGTTGGTTTGTTTAATGGCTTTGGTGGAGGAGCTTCCGGTGCAATTGCATATGTTGAGCTCTCCGGTAATTCTTTGCCACTTTCTGATGTTTTCGTAGCAATCTTCTCAATGGTTATTGGAGTATTTACATTCTCGGGAAGTCTTGTTGCGGTAATGAAACTGCGTGGCAAATTAAATAACTTCAATAAAAAATTAGCAGATATATTTTCAGTATTTTTACCTACGATCATAGTAATTCCTGCAGTTTTAGAAATGGATGACCTTCTAATTGAATTTATTATATTAGTTGCATTAATTGCTGGAATAATTCGAGTTGCGGTAATTGGTGGAGCAGATATGCCAGTTGTCATAGCGTTCTTAAACTCGCTATCTGGAATTGCTGCTATGTCAGCAGGGTTTATTGTAAATAGTATTATTTTGATCGTAGCTGGTGCTTTAGTGGGTGCATCAGGAATAATTCTTACATTACTAATGTGTGCTGCAATGAATCGTACACTTTTAGATGTTCTAAAGGGTGGATTTGGTGGTACAGCTATCAATAATGAATATGAAAAAGATCCAATTAGTACTTCCCCAGAAGATGTTGCAATCCAGCTAAGCTATGCAGAATCTGTAGTTATTGTTCCAGGATATGGAATGGCAGTAGCTCAAGCACAGGCAGCTGTTAAAGAATTAACAAATACCTTAAAAGATAAAAACATTGAAGTGAAGTTTGCTATACATCCAGTTGCTGGAAGAATGCCTGGACATATGAATGTACTTTTAGCTGAGGTAGATATTGACTATGAAGATATGTTTACCTTAGAAGATATAAATTCTGAATTTTCCTCAACGGATGTTGTAATAGTTCTTGGAGCAAATGATGTTGTAAATCCATTGGCTAGAACTGATGAAGACTCTCCAATTTATGGAATGCCAATACTTGATGTAGACATAGCAAAACAAGTCATCGTGATAAAAAGATCTATGTCACCAGGCTATGCAGGTATCGCAAACCCATTATTTATTAATGACAATGCAAAAATGCTTTTTGCAGATGCAAAAGAAGGTTTAGAAAATATTATTAAATCTTTCGAATTAGTTTAGAAAGACTAAGGTTCTCATATGGAGTTCTACGATATAGGACTATTTTTTGATTGCAACCATAAGAATAAAAACAAAAGAAGTTATACCAATTGATGAAACAATAAGAAGTTCAATAATAGATTTATTTTCGATTAAATAATCAATCATCAAATTATTTTACTATTCGTAAAACAAATCAGCTATTGGAGTTCCTTTTCTTTTGGTGGTATTTTGTAAATAGACAATGCACTAATTAAAAAACCTACTCCTATCCAAGGAGATAAATATATAAAACACCACGCAGAAACTGCAACTACTGATATCCCAATATAAATACTTTTCATAAATATATTTTACTTCTCATAGAACAAGTCAGCAATCTGTGTTCCTTTAAGGTATCTTCTATATTTTTCTAAAAGAGCAGGATATTCTCTAAGACAAGCTGGACAATAAGCAGGAAGACCTTTTCTTATTTCCATTGATAAACCACAAGACACGCAGTTAGTTTCGATAATTTTTAATTCATACTTCTCGTTGTAAGCAATTGAGCCATACATAAAACAAACAATAAGATTTAGATAAGACAAAAATAATCATGCGTAGCAGGATCTATTTCAATTTAGTAAAATAAAAATATGATAGAAACAATAACATCGTACCCTTTGTTTTTAATTCTTTTATTTCCAATAACTACTTTTGCATTATTGGTAATTGGATTATTACGCGCTCCAATGGAAAAAGACTCCCTTTGGGCTGATATTCGTGATTAGTGGTTAAAAAAGCTACTTAATTGATTTTGCTAAATTAAGTACGTCTCTCATTGTCTTTACAATCTCATCAGCTTTGTAATATTTTCTAAATAAGACTTTTCTTGAGTTTACAAATGCATCCTCTACTCTTAGTTTTCTTAGATTTTTCTTTGATGTCTCTATAAGTTCTTCATTTCGTTTTATAAATAGGTCTGTCAGATACTCATCATCTCCATCAAAGTCACCGCGCCAATTAATCTTCAATCCCATATCAAAGCTCTCTGGAAAAAAAGCAAAGAAGGAGACGTAAGTAGTTGAGGAACGTCCATGACTTCTTGTGTATACTTCTACCTCACATTTGAAACCATCAATTTCACCAAAGATTCTTTTCTTTCTGAATATATTTTTAGAAGTTATAAGTGTAAAACCTAAAATCTGTGAGGCATCAGAAAGTGCCTTATTTATTCTTTTATTTGATGAAATAATCAGCCATACAATTCCAACTAAAAATAAGGCTGGTATTGCAATAGCAATGATCTTCTCCATAATTGCATTCTAGATAGTTAGATATTCTTAAATATGTAACGGTTAAAAATCTCCATTTTCTCTGCCCAACTATCTTTGTAGTAATGTTGAACAGTGCCTGCAACCGAAGAGAGAAGAGCGTTACCGTCTTGCGGTGTAAAGCAGTAACCAGTAAGTACATTATCTTTCACATGAAGTGATTGTTCAGCGACAATTCCATGTGATAATAATCTTCCGTGATAGCCATGATCTCTTCCAAAAGAAAAGACTTTGTTTGATGACATTTTTTCTGTTGCCATTAAGAATTTACTGTTATGTAGATTTTCCATCATATCTTCATAATGTATTGTGTCAGTAAAACGTAACGTAAACCATAAAGTGTGCATGTATTGAGTTGGCAATTTTATAGCCGATGAAAATAAATTCAATTTTTTACCTTCTTGGGCAAATAATTCGTGAACATCTCTTGCATGGTGTGTGCCAAATTCTTGATTTGAGTGCTTTGTAATAGTGGGTGATGGAGAAAATGATTCATTTTGTGAAACATCATTGGCTCTTCTCAAACATACAAATTGACCTTCAACAAGTTCACGACTCTGATCTAACGCAAAAGTTTTTATTATTGATGCAATATTATGTGTATTACACGATGCAATAAGATATTTGTTTGATCTATTTTCAAGAACATCATTGTTTATACCCCAAGCAAAGAATGGACCAAACCCATGTTCAGATCCCTGTGCCATAAATCTTTTTGATTGATCAAGGGTTGAATATATATTCTCCCAGTTTTCGTTACCGCTTGGAGTGCAGTCAATAATGACACCTGCATCTTTATATGCTTTTTCTACATCTTCAATGTCAGAAAACCCTAATTTTTTAAAATCTGATATAACATCTGAAGTTGAAACTATCTTTGCACCTTTTCTTAATAAAGCTTCAACCTTCCCTTTTTCATCTGAAAGAGGGGTTCTTTTAAAAAATAAAATTTCTTCCAATCCAAGAGCATCTTTATGTTCTGCTAACAGGCCGATAAGAGGTTCTCCAATAGTGCCAGTACCAATAACCATTACATTTTTAGACATATCGTTCCCCCCATATATAATTATAGATTAGGGGGTAGATTTTTAATTTGTACCATGGAAAATAAACTAATTTTTGAGTTCTCCAAAGATAAAACTGATGGTGATTCTTCTCTTAACACTCTACTTGGTGGTAAGGGTGCAAATTTAGCCGAAATGTCAAAAATGGGAATTCCCGTACCACCGGGTTTTACAATTACAACAGAGGTTTGTAACTACTTTACTGAAAATAAAAAGCTTCCAGATAATTTAGATAATGAAATCAAAGAGTCAATAAAAAAGCTTGAGAGCTCCTCTAGTAAAAGTTTTGGAAATACAGGCACTCCACTTCTACTATCTGTAAGATCTGGTGGAAGAGTATCTATGCCGGGCATGATGGATTCAATTTTAAATATTGGATTAAACGATGGTAACATATCTCAACTAACAGAAGCATTTAATGATGAGAGATTTGCTCTAGATTCATACAGGCGTTTAATACAAATGTATTCGAATGTTGTTCTAGGGGTTGAACATGAAAGATTTGAGGCTGTATTAGCAAATAAAAAACGTATTGATAATGTTGATTCTGATGCAGATTTTAATGTTGAACAGCTTAACTGGATAATCAATGCTTATAAAAATACAGTTGAGAGGTTTACCAACGCTGCATTTCCTCAAGACCCATATGATCAACTCAAAGGTGCAATCGAAGCAGTCTTTAATAGTTGGCAAAATAAACGAGCTGTTACATATAGAAAAATAAACAATATTCCTGATTCATGGGGTACGGGTGCAACAGTACAAGCAATGGTTTTTGGAAATCTCAACGATAAGTCAGGTACTGGGGTTGCCTTTACAAGAAATCCATCAAATGGAAACAAAGAGCTATATGGTGAATACTTAATAAATGCTCAGGGAGAAGATGTTGTTGCTGGTATAAGGACTCCACATCCAATAAAAAAGATTAAAAATATCAAACAAGAATCCTTGGAATCTAAATTTCCAAAAGTTTATAAAGAGATTTTAGAAATCTCTACAAAGTTAGAAAACCATTACAAAGAAGTTCAAGATATTGAATTCACGATTGAAAATGAAGATATTTACTTGCTCCAAACTAGAAAGGCAAAACGTACCGCCCAAGCAAGTGTAAAAATTGCAATCGATATGCAGAAAGAGGGAATTGTAACAAAAGAAGAAGCTGTAACAATGGTTGATGCAAATAGTATCACCAACTTGCTGCATCCCCAGTTTGTAGATTCTCAACAAAAAGAATTATTCAATAAAGCTTTAAATGCCTCTCCGGGTGCTGCGGTTGGTGAAATTGTGTTTGATGCAGATAAGGCTGAGGAGGAAGCGAGCAAAGGAAAAGAAGTAATTTTAGTGAGAGACGAAACTAGTCCTGAAGATATTCATGGGATGCATTCTTCGGTTGGAATTTTAACAACAAAAGGTGGAATGACTAGTCATGCAGCAGTTGTTGCGAGAGGAATGGGCAAACCATGCGTAGTTGGTGCGGAGAGTTTAATTATTGATCATTCTTCAAAAACTATCTCAAATGGATCGACAATATTAAATGAAGGAGACATAATTTCAATTGATGGTGGTTTAGGTGAAGTCTATATTGGTGAACTTCAAAGTGAACCTCCAAAACCCTCTGAAGAATTTAATATCCTTATGGATTGGTGTGATGAGTTTAAAAGACTCAAAATACGAGCGAATGCAGAGACAATTACTGATACAAAAAAATCATTAGAATTTGGCGCAGAAGGAATTGGTTTATGTAGGACCGAGCATATGTTTTTTGAAGGGGACAGAATTATTCCTATGCGTGAAATGATTATGTCAGATACAAAACAGGGTAGAGAGAGAGCATTAAGTAAGTTAATAAAGTATCAAATTTCGGATTTTGAAGATCTATTCATACTTCTAAAAGATAAACCAATTACAGTCAGATTACTCGATCCACCTATGCACGAATTTTTACCAAAAAGTGATATTGAAATGACCGAGCTTGGAAATGCAATAGGTGTATCTCCAGCTCACATAAGAGAGATGTTAGTAAAGCTATCTGAGAGCAATCCTATGCTTGGCCATAGAGGAGTTCGACTTGGATTAAGCTATCCTGAAATTTATGAAATGCAAGTAGAGGCAATACTTAGAGCTGCTTACAACTTAAGTAAAAATGAAAAGCTTAGCGTTTCACCTGAGATAATGATTCCGCTAATTATGAATGCAGAAGAATTAAGTCAGATGAAACAATATCTATTAGAAAAAATAAATCAATTAGAAGAAGAATTGAAATTTACTTTTAACTTCACAATTGGAACAATGATTGAATTACCAAGTGCTGCTTTAAATTCTTCATCTATTGCAGAGCATGCTGAATTCTTTTCTTTTGGCACAAATGATTTAACGCAGACAACACTTGGCTTATCAAGAGATGATGCTTCAAAATTTCTCAATTCATATGTAGAAAATGATATCTTTCTAGAAGACCCCTTTGTATCAATTGACCAAGGGTCAGTAGGTAAAGTTGTTGAGATTTCAATTAGTGAAGGCAAAAGCTCTAATAAAGATTTAAAAATAGGTGTTTGTGGTGAGCATGCTGGTGAATCAAATTCTATACAATTTTTCAACACACTCCAAATTGATTATATTTCATGCTCTCCCTTTAGAATTCCAACAGCTAAACTTGCTGCAGCCCAAGCTGAAATAATTAAAACTAATTTATTATAAGATTTAGTATTTTAAGATATAATTGCTTCTATGAATTACAAATTAATTAACAGACTAGATCCATTAATTTACTTGGGTTTGGTTTTAGTAGGATTTATATTACCTGAGGTAGTTTACAGATTATTTTTGTTTGACTTTACTGCCGAATTTGCAACAAACCAAGAAGCAATGATAGTTAGATCTATTGGGTTGCCACTTTATTTTGCTGCAATGGCGTTCTTTTTGCTTGGTGGTAGTGCTGAGAATGGTAAACAGCTTAATCTTATTAGATATAGTGGTGGTCTCGGATTGATAGCTTTCGCAGTTTTTACTGATTTTAACGGATTCTTCCTTTTTGGATTAGTTGAGATTGGACTTGCAGTTGTAACAGGCAATTCTATAAAAAAAGAAGAGCAAGCTTCAATTAGTCATACAACTGAAGAGCAATAAAAGATATTATTTTCTGATACATATTAACTATTAAATTGGTCAAATATTTATAGGACAAATATGATTTTAAAGGATAAAAAATTTCTCATTACTGGAATTCTTACAGATAAAAGTATTGCCTATGCATCTGCAAAAATTGCTATTGAAAATGGTGCTACGGTTGTAGCTACCGGTTTTGGCAAGGGCCTTCGTATTACTGAAAGAGCAGTAAAAAGACTTTCAGATGACATAAAAGTATATTCGATGGACATTGAAGACCAATCAGAAGTTAATGAGGCTATGAAAAGCATTGAGAAAGAAGTTGGTTCATTGGATGGAATTTTGCATGCAATTGCATTTTCACCAACAGAGGCCATGGGTGGAAATTTTTTAAATACAAACATTACCGACGCTGTTAAAAGTTTTGAAATTTCTGCATTTTCACTTAAAACTTTAGCTACATCTTTCCAGCCAATTCTTAATAATCCTTCTTCAATTGTTGCTTTAGATTTTGACAATTCACAGGCATGGCCTGGATATGACTGGCAAGGTGTTGCAAAATCTAGTTTGCAATCAATTGTTAGGTATCTTGCATATTACATGGGAAAAGATGGAGTCAGAGTAAATGCTGTAGCCTCTGGTCCTTTAGCGACCACAGCTGCAAAAAATATTCCAGGCTTTTCTGAAATGAATGAAGAATGGGATCAACGAGCACCTCTTGGTTGGGACACCAAAAATCCAGAGCCCGTTGCCAAAGTTATAAACTTTTTACTTTCTGATTTATCTGAAGTTGTAACTGGTGAAATAATACATGCTGATGGAGGAGTTCATTCAATTGGTGGATCAATGCTTCCTAAGTAATTAGGTTTTTGAAAAAACTAGAACTCCGTTATGACCGCCAAAACCAAATGAATTTGACATAGCAATATTGATATCTTTATTAATTGCTTTGTTGGGCGTATAGTTTAAGTCACACTCTTTATCTTTGTTGTTTAAATTAATTGTTGGTGGAATTACACCATTTTGAATAGAAAGAATACATACCAATGATTCAAAAGCCCCAGCTCCACCGAGAAGGTGACCGGTCATTGATTTTGTTGAGGAAATATCAACTTCGTATGCTCTGCTACCAAATAAAGTTTTAATTGCAGTTGTTTCATTTTTATCATTTGCTGGTGTAGATGTTCCATGTGCGTTAATGTAATCTACATCATCAACAGATAAACCTGCATCTTTTAATGCTTTATCCATCGCTCGGACTGCTCCTTCTCCACCCTCAGCAGGTGCCGTTATATGGTGAGCATCAGTAGTAGAACCATAACCAACAACATATCCGTAAATTTTTGCACCACGATTTTTAGCAGTTTCTTCATTTTCTAAAATTAGTACAGTTGAACCCTCAGCCATTACAAAGCCATCCCTATTTTTATCAAAAGGACTGCAAGCTTCAGAAGGAGTGTCATTTTTAGTCGATAGCGCTCTTATTTGGGCAAAAGCTGCAATTGTCATTGGTGTCGTTCCTGATTCAGTTCCTCCAGTGACTACAGTATCAACAATTCCATTTTCAATCATATTTTTTGCTTCACCAACTGCATTTGCTGATGCAGCGCATGCTG
>CACOBL010000007.1 GCA_902625455.1 uncultured Candidatus Actinomarina sp. | reverse complement strand
CTGGTTCTTCTACAACTTCTTCTACAACTTCTTCAACTTCAGCAGCTGGTTCCTCTATAATTTCTTCAACTTCAGATACTGGATGATCTACAACATTTGCAAAAGAATTTATGAGATCTTCAATTTTATTTTCTAACTCTTGAGCAGTAAAAGGAACTGCTGCAACTTTATTGATACCAATTGTATCAATAAGGTACTTAGCTCTAATCATTTTCGATAATTGACCAGTATTTAGCTCTGGAATAATAACATTTCTAAATTTGCTTAAAACATCTGCGGTGTTGTCCGGAAATGGATTTAGATGAACAAAGTGAGCACTGGCAACACTTATTCCTTTTTTGTTTAGCCTGTTAACTGCTTGTGTAATACCTCCAAAAGTAGAACCCCAACCTAAAACAAGTGTGTCAGAATTTTTATCTCCATGAATTTCTAAATCTTCTATGTCATTAGCAATGTTTTCAATTTTCCAAGCTCTCATATCAGTCATATATTGATGATTTGCAGAGTCATAAGATACATTTCCAGTACCATCTTCTTTCTCAAGTCCTCCAACTCGATGTTCGAGTCCAGGAGTACCTGGAATAGCCCATGGTCTTGCAAATGTCTCGACATCTCTCAAGAACGGAAGGAAACCATCTTCAGTGTTATAGTGATTAGTTAAATTTGTTGAAATTTCGTTAATATCATTAAAATCTGGCAATTTCCAAGGCTCAGATCCTGTAGCAACATAATTATCTGATAAAAGAATTACTGGAGTCATGTACTTTAAAGCAATTCTTGTAGCTTCAAATGCAGCATAAAAAGCATGTGATGGAGATTTTGCAGCTATCACAGGTAGCGGAGCTTCACCATGTCTACCGTACATTGCGAACAGTAAGTCAGATTGTTCTGGTTTAGTTGGCAATCCTGTTGATGGGCCACCTCTTTGAACATTAACGATAACTAATGGAAGTTCTGCTGATAACGCTAATGAAATAGTTTCACTTTTTAATGCAAGACCGGGACCACTTGTACCAGTAACAGCTAATTTTCCTGTAAAAGATGCACCTACAGATGCAGCTGCAGCAGCAATCTCATCTTCAGCCTGGAATGTAATCACGTTAAAGTTTTTGTGTTTGGAAAGTTCATGAAGAATGTCTGATGCTGGTGTGATTGGGTAACTTCCATAAAATAAATCTAAGTTTGCTTTCTTAGCTCCAGCAATCAATCCCCAGCTAAGTCCAATATTTCCATTTATGTTTGTATACTCTCCTGATGGAAGTGCTGCTTTTTCAACAGTGTATGTATGATGAAAAGCTTCAGTAGTAATTCCAAAGTTATATCCGGTCTTAAGTGCCTTAATATTTGCTTTTGCTACTTCAGGTAATTTTGCAAATTTTTGATTAATCCAGTTTTCAGTATCTTTTAAAGGCCTATTAAATGTCCAAGAAATAAGTCCTAAAGCAATCATATTTTTGGATCTGAGAACAGCTCTTCCGGGTAAGTCGAATTCTTGAAGAGCTTCTTTTGTTAGCTTTTCCATTGGAACTTGAAAGATTCTATATCCATCAAGTTCACCTGATTCTCTTGGGTCTACTTTATAACCAGCTTTAGAAATATTTTTCTCATCAAATGCATCTTCATTGAGTATTAGCATTCCATTTGGAGATAAATCATGTAAGTGTGCTTTAAGGGCTGCTGGATTCATTGCAACTAGTACGTCTGGATTATCCCCAGGCGTTAGAATATCAAAATCTGCAATCTGAACTTGAAAAGAAGAAACTCCAGCTATTGTTCCTTGAGGAGCCCTAATTTCTGCAGGAAAAGAAGGTAAAGTAGCTAGGTCATTACCAAATACTGCAGAGGTATCAGTAAATCTTGTTCCAACAAGCTGCATTCCATCACCAGAGTCACCAGCAAATCTTATTGTTATCGCAGGTATTGACTCAACAGTTTTATTTTCCTCAATCTCAGCAGCTGGCTCTTCTACGACTTCCTCAGCTTCAGCAGCTGGTTCTTCTTCAATCTCTTCAACTTCAGCAGCTGGTTCTTCTATAACTTCTTCAACTTGCTCTTCTTCAACCTTAGCAACTGGTTCTTCTTTAACTTCAGCTGCTGGTTCCTCTATAACTTTTTCAACTTCAGCAACTGGTTCTTCTACGACTTCTTCAACTTCAGCAGCTGGCTCTTCTACGACCTCTTCAACTTCAGCTGCAGGTTTTCCAGATTTCATTTCTTCCAAAACTTGTTCAACAGGAACCCCCAAAGCTTTTGCTTTAGCTTCTGCAGATCTCTTTAATAGATGTTCAGGTATTTCAAATTTTTCTTCGCTCATTTATTAATCCTACTTACTTATTGTAATCCTTTTGGAGATAAAGTAATTTCATTTTGCTGGGTTCCTACGCAATTATTAGCATTTTCTCCAGAGCAACATTCAGCTTGATTCAATCCAAACATAGAACACGAATTGTTTATACAAGAAGCATGACCATGTATATACGCCATTTCATTTTTACACCAACTACAAAATAATGAGTTACTCATATGATTTAATTCTTTGATACGGCCAATACCTGTATTTAACTTTTAAACATTGTGATGCATCTATTGGGCCGAGGGTCCTTGAGTCACTTGTAGAGAGTCTTCTTTCATCTCCTAAAACAAAAATTTGATTTTCATCAACTTTACATTCAATAAAATCATCAGTTAGTGTTTTTGCCCATGGGTCATCGATTGGATTTTGATTAATGTATAGTTGACCATCTGTAGCTGATATAGTTTCTCCTGGAAGTCCAACTACTCTTTTGACAACAGAAATACTTTTTTCATTATTTTCAAATACAACTATGTCTCCTCTGTTAAATGGTTCACTTGTCTTTACTGCAATTACATAATCTTCTGGAAGTAATTCCGGACTCATGCTTTCTTCTTTTATTTCATAAGTTGTAATTGATTTGTCTTCTTTTTTTAGAAATATATATATAGCGATTATTACAATCGTTTTTAAATTAATTAATCTCCCGAGTGTTTTAAACATAGTATCTATTCAAATTATAATGTATATATGAGAGGAGTTTTATGAAATTATTTAAACCGACGAAATATGCATATGCACATTGTGATCTTCCATGTGGTGTATACGATCCAGCGCAGGCAAGAATTGAAGCAGAATCAGTTCTAAATGCATCAAAAAAATACCAGGATTCAGACGATCCTAGCTTTCGTCAAAGATGCGTGACGATAAAAGAAGAAAGAGCAGAAGAGGTTAAGCATCACCTTTGGGTACTTTGGACTGATTATTTTAAACCAGAACATTTAGAAAAGTATCCTAATCTGCACGAATTGTTTTGGATGGCAACAAAGAAAGCTGGCGAAGCAAAAAAAACAGAAGATCCAGCAGTTGGAGAAGAACTTTTAAAACTTATCGATGAAATCGATGGGATTTTTAAAGATTCAAAATCTTAATCAAACTTATTAAACAGGAGTCCAATTTCTTTTAATTCGACTCCTGTTTTTATTTTATTTAAACCCCATGAGTTGTTAGTTTCTCTTGGAATAGCAGATCTAACTAAATCACTTGTTGTTGGCATAAATGGATAAAGAAGATTCGCACAACTATCAATAGCCTGTAGGGCAGTGTATAAAATTCGTCCTGCACGCTTTTCATCTTCTTTAATTACTTTCCAAGGTTCTGTTTCATTTAGATATCCGTTTACCTTGGATACGTAACGCATAGATTCTTGCAAGGATGTTTTTAATTCCACTTTTTCGATCAGTTGTCCTACTATTTCAAAAGATTCTGACATTTCTTGTAATAGTTTTTTATCTATATCATTCGCTTCATCAATTTCATTTATTTTTGAAAAATTATTATTAATTTGTGTAAAAACTCTTTGAACTAAATTACCCCATGTAGCAACAAGTTCTTCATTATTTCTTCTAATCATTTCATCTTCACTAATCTCAGTATCTGATTGCTCTGGTAATGCAGAAGCTAAAGCGTATCGAAGTGCATCTGGATTCCATTCATCAAGATATTCATGCAGAGATTTTCCGACACCTCTACTTGCTGAAGCTTTTTCACCCTTTACTAGTATGTATTGATTCGCAGGAACATTTGTTGGTAGGTTCAGGCCTTCATAAGCAAGTAAGATACTTGGCCAGATAACGGCATGAAATGGGACATTATCTTTGCCTATAAAGTAATAAGTTTCAGCAGATTCATTATTCCACCATTCAGTCCACTTTTTATCATCTCCTTTAATTTTTGCCCATTCTTTTGAAGCAGATAAATAACCGATGACTGCTTCAAACCATACATATATTTTTTTCCCAGAACCAAGATCATCTACAGGTATTTCTATGCCCCAATCTAAATCTCTTGTGATTGCCCTGTCTTGTAATCCATCTTTTACAAATGATTTAGCCCAATTTATAACATGAGGTCTCCATCCTTCTTTTTCATCAAGCCATGTAGCTAACTGTTTCTCTAGAAGACTTAGTTTTAGGAAAAAATGTTCAGTCTCTTTAAATTCAGCTTTGTTTCCAGATATTTTACTTACAGGATTTAATAACTCTTCTGGATCAAGAGTTTTACTACAGCTATCACACTGGTCACCTCTTGCCTCACTATAAGAACAATAAGGACAAGTTCCTTCAACGTACCTGTCTGGCAAAAATTTTTTTTCTTCAGGGTCATATGCTTGTAAAGATTTTTGTTTGTCTATAAAACCTTTTTTTAATAATTCATTAAATATATCGTGAACAACCTCTATATGAGTATCGGTCATTGTTGTTGTATAATTATCCCAAGAGACACCTAATTTTTCCCAATACCCTAAAAATTCATTATGATATTTATTTACTATATCAATTGGTTCAACACCTTCAGCATCGGCTCTTACAGTAATTGGTGTACCATGAACGTCACTACCTGACACCATTAAGACATTGTTGCCAATCACTCTGTGATATCTTGCAAAAATATCAGCTGGTAAATACGCACCTCCAATATGGCCTAAGTGTCTAGAACCACTTGCATATGGCCATGCAACAGCTACAAGAATATTTTTTGACATGCAATAAGGATAGCGATTTTTAAATTCATTAAATTAAAATTGACTTCAAATTTGTAACAATTAAGAAACATTTCAGTAATAATCATTTAACTTTTCAAACAACAATTTAATTTATTCATCTATTAAATTTGTAATTTAATAAAGGAGAACAGATGGAATCAATGATAGTAAGTTCAGTTGACAGCTTATGGGTTGTGATTGCAGGAATTTTAGTTATGTTTATGCAACCTGGTTTTATGTTGGTTGAGACTGGGTTCACAAGATCTAAGAACTCAGTAAATATTGTGATGAAAAACTTTATGGATTTTTCTGTTGGTGCAATAACTTATTGGGCTTTTGGATTTGCTCTAGCTTATGGAGGAACAACACTAGGCGGATTTTTAGCATATGGTAACTTCTTTCTCGAAGGAGATTCTTTGACGTACTTCTTTCAAGTCGTTTTCGCAGCTACTGCTGCAACTATAGTGTCTGGTGCTGTAGCTGAAAGAACTAAATTTAGTGCTTATCTAGTGTTCCAGCCTTTCATATGTGGATTAATTTATCCAATTGTCACCCACTGGGTATGGAGTGGTCAGGGATGGTTAGGCGACTTAGGGTTTATTGATTTTGCTGGTTCGGGAGTTGTTCACATGGTCGGTGGATTTGCTGCCCTAGCTGCAGTAACTGTTATAGGACCAAGAATTGGAAAGTTTGATGATAAAGGTTCACCATTACCGTTACCAGGAAGCTCTATGGTTGCAGGAGCACTTGGTGTTTTTATATTATGGTTTGGTTGGTATGGATTTAATGTTGGTTCAGCTTTAGCTGCTGTTGAAGTAGATCTTGCATCTATTGCAGTTACTACAACATTGTCTGCTGCTGCTGCATCAATTTCTGCAATGTATACATCAATGATTTCTGGAAAGCCTGATGTAAGTATGACATTGAATGGCGCTCTTGCAGGACTTGTTGGTATCACTGCTGGTTGTGCCAATGTGAATAACTTAGGTGCAGTTTTAATTGGGTTAGTTTCAGGTGTCCTAGTAGTTTATTCAATTAACTTTATGGAGAAAAAAGGCCTAGATGATGCAGTTGGTGCCATATCTGTTCATGGAGTCTGTGGAGCATGGGGAGTCTTAGCAGTTGCAATATTTGATACTACTGATGGTCTTATTTATGGCGGCTTTTCATTATTTGTACCTCAAATTATTGGAATGTTAGCTATAGCTATATGGGCATTTATAACATCATTTATTGTCCTTAAAACTATTGACTCATTAATTGGTTTAAGAGTAACACCAGAAGAGGAAATTGCCGGCTTAGATGCTTCTGAGCATGGGACATCCGCTTATGGAGACTTTATTCTTAAAAAATAGAAAAAAATATTGAAAATCAGCCATATTTCTACAGGTTTCCCCCTTTCGAATGTTTGGCTGATTTTCATCTTTAATTTAATCTTTAAATGAATTAAAATACTTAAACTATGTTTGATTTCTCTGAAAAAGATTCCTGTGGTGTAGGTTTTATAGCTTCTAGAAATCTCCCGCCCACACATGGTATGGTTTTAAAAGTTTTAGAATGTTTGGCTAATTTAGACCATCGTGGAGCTAAATTTGCTGATGGTACAGGTGATGGAGCAGGTGTTCTTACTGAAATTCCATTTGAATTAATACGAGCAGAATTAAAAGAATTAAATATTGACTTAGATGATAAAACAAAAATTGGAATTATCTCATGCTTTTTTGATCCAAAAAATGTGGATGCATCAAAACAACTTATAGATACTGAACTTAAGAAATACAACATACATCAGCTTTATTGGAGAAAAGTACCAACTGACAAAGAAATTCTTGGTGATCTTGCAAAACAATCAAAACCTGCAATTTATCAAGGAATTGTTAGTGCAGGAAATGAGACATCTAAAGAGTTTGAAAAAAAGCTTTTTATATTTAGAAAGACTTTAGAAAAAAAAATTAAAGAGATTGAATTTTTAAATATTCACATTAACTCATGTTCTTCTAAAACAGTTGTTTATAAAGGTTTATTTACTGCAACACAAACATCAGATTTTTATTGGGATTTACGTAATCCTCTTTATAAGACTAGATTTGGAATATTTCACCAAAGATTTTCAACCAATACATCATCAACCTGGGATAAAGCTCAACCATTTCGTATGCTTGCCCATAATGGTGAAATAAACACAATACAGTCAAACTTTTCATGGATGAAAGCAAGGGAAGTAGACGCATCATCTATTTTTTGGAAAGATGATATTGAAAAAATTAAACCATTCATTGACGAGGGTATATCGGATTCAGGTCAGTTAGATAATGCATTAGAACTTCTTGTAAGATCTGGAAGAACACTTGCACACTCTCAAGAAATGCTCATTCCTTCAGCTTGGGAAAATAATCCAAGATTCACTAGTAAAGAAAAAGCATTTTACCAATATCATGCATTTTTAACTGAACCGTGGGATGGTCCGGCAGCAATTGTTGCATCTGATGGTAGAGATATAATTGCTGGCCTTGATAGGAGCGGTTTGAGGCCTTTGCGTTGGATGATTTCAGACAGATATGTTCTTGCAGCTTCAGAAGTCGGTATATGTCCCTCAGTAGAAGCTGGTGCCTACAAAACTGCACAACTTGAACCAGGACAAACTATTAGATACAGACTTGAAACAGATGAGCTTCTAGAAGAAAGTGAAGTAATTCAAAAATTGAGTGAAAAAAACCCATATATGGATTGGGTAAATTCGAGACCTTTAAATATTGATCAAAAATATAGTGATAAAGAAGATACTGCGATTGATTCTGAAAAGTTATCAAAATACTATTCCTACACATCTGAAGAAGACAGATTAATTTTATTGCCAATGCTCAGAGGTGATATTCCTACTGGTTCAATGGGCAATGACACGTCATTAGCAGTCATGAGTAATAATAATCCAAGATTAAGTCGTTACTTTCATCAGATGTTTGCTCAGGTAACAAATCCTCCAATAGATCCAATAAGAGAGAGATTTGTTATGTCTACAAAAACTTACCTAGGCAAGAGGGGTTCTATACTTAAGGAAACCGCTCAGCAAGCAAATTTAATAACTCTTGAATCCCCAATTTTAAGTATGAGCAGTTATAAATCTCTAACTAATGACAAAATTCTAAAAAATAAAACATCAGTATTTTCAACAACATATAAAAAAAATGAAACAACTTTGGAAAATGCTTTGAGCAAACTATGTGAAGATGTTAAAAAAGAAATATTAGAAAATAAAAAATCTGTGATTATCTTGTCTGATCGAATTATTAAAGATGGAGAAATAGCAATTCCTTCGATGATGGCTTTAGCAAAGGTTCATCATTTTCTTATTGATGTAGGCATAAGATTAAAAGCTTCACTAGTTGTAGTTTCTGGAGAAATAAGAGATGCGCATGATTTAGCTTGTCACATTGCATATGGTGCATCTGCTGTCTGGCCTTATTTGGCTTTGGAAAGAGTTCGTCAATTATCAATAAGTTCAAAAGATATAAATATTACGCCTGAGGAGGCACAAGAAAATTATAGAGAAGCATTAAATAAAGGATTGTTAAAAATAATGTCAAAGATGGGTATCTGTACTATCTCATCTTATAGAGGATCAGAGCTTTATGAAGTAATCGGTTTAAATAATGAAATAGTTGATAATATTTTTAGATTTACAAAAACTAGAACAGAGGGACTGGGTTTTAAATTTTTTGATAATGAACTTAAGGTATATGGTGATGAAACTGAAAATTTAAATATTGGTGGATTTTACAAACATAAAAAAGATGCCGAAATTCATGTCACATCTCCTAAAACAGTTCTTAAGTTACAAAAAGCAGTTAGATCTGGTGAGGTTGAGGATTGGATAGATTATATCTCAACTTTGGAAGAACGGCCCGATGTCCAGTTGAGAGATTTATTTACTTTGCCAGTTTCTTTCAAACACACCAACCAATTTGATGACGATAAATTAAGTCAAATATTAAATAAGTTTACAGTCAGCTCGATGTCGTTAGGCGCATTATCTGAAGAAGCACATCAAGCTTTAGCTCAAGCAATGGATAGAATTGGCGGAAAATCCGGTTCAGGAGAAGGAGGAGAAGATCCGCAACGATATGGTACGGATAAAAATTCTAAAATTAAGCAAATTGCGTCTGGTAGATTTGGAGTTACACCAGACTATTTAGCATCTGCGGAAGAGTATCAGATCAAAATGGCACAAGGCTCAAAGCCAGGAGAGGGTGGTCAGTTACCTGGATTTAAAGTCGACGGTCATATTGCTAAACTAAGACATACTGTGGAGGGTGTAACTCTTATATCTCCTCCACCACATCATGATATCTATTCAATTGAAGATTTAGCACAATTGATCTATGATTTAAAAACTTTTAATCCAGACTGCCCGGTTTCGGTTAAGTTAGTTTCCGAACCAGGTGTCGGAACTATTGCAGTTGGAGTAGCAAAAGCTGGTGCAGATATAATTACAATCGCTGGAAGCGATGGTGGAACAGGTGCAAGTCCATGGATAAGTATTAAACATGCTGGCTCACCTTGGGAATTAGGACTTAGTGAAACTCATCAGGCTTTGGTAAAAAACAACATGCGTCAGAAAGTACTTTTAGAAGTTGATGGTGGATTGCGATCTGGTAAAGATGTCATTATAGGATCAATTTTGGGAGCTGATAGATTTGGATTTGGGACATTACCTTTATTAGCTTTAGGTTGCAAAATGGTTAGACAGTGTCATGAGAATACATGCCCAGTTGGAATTGCAACACAAGACGAAAGTCTAAGAGCTAAATTTCCAGGTGCTCCTGAACAGGTTGTTCAATTATTTAAATTTATTGCAAATGATATATTAGGATTTTTAAATCAGTTAAATTTAAAAAATCTTGATGATTTAAGAGGAAGGGCCGACTTAGTTGGTTTGAAAATCTCAAACATTGATCTTTCAAGAAGTTTACATAAAGTGTTAATGAATTTTTCAATAGAAGAAAAACATCCAGGGTTTGTAAGACATAGCGAAGGAAGGTTATCAAGGAGGATAACTACAGAAGTTATAAAATCATTAGAAAATGAAAGCAGCTCGTTTTTACAGTACCCAATTGCAAATGAAGATAGAAGTATTGGTGCAAGATTATCAGGAGAAATTTCTCTCAAAAAATATCAAAATAAAATAATCAAAAATCCAACACATATTAATCTTTCCGGTGCCGCTGGACAAAGTTTTGGTGCATTTATTAGAGAGGGTATAAATCTTAAATTAACTGGAAGTGCAAATGATTACGTTGGTAAAGGAATGGGCGGTGGAAGTATAACTATTATTCCACAGGGTAAGAAAATGCGAGGTGCCTATCACGCTGCTGGAAATGCAATTTTGTATGGTGCAACAGGTGGGCAGTTGTTTGTTGCAGGTACTGTAGGTCAAAGATTCGGAGTCAGAAACAGTGGCGGGATTGGAGTTGTTGAGGGCTGTAGTGCCCATGGTGCTGAATACATGACTGGTGGTACTTTAATAATTTTAGGAAAAGTAGGTTTTAATTTTGGTGCTGGAATGACAGGAGGCAAAGCTATTGTTTTAAGCACTCAGAAAAACTTTAAAGAATATGTTTCTAAAGCAGCACCTGAGTATAGAAAATTAAATGAAATTGATATTTTGGAATTGAAGACTATTTTAGAGCTCCACATTGAAAAAACTAATTCAAAAGTTGCAGTCAACATACTTGAAAAGCAAGACAATTGGAAAAACATGTTTGCTGTTTTTGGAGGTTTGGCTGAAATAACAGAGAGTAAAGTGAAACAAAAACCTGAGCATGTCAAGGCATTAGATTAATTACCACTACTAAAAACAACTTATATCATTTACCATAAAATTATGAATAATAAAACAGAGGCACAAAGTATAAAATGGGAAAACATTTTAGAGCTCGTATTTGATTCAAGAATTGATTCAGTTGGATTAAATGAGAGAGTCAATTCTTTAGCGACTAGGAGTATAAAAAAAGAGTCTAAATTAGATGCACTTAATATGATCGTTTCAATGTGTGATCTTACAACACTTGAAGGCGAAGACACTGAAGGTAAGATATCACAAATGGTAGCAAAAGCAATAACTCCTAATCCAAGTGATCTTGACATAAAAAATGTAGCAGCAGTATGTGTCTATCCTTCATTAGTCAGTATTGCAAAAGAAAAAGTAGGAAATTCAGGTGTTAAAGTTGCAGCAGTATCATCTTATTTTCCCAGTGGGCAAGTTCCTATGGAATCTAAGTTATTAGATACAAAATATGCAATTGAATCTGGAGCTGACGAAATAGATATTGTTATTAATAGGAAAGCTTTTTTAGAGGGTGACTACAGAAGAGTTTATGATGAAATAGTTGCATTAAAAGAAGCTTGTGGAGATGTACATCTAAAAACAATTCTTGAAGTAGGGGATTTAAAAACTTATGAGAATATTAGAAAAGCTAGCTTAATATCTTTAGCTGCTGGATCTGATTTTATCAAAACGTCGACTGGAAAATTATCAGTTGGTTCATCTAGACAAGCTTGCTATGTAATGGCTAAAGCAGTCTTAGATTTTAAAAATCTTACAGGTCTCTCTGCGGGAATTAAAGTTGCTGGAGGTATAAGAGATGCAAAAGATGCAATTAGGTATTTAGTACTAATCAATGAGGAAATGGGAGATGAATGGTTGACACCAAATCTTTTTAGATTTGGAGCGTCAAGTCTTTTAGATGATGTACTAAAACAAATTAAAAAACTTAAGACAGGTGCTTATCAAGCTAGTTATTATTTTCCTAGGGGTTAAATTTAATGGTAAATTGGGAATATTCAGAATCAGTTGAGTCACAAGATATTGTGAAAATTAAAGACAAATATCAAAATTTTATTGATGGGAATTTTCAACAACCAAATAGTAAAAAATACATAAATACAATCTCTCCATCAACTGAAGAGGTTCTTTCTAAAATAGTGATATCAAATGAAAAAGACGTAAACAATGCCATTAAGTCCGCACAGATGGGTTTTGAAAAATGGTCTAAAACATCTCCACATGAGAGATCAAAATATCTTTTTAAACTCGCCAGATTAATTCAAGAAAGATCACGTGAATTTGCGGTTCTAGAATCAATGGATGGTGGAAAACCAATAAAAGAATCAAGAGATTTTGATTTACCTCAGGTAGCTGCAAACTTTTTCTACTTTGCTGGCTGGGCTGACAAGATTGATTTATCTTGGGGTGCAAAAAGCTTAAAACCACATGGTGTTGTTGGACAAATTATTCCATGGAATTTTCCACTATTAATGTTGTCATGGAAGATTGCACCAGCTTTAGCTACTGGTAATACTGTAGTTTTAAAGCCTGCCGAAACCACATCTTTAACAGCTTTGTTATTTGCAGAGCTTTGTGAACAAGCTGGAATTCCAGATGGTGTTGTAAATATTATTACTGGAGATGGCACCACAGGTTCGTTACTTGTAAACCATAAAGATGTCAATAAAATTGCATTTACAGGGTCAACTCAAGTTGGTAAATCAATTCAAAAATCTTTAGCAGGACGAGATGTAGGTCTGACTTTAGAGCTTGGAGGAAAAGCAGCAAATATTATTTATGAAGATGCAGCAATAGATCAAGCTGTTGAAGGTGTTGTTAACGGTATATTTTTTAATCAAGGACATGTTTGTTGTGCAGGAAGCAGGTTATTGCTTCAAGAATCAATTCATGATGAATTTGTTGCAAAATTAGAAAAAAGAATGCAAACACTAAGAGTAGGTAATCCTTTGGATAAAAACACAGATATTGGTGCTATTAATTCAAAAGAGCAGTTAGATAAGATAGAAGGACTAGTAAATGAAGGGGTTTCAGATGGTGGAAAGATTTTTCAAACTGAATGCGAACTTCCTGGCAATGGATTTTGGTTTAAACCAACTTTATTCACAGATGTCCAGCCTTCGTATTCAATCGCAAGGGAAGAAATTTTTGGCCCTGTACTAACAACTCTAACATTTAGAACTCCGCAAGAGGCAATAGAGATAGCAAACAACACTGAGTATGGGCTATCTGCAGGAGTATGGACCGAGAAAGGCTCAAAAATATTATGGACTGCTGACAGACTTCAAGCAGGAGTAGTTTGGGCAAATACTTTTAATAAGTTTGATCCAGCATCTCCATTTGGTGGTTATAAAGAATCTGGATTTGGCAGAGAGGGCGGTAGGCAAGGCCTTCTCTCTTATTTGAAGGCAGAGTCATGATTGAAATAAAAAAAACTTACAAAAATTATGTTGGGGGTAAATATATCAGATCTGAGTCAGGCAAAACGTTTACTTTAAATTTAAAAAACGATTCTTTTGAGGTCCCTTTAACCTCAAAAAAAGATATTAGAGATGCAGTAACTTCTTCAAAAGCAGGATTTGCAAAGTGGAGTGAGATTAGCCCTTATACAAAGACTCAAATTTTATATCGTCTATCTGAAATGATAGAAGGTCATAAAGATAGCTATATTGATCTTTTAGTTTTAGGTGGTAGTACAAAAAATCAGGCCAAAAAAGATGTAGAAACTGCAATCGAAAATATTGTTTGGTATGCAGGCTTAGCTGACAAGTGGGAACAAGTATCAGGAAATTTAAACCCAGTAAATGGTGAATACTTTAATATTTCACATCAAAATCCAATTGGAGTAGTTTTTTCCTTAAACAGTGATAGCAATTCATTAACTTCTTTATTAAACAGCATCATTCAACCTTTAACAGTTGGATGTTCCGTAATATCATTTTCAGAAGAATCATCAATTATTGCACTTAAGTTTGCTGAAGATATAAACAATTCTGACTTTCCTCCCGGTTCATTAAATATACTTTCTGGTCAGTTTGAAAAAATTTTTGAAGATGTTAGTAAACATGTTGAGATTAATTTAGTTTCAATTTGTAAAATAATTCCTAATGAAATCTTAAAAAAAATTCAAGAAAATGCTTCAAGTTCTGTAAAAAGAATCATAAATATGCCTTCTGAAGATGGAATTTCTTCAATTCTTCCATTTTTAGAGACCAAAACTGTTTGGCATCCAAAAGGTACATAAAATTTGTCTCACTAAGAATTTAAGATTAAATCATTCATACCCTGTATTAGCTACTTTGATTATGTCAAAGTAGCTAATTTCATTAAAATAGAAAAGTTATGGAAGATAAAACTTGGGGTTCATTACCCACACCAAAAATATACATTGAACTTCAAGGAGAGTTTATAGATTTTAATAAAGAAGAGGAGTATTTAGTTTGTAAATTCCCAGTCCAATCTAAATATTTCAATCCCATGGAGACAACATTAGGAGGGATTATTGATTCATATATGGATGTAACAATGGGCCCTTTAAGCTGGCTTTTGGGAGAAAGAGTAGTTACAAAATCTTTTTCAGCAAAATACATAAGACCTGTTACAGCAAATTATAAATACGTTACTGCTAAAGCATGGAGAGATTCAGTTTCAGAAAAAGGATCTGTTTATAAAGCTGAACTCTATCTTGATACTGAAGAGTTGGCTGCAGTTTCAGAGGGACTGTTTGTTCAACCAAAAATTAATTTTTAATTTTTGAAAACCTATAAGCAGAAATTATAACAATCACGATACCGATAAGTTGGATATTGTTGGTGTATTCGTTCAGAAAAACAAATCCAAAAATGGTTGAAAAAATTGGAATAATGTAAACAGTTATTGACCCTGCTACTGCCCCAACATCATTGATTAAACTATAAAATGATACAAAAGCAATACCACTACTACCAACACCTAACAACAAGATAGGGAATAATGAGTCAGAAATACTTGGCAATGAAATGTTTGAATTAGGTAGGAGCATAATTAATGAAAACAGTGTTGCATATCTTAATGAAATCTTTAATGTTGGAATCGCTCCATAATCCTTAATTAATGGCTGAACTATATTTGCTGCAAATCCATAACTAATTGAAGCAATTAAAGCTAACAACGCACCAATGTTTAAATCATTTAAAAAATTACTTAATCCAAAAGAAACAAGATAAATTCCAACAAATCCAAGACCCAAATAAAATTTTTGCATTTTTGTTATATTTTCTTTGTAAATCAAGACAGCAATTAATCCAACAAATATTGGAGTAGAGCCGTTTATTAAACCAGCTAAGCTAGAGGAAATAGTTTCTTCAGCTTTTGCAAATAAATAAAATGGGAGAGCCATCCATAGCATTCCAATCAGTGCTAAATTTTTATGGTTTTTTTTGGGAAAAGGAGTCTTCTTAATAAAAATAATATTTATAAAAATCATACCAATAAGAATCCTGTAGAAAGAAATCTGAAAAGGGTTTAAATCAATTAATGCATATTTCATCATTAAAAAAGAGGAACCCCAGAGTGCTGAGGTTAAAAGCATTTGAAGATAATTTATAATTTTCAATTAAAAATCCTTAAAAAACAATAGAGTCACCATCCAACAGGGTAGAAGGATTAGTGTAGTGGTTCAAACTGACACAAAGGCGACTCTGACTTAATTATATTGAATTTATATTTTTTGGTCTGTAAGAAGTGTAGTTTTTTTTCGATTTTTAATTAACTGATTTACTGGTAATCCGTTATCTTTTCCAATTTTTTTCAAAATATCAGATTTTTTTTCACCAGTAACTAATAGATATATATTCTCAATTTCTGAAAGTAATTGAAAGGTTGATGTAATTCTCCATTTGCTCAATATATTTACTTCGTTGGCTACAAATCCAATTGACTTATCGTTCATTGCACTTGTGTTAGGAAATAAAGAAGCTATGTGGCCATCATTTCCGACTCCCAAAATTGCACTGTTAAATTTTTGAATTTTTGATAATATTAATTTTGAATATTGCTCTGCAGATGTGTTTGGGTCTTCATTAAATTGTAATTCTAAAATGTTCATTTTTGTTTGACTAAATATTGCATTAATCATTCTTTGATTAGAAATTTCACTATTAAGTGGAGCATGTCTGTCATCTATAGTCCATAATGAAATTTCACTATTTTCTTTAAAGGATTCAGCAAAGGTTTGATAGAAAAATTTCGGTGTACTACCCCCGGATAAACCAAGATTGAACTCCTTATTATCTTTTAAAAACTCTGCAATCAACTCATGCAATTTTAAAGACACTTCTTCGTGACTATTTTCTTTTATTATCTCAAGTGAATCAAACATAGTTAACCATTACAGTTGTTAAATTAGTAGTATCAATGTTAGTGGAAAAAAGTATTCAAATAAAAGGTAACAATCAATTAACTGGAGAAGTAGAAATTTCTGGTGCAAAGAATGCAGTCCTTAAGCAAATGATTCTTCCAATACTTTGTGAAGGCAAATACAAAATTGAAAACGTTCCTAATATTGCTGATGTATTTTATATGCAAGATGTACTAAGTGTATTAGGTATTACTTCAAGCTTGGAGGGTAAAACCCTTGAGATAGTGTCACCTAAAGATATTTCCGTTGAAGCACCATATGAAATTGTACAAAAAATGAGAGCATCAATTATTGTACTTGGCCCATTGCTTGCTAGGAAAGGAGAGGCAAAAATTGCTTTTCCAGGAGGTGATCAACTTGGACCAAGGCCTGTAAAGATGCATATTGAGGCACTTGAAAAAATGGGAGCGACATTTGAATTAGATCATGGAGTTCTAATTGGTAAAACTGACGGTTTAAAAGGTGTTGAAATTAATTTACCATATGCATCTGTTGGAGCCACTGAAAATACTCTTTTAGCTGCAGTACTTGCGGAGGGAACAACTGTTATTGAAAATGCTGCAAGGGAACCTGAAGTAGTAGATCTCATAACTATGTTAAAAAATATGGGTGCCGATATAACAGGTGAAGGAACTAGTGAAATTATAATTAATGGAGTAGATTCATTAAATAGTACAAATCATAAAGTAATTGGTGATCGTATAGTTGCAGGAACATACATTGCAGCATTCTTATCAACATATGGACACGGCAAAATAAGTGGAATCAATCCACATCATCTACCAATGGAAATCAAAAAATTTGCTGAGATTGGAGCCAAATTTAAAACTGGTGATGATTACATTGAGGTTGAATCACCAAAAAAGCTTTCTCCAATAGATATTTCAACACTTCCATTCCCTGGGATTGCTACTGATTTGCAGCCAATTTTTGGATCTTTATTATTAAAAGTAGATGGAACATCGATTATTACTGAAAATGTTTATGATCAACGCTTTCAGTGGATTCCTGAAGTACAAAGAATGGGTGCTGATATACAAATAGGTTGGCAACATGCGATGATAAAAGGTGTGGAAAAACTATCTGGTGCACCGGTCCACTCTACGGATATTAGAACTGGAGCAAGCCTTGTAATCGCAGCTTTACAAGCAGATGGTGAGTCAACTATATCAGGAGTAGACCATATTGAAAGAGGATATGAAAATATTGTCTCTCTACTGAGTTCTATTGGTAGTGAAATTGAATATAATTAGGTTATGACAAATTTAGAGTTTCCAGAAGTTAAAGATAGAGACCCAAATTCTGAAATAGATATGGAAGTTTTGAATGATACGATAGAGTATATAAGGCCCGCTGTTCAAGCCGATGGTGGCGATATTAAGCTTTCTTCAGTAAATGACGGTGTTGTAAATATTGAAATGCTTGGAGCATGTCAAGGCTGTCCATTGTCAATTGCTACTCTAAAAAGTGGAATTGAAAGAATTCTTAAAGATAAAGTACCAGGAGTCGTTGAGGTTATAGCAACCTAATTAATCGATTTGACTGGTATAAAAATTAAGACCTATCAATAATCCTTTGTCAACCAAGGGTTCGATAACGTATTGAATTTTATTCAAAGTCAAACTTCCACCTAATTGATCAGGCGTAGAAACTTCATCATACAAACCCAATTTACTTAGTACTGATTCTCTTCCTTCTTTATCTAATGTGTCATCAGCCATTGCAATAAGAATTAAAAAAAATAATTTTGTTCTTTGTGATGCAGTCTCATCACTTACAACTGGTGAAAAGAACTCAACACTTGTAACGATATCAGCTTCGACTATTAAATTTATAGCAAATGATACCGGTGTTTCTTCTAATTTACCAAACTGATAAAAAAGAACTGTCTGTTCAGGACTGGCCCACCTTACTTCATCAGGATTGATAGAAAAATATAAAACTGTATCTTCATCATTTGCAATTTCTGAAATTAATTTATTCCAATTCGATACATATTCAGATGTAGATTTTCCTAAACCTTTTGTAAATATAATTTGGTCGCCGCTTTCTGGTTCTTCATCAACGGCTTCCGTATTTGTTGAACTACAGAATGAAAATAATAAAGTAAATAAAACTAAAAAACTTATTTTTTTCATTCGATTATTTCTTTCAAATTTTTAAGATTTTTTTTCCAAATGTATTTTAAAACAAAAGCACCAAAGAACTCTCCGATGACACCCCCTAGATAAATAGGAAATTTTAAAGTTTCTTCCCATTTAAATTCTGTTTGAGAATCGTTTAATTCATTAAGATAGAAAATGCCTATTCCTGTAACAATACCTTGATGAATAACTCCAATTGATTCCTTCTCTTTCCATTCAATAACAGTGATAGTATCAACTAATTTTATTGGGCCTACTTTAGTTAAGACATTCATTTTTGTATTAATTCCTGAATTGTTTTCTGAAAGAATATCTATTTTTATGGCATCTTCCATCCAATTTACATGGTTTTCCATGACTTTTACTTCTTGCCAAACTATATCTAGTGGTTTATCAATAATAATTGAAGTTTCTATTCTTTTACTCATTGCTTGTTAAACAATATTAGTTCATAAGTAAAATAAATATATATATGAAAAGAAATGATTATCTTTATTTGGACCATGCGGCTACGACGCCAATGCGTGACAGTGCTTTTGAAGCATTTAAAAATGCAGAAGAATTTGCTTTCGCAAATTCTGCAGGTGGACATGAGTTGTCAAGAAGAGCAAAAAACTTACTTGAGGAATCAAGAGATTTCATAGCAAGCTATTTTGGTGCAGCTCCAAGTGAAATTACATTTACAAGTGGAGGTACAGAAGCGGACAACTGGGTAATAAAAGCACCTTTTATTGATACTAAAAAAAATCAAAATTTAGTAACTTCAAAAATTGAACATGAAGCTGTATTAGCATCAGCTGAGTGGCTCGAAAACCAAGGTCATGAAGTAAGCTTTGCTAATTGCAATAAAGATGGTCAGGTAGACATCGAAGATTTTTTAGATAATTGCAATGACAATACATCAGTTGCCTCTTTAATGTATGCAAATAATGAGACAGGAGTTGTACAGCAAATAGAAAAATTAGCTAAAGAAGTAAAATCTAAAAATTCAGAAATTTTATTTCACTCTGATGTAGTTCAAGCAGTTTCATCTGAAAAACTAGATTTTCATAAGTTAGGAATTGATAGTGCAGCAGTTTCAGGACATAAAATAGGGGGACCAAAAGGAATTGGAATTATGTTTTTAAGTTCAAAATATAAACTCCCAAATTATTTTCACGGAGGAAAACAAGAATTAGAAAAAAGGGCTGGAACAGTAAATGTTTCTGGAGTAGCTGGACTTGCTGCTGCCTTGAAGGAACATCAAGATAATTTTGAATCTGAAAAGAAAAAAATATTACAAGAGAGACAAATTTTTGAAAGTGAAATAAAAAATGCATTGGAAGCAAAGATTGTTGGAGAAAAGATTAATCGATTATGTCATATTTCAAATATACAATTCAAGAATGTTAATTCAGAGACTTTAATGGTGGCACTTGATTTGAAAGGACTAGGTGTCTCAAGAGGATCTGCTTGTGCTAGTGGTGCTCAAAAGCCTTCTCATGTATTAGTTGCTATGAATGTTCCGGATGTTGACATAAACAGTCATTTACGTTTTAGTTTTGGCTGGAATACCATAAAAGGTGATGGGAAGCATGCATCAGAAATTGTAATAAATACAGTAAGGGAAATATTATGAGAATTTTAGTAGCAATGAGTGGAGGAGTAGATTCCTCAGTAGTCGCTGGCTTATTAAAATCTCAAGGCCATGATGTCATTGGTGTGACTATGAAATTATGGGAAGGACCGAATGGTGAAATGCCAGAGACTGGATGCTGTACGGCTGCTGATTCAGAGGACGCTAGAAAAGTAGCTGCAAAACTTGATATTCCTTATTATGTTTTAGATTACACTAAATCATTTTCTGAAAATGTAATCGATAATTTTGTTGATATGTATTCTCAAGGTCTTACACCAAATCCTTGTGTTGAATGTAATAGATCTGTTAAGTTTGATCATTTTATTGATCAGGCAAAAAAACTTAACTGTGAAAAGGTTGCTACTGGTCATTATGCAAAAATAGTTTCAAATGATGATACTTTTGAACTTCACAAAGCAGATTATTTAGAAAAAGATCAATCATATGTTTTACATATGCTTACCGGGGATATTCTTTCTAAAATAGACTTTCCATTAGGAACTATTTCAAAACCTGAAGTAAGACAAATAGCTGCTTCACTTGGTCTGAAAACTGCATTTAAAAAAGATAGCCAAGACATATGTTTTGTAGGAAAAAAAGATTACAGAAATTTTGTAAGCAGTCGAATTGATTTTTCATCAGGTGGAAATATAGTCGATAAGAACAACAATGTAATTGGAACTCATGAAGGTGTGCATCAATTTACAGTTGGTCAACGTAAGGGAATTCCGGGTGGTCAAGGCCAAGCAAAATATGTAACAAAAATTGATGTTGAAAATAATAAAGTTTTTATAGGTTCAAAGGCTGATCTCACCACAAAGAAATTTATTATTGAAGATGTTTCATTCGTAAATGGTGAAGAATATGAAAATCTCTCAATTCAAACTAGATACAACTCACATGACATTCCATGCAAGTTAAAAAAAATCGATGATTCTATATTTGAGATCGAACTTTATGAACCTACATTAGGTGTTGCTCCAGGACAATTTGGAGTTATTTACAATGACACCAAATTAATTGGCGGAGGCAGGATATCATCTAAAATATTGGAAAATATAAATGAATGAAGAGTACGTAAAAAAATTAATTAATAAACTCAGCAAAGCAGAACATGCATATTACGTATTAAATTCTCCTGAAATGTCTGATGGCGAATATGATAAATTATTTAATGAACTTAAGGAAATTGAAAATAAAAATCCTAATTTAATTTTTGCTTACTCACCGACTCAAAGAGTCACAGGTACACCAGATACAGCGTTTCAGGCGGTAGCCCATAAACAAAGAATGTATAGTCTTGATAACTCTGAAAATATTGAAGACGTAAATAAGTGGATAGAAAAAATTGAAAAAATAACAGATTTAAGTATATTTCCAATTTCTGTCGAGCCAAAAATTGATGGCCTTGCAATTTCTCTTTTTTACAATGATGGATTTTTAGTACGTGGCCTCACAAGAGGAGATGGCATAGTAGGAGAAGATGTAACACATAACATTAAAACTATTAAAAATATACCTTTACTACTTTCAAAAAGTTTAAAAGGAGAGATTGAGATTAGAGGCGAAATATTTATGCCTAAAAAAAGTTTTGAAGAATTAAATAAACAAAAAAGAAAAGACAAAGAAACTTTGGATAAATTAACAAGTAAAGAAAAATCTCAATTATCTGAGGGTGAAAAAGAAACTATCAAAAATATTCGCTCAGAGGGAATATCTGAATTTATAAATTCTAGAAATGCAGCAGCAGGTTCTTTAAGGCAGAAAGACTCAGAAATAACTTCAAAAAGAGATTTGAGACTATTAGCCTATCAAATAATTGAACATGATGGATCAACTGTTGATAATTATCACGATCAAATTAAGTTGATAGATTCAATGGGTTTTAATGTAAATAATGTAAAAATTGCAAACAATATTGACGAAATCAATAAGTTATTAAGGGAAATAGATGAGGATAGAAATGACTATGAATATCAAATTGATGGTGCGGTATTAAAAGTAAACTCTACTTTAGTTCAAGATAATTTAGGTTATACATCCAAAGCTCCGAGATGGGCGTTAGCTTATAAATTTTCCGCTGAAGAGCAAACAACTAAATTGATAGATATCAAATTACAAGTTGGAAGAACTGGTGCAGTAACTCCTGTTGCAGTCCTTGATCCAATCAATGTAGGGGGCGCACTTGTTTCATTTGCAACTTTACATAATCCAGATGAAATAAGTAGAAAAGATTTAAGAATAAATGATTATGTTATTGTAAGACGTGCTGGAGATGTAATACCTGAAGTTGTTGCATCTATACCAGAGAGAAGAAGTGGGAGTGAGATTGAGTGGTCTCTTGGTAAGAGATGTCCATGTGGTGATTTTGATATCGAGTATGTAAAAGATGAAAAAGTACCAAGGTGTTCAGGTGGTTACGATTGTAAATTTTCTAAAAAGGAAATGTTAATTTACTTTGGATCAAAATCTGGTCTTGACATTGAAGGTTTGGGGAGAGAAACTGTCGAGACACTAATTTCGAATCAACTTGTAGAGAACTACGAAGATTTTTATTCGTTAACTTTTGAACAGCTTATTTCTTTACCACAGTGGAAAGAAAAAAAGACTAAAAATTTATTGGATGCAATTGAAAAATCTAAAAATTCTGATTTAGAAAAAGTATTATCAGCTCTTGGAATTAGGTATGTAGGTAAACAAACTTCTAAACTTCTAATCAATACCTTTGGTTCGATTAAAAATATTTTTAGTGCCACCAGTAAAGAAATTAATAATATTCATGGAATTTCTGAAAGCGTTTCCAATTCTTTAAATGAATGGTATTCAAAAAAAACAAATCAATTATTAATTAAAAATTTAGAAGATATAGGTTTTAGTGTTTCTAAAAAGATTAATCATAATATTGGAAAATTAAGTGGAAAAACATTTGTATTGACTGGTACGTTATCTAATTATTCTCGTCAGAATGCAACAAAAATAATTGAAGATTTTGGTGGAATCGTAACAACTTCAGTTTCAAAAAATACAGATTATTTAGTATTTGGTGAAAATCCTGGATCTAAATATAAAAAAGCTGAAAATCTAAAAGTTAAAACAATAAGTGAAAAGGATTTTGAGGAATTAATTAATAAGTAGTAAATTCCCATTCAAATTCACCGTAATCAGGTAAACCAGAAATAGTATCCCAAATAATTCGAACATTATGTTTTCCGGGACCCCATGTTTCAAAGGCTTTGTTAGGACCAGGTTTCCAAATATAAACACCGGTAGCCTCAACATATTGAATTTCTTCTTTAGGAATAATATAATTATCAACAATTAAAGTTAATTCATAACCGACAGGAAAATCAATCTCTAGTGAAACTTGTTGAGGAACTTGGTCATAAGGTAGCGGATATATGTTCTCAAGAGCACTAGGAAGTTCTATTTCCTCGTTGTTATTTTGTGAAAATGAAACACCCCACCAAATAACAAGGAATAGCAATGCTGTTAATAAAAGAATAATAAATCTATAAGTGTTCTTAGTCATACATTAAAATACTATCGAGGAAATAAAAAGAGACCAAAGTGAAATACAAAAATTTACAAGAAAATATTGAAAAAATTAATTTAGATGACTTATCAGATAATGATGTTCTAAACATAGAAACAACAATTAAAGAATTAGATAATGGAAATATTCGAGTTGTAAATAACGAAAATGGAGAGTGGTCTTTAAATGAGTGGGTGAGAGATGCAATCTTATTATTTTTTTCAATAAGAAATTTAAAAGAAATAAGTGCCAATGACTTGATTTATTACGATAAATTAGAACCAAAAAAGAATTACAAAGATTTAGGTATTAGAGTTGTACCACCAGGAGTAGTTCGTTATGGTGCATTTTGTGAACCAGGTGTTGTTGTAATGCCTGGATTTGTGAACATCGGCGCTTATGTTGGTTCAGGAACTATGGTCGATACCTGGGCAACAGTTGGATCTTGTGCTCAGATTGGCCGCAATGTTCATTTATCTGGTGGAGTTGGTATTGGGGGAGTTCTAGAGCCACCAGGAGCTATGCCTGTAATTATCGAAGACAATGCTTTTATTGGTTCGAGGTCAATTATTGTTGAGGGAGTCAGAGTTAAAAAAGGAGCGGTCATTGGTGCCAATGTAACCATTACTGGAACCACTCCAATTATTGATGTTACTGGGCCTGAACCTATTGAAATTAAAGGAGAAGTTCCTGAAAATTCTGTAGTCATACCAGGTTCAAGACCAAAAAAATTTCCTAGTGGAGTTTTTAATACACCATGTGCATTAATAATTGGCACAAGAAAAGAGTCAACTGATGAGAAAACTTCTTTGAATGACGCACTTCGCACATTTGGGGTTGAAGTTTGAGCGTTGACACTACACTTCAAAAATTAATAAACATTAGCTCAGTCACAGGAGATGAAGTATTAATTTTAGATTTTATTGAAGAATTTCTATCAAAAAATAATTTTTCTGGCGAGCTCATAAGAAATGATGGTGGAATCATTGCAATCCCTAAAAATTCTTCACAAAAAATAGCTTTGGTAGGGCACGTTGACACAGTCCCATTGTCTAAAACTCAAAAATTAAAATTTGATGATATAGATTTAATTCCTGGCAGGGGATCTGTTGATATGAAAGGAGGGATATCTATAATTCTGCATTCATTAGTTGAAGAAAATCAAGACATAATAGGTGTATTCTACACAGCTGAAGAGGGACCTTACGAAATGAATGGTTTAGGAGATTTAATGCCGACAATTTTAAGTAACAAAAATTTAGAATTCTCAATAATTTTAGAGCCTACAAATTGCGAGATTGAACTTGGATGTCTTGGAACACTAAATGCAAATATAAAATTAAAAGGTATAGCTGCACATTCTGCAAGACCGTGGGTTGGAGAAAATCCAATTTATAAAATTGGAGATATATCAAAAAAAGTATCAGATAATGAAATAACTTTACTTGATATTGAGGGACTAGAGTTCAAACAAGTTTTATCAATCACAAAAGTTTCTTCAGGAATAGCAAACAATGTTATTCCAGACGAAGCAATATTGAATATTAATTTTAGGTTTTCTCCAGAAATGACAAACGATGATGCTCAAAATTTTATTAACAATATGTTTTCTGAATTCGGTGAAATTGAAATTACATCAAGCTCGGAAGGTGCAATGCCGAATATAGAGAATTCAAATATTAAAAATTTTATATCCTCTACAGGTTTATCTCCTAATCCAAAACAAGCATGGACAGATATCGCAAGATTTTACGGTCATGGAATTGCTTCAGTAAATTTTGGTCCTGGAGACCCACTTCTTGCTCATACTGCTGATGAGCATGTTAGTAAGAAACAACTATTAGAATCATATGAATTACTTATGAATTTTTTAAGGAGACTACAGTGAGCAAAAAATTTGATATTACAAATATTGCAAAACTAGCATCAATATCTTTAAGTGACGATGAAAAAGAAAAACTTAGCAATGACTTAAGTGTAATTATTGAACATGTTCAAGCACTTAGCGATTTAGAGCTTGATACGAATATAGAGGACGTTTATATTCATCCACTCGAGAAAGTATTAGCATTAGACGAAGATACTGAAAAACCTTCTTTAACTCATGACGAAGCAATGAGCAATGCTCCCAAAGTTTCAGATGGTAAGTTTATAGTCCCACCTTCACTGGAATAATCATGGAACTGTTAAATTTATCAATTCGTGAACTTAATAAACTTTTCATTACTAAAAAAACCAAACCTTCAGAACTTTACTCTGAGATATTCAATCGTTCAGCAAGTTCAGAAGCGGCTTTACATGCTCACCTAAGTCTTTTTGAAGAAACTAATCTAGATAAGGCAAAAAAATCTGATGAAAGATTTTCCAAATCTGAAAATGTTGGATTATTAGATGGAATACCTTTAGCAATAAAAGATAATATCAATATTAAAGATGAAAAAACTACCTGTTCTTCAAAGATGCTTTCAAATTTTGTATCCCCGTATAACGCAACTGTAATCTCAAAATTAGATACTGAACAAACAATTTATACTGGAAAAACTAATTTAGATGAATTTGCGATGGGCTCTTCTACTGAGAACTCAGCATTTGGTCTTACAAGAAACCCATGGAATACTGATTATGTTCCAGGTGGATCATCAGGAGGTTCAGCAGCGTCTGTTGCTTCAAGGTCTTCTATCGCAGCTCTAGGAAGTGATACAGGAGGCTCGATTAGACAACCAGCATCTTTTTGTGGTCTTGTTGGTTTTAAGCCAACATATGGTTCTGTTTCTAGATATGGCTTGGTTGCATTTGCTTCGTCTTTGGACCAAATTGGCCCTATTTCAAAAAGTGTTGATGATGCGAGAATTGTTTATTCTGCAATTTCAGGTCATGATAGTTTAGACTCTACATCGATAAATGATGAGCAAATTGAATTACCATTTGAAAAAAATGCAACAATTGGGATTGTTAAGGAACTTATGGAGGATGGAATTTCTGAGGAATCTAAAAAGGAAGTTGAAAAAGTCATAGACATTCTTAAACAAAAAGGATACAACATAAAGGAGGTTTCTTTACCGTTAATCAAACTATCAATAAGCATTTATTATTTAATTGCTCCAGCAGAATGTTCTGCAAATTTAGCAAGATTTGATGGCGTTAGATATGGATTAAGAGTTGATGGAAAAACAAGTTATGAAATGATGGAAAAAACAAGAGCTGAGGGTTTTGGAGATGAAGTAAAACGTAGAATCCTTCTAGGCACTTACGCATTATCTGCAGGCTATTATGACGAATATTATGGTAAGGCTCTTCGTGCAAGAAAAAAAATGGTAGATGAATTCTCAACTATTTTTAAAGAATGCGATTATTTAATATCACCAACTACACCAACTGAGGCATTCAAGGCAGGAGAAAAAACAAACAATCCATTGGAAATGTATATGTCTGATTTATGCACTATTCCTGCAAATCTGGCCGGCCTACCAGCTATAAGTATTCCAACTGGTCTTAGTAGTAACAATCTACCTCTAGGCGTTCAGATAATGAGTAAGCCTTTGACAGATAATTCATTATTAGATTTTTCCGAAATGTTAGAAAAGGAACTTGAATTTAATAGCACTCCGGAGGGTTGGTCAAAATAATGAATTTAAAACCAACTATTGGAATTGAAACGCATATCGAACTTAATACGAATACAAAAATGTTTTGTAGATGCAGAGTAGTTGATACCGAAGAACCAAATGTTAACTTATGTCCAACTTGTCTTGGTTTACCAGGAGCTTTACCTGTTCCAAATGAAAAAGCTATACGTTACATTACGTTACTTGCATTAGCAACTGGATGTTCAATAACTAAAAAAGGAATGTTTCATAGAAAAAATTATTTTTATCCTGATTTACCAAAGAATTATCAAATTTCTCAGTTTGATTTACCAGTAGGAGAAAATGGAAATTTAGAGATAGTTATTGATAATGAAAAAGATTATGTTGAAATTGAAAGAGTTCATATGGAGGAAGATACTGGAAAATCTTCACATGAAGGTTCTGGAAGGATTGATTCTGCTACAAGTACTTCTCTCGATTTCAATAGATCAGGTATTCCTCTTGTAGAAATTGTCACAAAGCCTGTAATCAAATCTTCCAAAGAGGCAGTTGCATACATTGAAGAATTAAGACAACTTGCAATTGAGTTAGAAATATCAGAAGGAAAACTAGAAAAAGGCAATTTAAGATTTGATGCAAATATTTCTGTTGCGCCATCAGAAAGTAATGAGTTAGGTACAAAGGTTGAAATTAAAAATATGAATTCACTTCGTTCTCTTGAAAGAGCTATAGATTTTGAAATCAAAAGACAGTCATCAGCTCTGGAAAATGGTGACATAATAATTCAAGAAACAAGACATTGGGATGAAAGTAAAGAAACTACAACTTCAATGAGATCAAAAGAAGGCAGTGCAGATTATCGTTATTTTTCTGATCCTGACATTCCTAATATGGTTCTACCCGATGAATTTATAAATCAAGTAAAAGAAAGTCTCCCATCATTACCTCATGAAAATAGAAATAAGCTTATGGAGACCGGTCTTGGTCTTTCAGATTCAAATGTTTTAAGTAAAAGCGAAAAGTGGATTTTCGAACTTTATTTTGAAGTATTTAACAATACTAAAGACTCTAAAGCATCATTCAATTGGATTACCGGGGAATTGCAGGGACAGATGCGTAAATTAGAAATTAAATCGCTACCAAATTGGTTTTCGGCAAATTTATTATCAGACGTTATTAAATTAATTGATGAAAATAAAATTTCATTCACTTCAGGAAAAGTAATTTTGGAGGAATTAATCCAAATGGATACAACTCCTGATGAGATAGCAAAAAGACTTGATTTATATCAAGAAAATGACGAAGTTGCTATTTCAAAAATAGTAAACGAAATTATTGATAACAATCAAGATATTGTTGAAAGAATAAAAAATGGAGAAGATAAGTTAGTAGGTTTTATGGTTGGTCAAATAATTAAAAGCTCAGGTGGAAGTATCAATCCAGGAATGGCAAAAGAAATACTATCTAAAGAGTTAAATTTATAATTTGATTAACGATTGTTGCAGACAATAACCCCATTAAACCAGCACCCAAATCATCATAAAGAACACCAAGCTTACCGGGGTAATTTTCAAGCTCTTTAACAAATTTTGGTTGTTTCATAATATCGCTCAATCGAAAAACTAAAAATCCTGCTAACAGAGGTAATAATCTTGATGGAGATGCTACTGTAACAAGACTCATTCCTACTATTTCATCTAGTGTTATCCAGCTAGGATCTTCGCTTGCTTCTTTATCATCAACTGATACAAGATAAATAATTACTAACACAATAAATAAAATTGATAATTCAAGAACATTTAAATTGAAAATATATGTAACAAGAGCAAATAAAAAAGAAGCTAGTGTGCCACCTCCTTTTTTATCACCAAAATATGTTTTCCAAAAAAGTCCTACACCGAAACCCGAAGCTAGAAATCTCTTCACATTTGAATAATAGTATTTTTTATGGCTTGATTTACAAAAAGGTGTAGTATTTGTTATTAATAATGGAAAAATCAAATCTTATATGGCTAAATGGTGAATTTGTTAATTGGGAGGATGCAAACGTAAGTGTAATGTCCCACACTCTACATTATGGAACTGGAGTTTTTGAAGGTATAAGAGCAAGAGATTCAAAAATTGGTACAACAATTTTTAGATTGCCAGATCATGTTAATAGATTGTTTGATTCGGCTGAAGCATATAATTTAAAAATACCATATGACAAAGAAATTATCACAAGTGCAATAAAGGATTCAGTTCATTTGAATAATTTATCTTCAGCATACATAAGACCTTTGGTGTTTTTTGGAGAGGGAGAGATGGGATTATTGCCAAAAAGTGTTCCAGTTTATGTTTCTGTCGCAGCTTGGAATTGGGGAGCATATTTAGGAGATGATGCAGGAAACCAAGGTGTAAGGGTATGCATATCTAAATGGAAAAGAATTAGTCCACAAAGTTTTAAACCAACAGCTAAAGGGGTAGGGGGTTATATGAATTCTACACTAGCTAAAGTTGATGCAGTTGAAAAGGGCTATGATGATGCAATAATGCTTGGCGACAACGATGTAGTTGCTGAGGGGAGTGGTCAAAATTTATTTTTAATAAAAAATGGAAAAGTTTATACACCGCCTATTGAAACGGGAGCTCTAGGAGGCATTACAAGAAAAACTGTAATAGAAATTGCAAGTAATCTTGGTTTAGAGACTGAGGAAACAAATATAAACGAAGAACAATTAAAAGATGCAGATGAATTATTTTTTACAGGTACCGCTACTGAAGTTGTTGGAGTTGTTTCAATAGATAATCAAGATATTGCAAATGGTAAACCTGGAGAAATTACAGGTAATATTAGACAAAAATATTTAGAGATTGTTAATGGAGAGAATGAAGACTTTTTACATTATCTTACTTTAGTTAAATGAGTCAACAGCCAAATATACAAATTGAATCAAAAAAGAATTTAGAAAATTCAGATCTTCCAGTTCCAAGAAGTCAAGGAAAAGATTCTCCACGCAAGCCATTGAAGTCTCCAAATGAAGAAGTATTCTCAATTCCTAGCCCAGATAGCGGTTATGCTTTAAAACTCATAAAACCATTTACTGCTATGTGGAAAAATAATCATAAACATAAGTTGATAACAAAAGTTGTAACTAATTTAGTAATCTTTCAGGCCTCCATGGTTGGCAGAGCTCCTACAAAAAGTGATGTAATAAAAGTAATAGAAATTTTAAAAATTACAGATTCTGATATTGGAGTTTTAGATACAGAAACTTTAAAAAAATGTAGTTCAGAAAGCATCCAGGGATTACATCTCTCAAAATTTTTTGATGCTAATCAAGAAGAAAAAAATTAACAGTTATACACTTGTGTAATGAAGATTGTAAGGGCTAAATTTGAAGGGGAAATATTTTACGGTGAATTACTTGATGGTGAAGTTTTAAGATATGAAGGTTCACCTTTAGTCATCTGGGAACCAACTGAAGAGAAGTATTCTCTTGAAGAGATACAACTTCTTGCTCCAGTTCTACCAAGTAAGGTAACCGCAGTAGCTAAAAACTATGAAAAACATGCTGTTGAGCTTGGAGTCCATGACTACACAGCCCCAGATAATCCAGTATTTTTCAATAAACCTTCAACTTCAGTAATTGGTACTGGTGAAAATATAATTTATCCAAAGATTGCCCAACATGTTGACCATGAAGCAGAATTAGCAGTTGTTATTGGGAAGCTCAGTAAAAATCTAACTCATGAAAATTGGATGGAGCATGTACTTGGTTATACAATAGCTAACGATTTGTCTGAAAGAGTGCTTCAGGGTCAAGATGGGACTTTTAATGGTAACTTTACACGAGCAAAAAGTTTTGATACTTTTTGTCCGTTAGGCCCAGTTATTCAAACAAATTTTGAAAAAAACCCAGAATTGGCGATCAAGTGTTTTGTTAATAATGAACTGAAACAAGATGGAAATACCAGAGATATGATTTTTAGTATTGGAGATATTTTATGTTTTGTTTCCTCAATCATGACACTACTGCCTGGTGATGTTATTCTTACAGGCACTCCAGAAGGTGTATCTAAAGTTGGACCTGGCGATGAAATTAAAATTGAAATTGAGACAATAGGAACTTTAATCAATACTATTAAGTAGATGAAATTAAGAATTGCACCATCACCGACAGGACAGTTACATATTGGAAATGCAAGAACAGCTCTATTTAATTGGTTATACGCAAAAGCAAATAATGGTACTTTTCTTGTACGAATTGATGACACAGACACAGAGAGAAGTACTAGCGAATATCAAAAAGATATAACTGACAATTTAAAATGGCTTGGTTTGTATTGGGATGAAGGAATTGAAGTAGGTGATTCTAATGATACTTATAAACAATCATCAAGATTTGACCGATATCGGGATGTTGCAGAAAATCTTTTAAGTAAAAATTTAGCTTATGAAGATGATGGTGCAATAAGGTTTAAAGTACCCAATGATGGCTCAATAGAATTCAATGATTACATTAGAGGCGAAATGTCATTTAATCTTTCAGATGTTGAAGATTTTGTTATTTTACGTTCTGACAAATCTCCAACATATCATCTAGCATCAACTGTTGATGATGTAGATTATGGAATAACAATTATTGCTAGGGGTGAAGACATACTTTCTTCAACTCCTAAACACATTATGCTAATGAAATCAATGGATGCTGCATTACCTGATTTTTGTCATCTTCCTTTATTGTTTGGTCCTGATGGAAAAAAACTAAGTAAAAGGCACGGTGACACCTCAGTAGAAGCTTTTAGAAACAAAGGTATTTTAAGTGATGCCATGTTTAATTATCTATGTTTACTTGGATGGTCTCCAGGTAATGATGTTGAACAATTTGATATTAATACCGCAATAAGCAAGTTTGACCTAAAAAATGTCTTACCAAATTCTGCAATCTTCGATGAGAAAAAGTTGTTATGGCTAAATGGTCTTTATATCCGCTCCACTAACATTGAAGATTTCCAAGTTACTGCATTGTCCCAAATTGAAAAGGATATACAGAGAGAATTATTCGATGAGGAAAAAAGCAGATTGTCAAAAATATTTCCATCAGTTCAGGAAAGAATTGAAACTTTAGCGGATCTGACTGAGCAAGTAATGTTTTTGATAGATGAGCCTTTCATTATTGATGAATTAGATTGGCAAGATGTTAACAATGAAGAAGCACAAAATTATCTTTTTTTATTAAGGGAAGAGTTTATTAAACTGAATGATTTTTCTTTAGAAATAATAGAAATGACTATGAGAAAATTACTAGAAGAAATTAATGTAAAAACAAAGGTTGGATTTCAAGCAACTCGGGTATCAATCACTGGAACAAAAATTAGCCCACCGCTCTTTGAATCAATATTTGCGTTAGGTAGAGATACAGTAATTGCCCGATTAGCTGAAAGTATCGAAAAATTATAACAACTAATAATTAAAATACTTTATTCTTAATATTTATACGGCCCCGTCGTCCAGAGGCCTAGGACGCTGGGTTTTCAACCCAGAAACGCCGGTTCGAATCCGGTCGGGGCTGCAATCATTCGGGGATGGTGTAATTGGCAACACAATGGGTTCTGGTCCCATCGTTGAGGGTTCAAGTCCTTCTCCCCGAGCAGAGGCCCCGTCGTCTAGAGGCCTAGGACGCTGCCCTCTCAAGGCAGAAACGCCGGTTCAAATCCGGTCGGGGCTGCTAATCTGATATTTTTTTATACCAACGGGGTGAATTTTTTAAAAACTCGATGTAATCATCTTCCGTATCTAACTCAAAATATAGCTCTTTGTTAAATACTTGTTTGTAGTTTAAATTCAATTTTTCAAGCTCTAAGACATGTTTTTTGAAACTATTTTTTCCATATTTAAAATTTTTAAAAAAAACATTACCGCCAATTAATGGCGTACCATTGTCTGAGCTTTTTGAGATCACAATTTGATTAATTGCAATTTCTTGAAGAAAAACTGAAATATTGTATTTAGTAAGATATGGTAAGTCAGCATGGCAAATAGCCCAAGAAGAATATTTATTTGCAAGTTCTATAAATTCAGAAACTTCATTATTCAATCCATTTGATTTTGAGTTAAATATACCAATTTCTATTTCATTAGCTAATTTTGCAATATCTAAATCATTGGAAATCAAGAAGACTTCAACAAGCTTATTTTTAAACGAATTTACAGTGTTCCTTATTAAATTTAATTGCAATTCTTTTCTTTCAAATAGTGAAATAGTTTCTGAGAGTCTAGACATTGGATTGTCCAGACTCTTTATAGGTATTCCAATTAAGATATTGCTATTCATATTATAAATTTTGTTATACCATGCTATTAAAGTATTTAATCAATATGGATAGAAAAACAAAAATTATTGCGACTGTTGGCCCAAGCCTAGCCAGCGAGCAAAAAATTCATAATGCAATTAATTCAGGAGTCAATGTTCTGAGAATTAATTTTTCTCATGGTAATTTAAAAGACCATGAACAATTTATAAATTGGGCGAGATCCTCTAAAAAACAAGTTGCCATAATGCAAGATATTCAGGGACCAAAAATTCGAACTGGTCATGTTGTGAAAAACACAATATTGCAAAAAAGTAATGAGATTAATTTAACTAATAAAGAAAGAGAATCTTCAAAAGAAATAATTTTTGTCAATTATAAAAATCTATTTAAAGATGTAAGTGTTAATGATAGAGTCTTTATTGATGATGGTCAGATTATCCTCAAAATAACTGAAAAACAAAAAGATAAATTAAAAGCTTTAATCTTAATAGGTGGTGAATTAAGGGATAATCAAGGCGTTGCTTTTCCAGATTCAGCATTATCTGTATCTGCAATAACTGAACAGGATATTGAACACTTAAAATTTGGAACAGAACAGGATGTAGATATTGTAGCTGTTTCTTTTGTTAGAGATAAGGATGATATACAAACAGTGAGAGACCTGATTCCTAAAGATGTAAAAATTATCGCAAAAATAGAGTTAAAAACTGCTTTAGAAAATATCGATGAAATTCTTCAAGTTTCTGATGGAGTTATGGTTGCAAGAGGTGATCTTGGTGTACAGCTCCCGATAGAACAAGTACCATTTGTTCAAAAACAAATTTTAGATGCTGCAAATAGTAAAGGAAAAATTTCTATAACTGCAACAGAGATGCTTCAATCAATGAAATCTTCATACAGGCCAACAAGAGCAGAAGTAACAGATATAACCAATGCTATATTGGAAGGTTCAGATGCAGTGATGTTATCGGCAGAAACATCGATAGGTGATCATCCAAATAGAGTTATAGAAGTTATGTCTGCTATCTGTCAAGAAGTAGATTCCAGAAATGATACCTCATCTTTACTTTCCAAGGAAGATTCGAAAGAAGATTCATTTACAACTACTTTAGCAAGAGCAGCCGTTCAAATTGCTGACGACATAGATGCAAAAGCTATTGTGGCTTTTACGGAAACTGGAAAAACTCCACTACTCATATCAAATTTCAGACCTAAAGCTGAAATAATTACATTTACAACTAAAGATAAAACACTAAATCAATTAAATATACTTTGGGGTGTTAACCAATTTCCAATTGAGAGAAAAGAAACATTTTCTGAAATGCTCAAATCTGCAAATGATTTCCTTATAGAAGAAAAAAAATATAATAAAGGTGATAGAGTTATTGTTGTTGCTGGGACACCTCCAAATGTTGAAGCAGCAACTAATTTAATCAGAGTACACAATTTAGGAGATGTATAGTGGGCCAAATTATTGAAGTAAAAACTACAAAAATTAATAAAACTTTAATTTTTGATTTAAATAGATCAGTATCAGGTCAAGAGGGTATGACTTTTAATAATATATCTGAAGCTTCATTAATCCCTGATGTGAGTGGACAACTAGCTTTAAAACTTTTTCAAGAAATTGATGATATAGATACAATATTTATTCAATCAAATATGGTGACAATTAATTTTCAAAGAAACATAGGAAATGACACTTCAAATGTGGAAGATACATTACAGAATTTTTTTATTTTTTATGGTGAAGAAGAATGAAAATTGGCATCACAGGTTCTTCTGGTTTTATAGGTAAGAGGCTTGTAAAAAAACTTGAAGAAGATGGATTTGAAGTTTTTAAATTTGTTAGAAGAGATGTTCAGGCTGATAATGAAATTTTTTGGAGTCCATCAAAACAAGAAATTGATTTAGAAAAATTTCAAACTCTTGATGGGATTATTCACTTAGCAGGTGAGTCTTTAGCTCCTAAAGATATTTTTGGTTTCTTACCTTTAAGTGGAGGAAGGTGGAATAAGGAAAAGAAATCAAGAATTTATTGGTCTAGAAAATGGGCCTCTGATTTATTTGTAAAAACTTACAATGAAAGTGAAACATATCCAAAAATATTTATAACAGCTTCAGGAACAACTATTTATGGAGATCATGGTGATGAAGTTATAACTGAGTCAACAACAAAGTTTAACAGAGGAACTTTTGATCAGCTGGTTGCTGAAGAAGCATGGGAATTACCTCTTTCAAATATAAAGCATAAAGATGTTCGTATTGTCAAAGCTAGAAATGGATTTATTTTAGGCAAAGGCAATATTGCAACACAATTAATAACTTTAACAACGAAACTAAATTTATCTGGTCCATTAGGAAAGGGAGATCAATATTGGTCATGGATCTCAATAGAGGATGTTGTTAATGCTTACAAGTTTTGTATTGAAAACAATGCAATATCAGGACCAGTTAATTTTGTTTCTCCAGTTCCAGTTACTCAAAAAGATTTTTCAAGTAGATTTGCAAAAGTATTTAAAAAGTTCTCAATATTACCCGCACCACAGATTGCAATAAATTTACTTATGGGGTCTGAATTGGCACATGGATTAATATTCTGTAGCCTTAGAATAATACCTGAGAAATTATTGAAAGAGGGATTCAGTTTTGAGTATCCGGTTATTGAAGATTATGCAAAGGCTTTGAGAGATGAGTAAAAGTTACGAAGAAAGAATGGAAGAAAAATATAACTTTCTAAAAAAAGATAAAGACTCAACTTCCGAAATTAGTAGTAAAAGTATACAAAATGATTCAGATTCATCAGAAGATAGCCATCTTGATGAAGACATTCAAGAGGAAAGTCTTTTGGTTCCATTAGATGCATGGAATACTGTCCTTAGTCAACTAGGAAATTTACATGAGGCAAGCCAACAAATGGCTGAAGCAAGAGAAAGAGCTGCAAAAGCAGAAGCAGAAGCAGAATTTCTAAGAGAAAAATTAAAAAATACAAGAGAACAGTTAGAAGAAGTCAAAAATAAAAAAAAGTTTTTCTTTTTTTAATAGTTTTTATTATCGGAAACTCCAGAAATAATATAAAAAGATATCATCAATAATATAATAAGTGATCCCATTGCAACATTTCTTCCTAGATTTAATCCATCAACTATGAAACCCCACAATAGCGGACCTAATATAGTAGCAAATCTCCCAATTGTTGAGTACAAACCATAGAATTCACCAAGATGTTTATTTGGCGAAAGTCGAGTCATAAATACTCTGTCAACAGCAAAAATTCCACCAATGTTGAATCCTCCCAAAACACCAGTAACATAAATTAACCACATTTGATTAAATTCGGTTGCAATAATTGCTAGAGAAAGTGAAATAATCCAGCAAAATATACTTATTAAAATTAATCTTCTTGGCCCGTATTTATCAGCAGCTCTTCCAAAGACATATCCACCAATAATGGAAATCACTATAGCTAATGCGAGGATGTTTTGACTATCTGCAGGAGTTAATCCGGCTTCTTCAACTAAATATACTGCGAGTAAACCACTGATAAGTGTGTTTATGGCATCAGCATAGAAAAATCTTCCTACAAGAAACCTAGTCAGACCCTTGTATTGTCTCGAATGTTTCCAAGACTTTATAACTACATTTAATGAATTTAAAATACTAATTTTAATTTTTTCCGCACTTACAAATTTTTCCTCGATAAAAACAAATGCTGGCAAAGAAAATATTAAAAACAATATGGCAACTGATCTAAATATTTCAACATAGCTATATCCAAAATTTTGTAAAACTGTGGCAACTCCAAAACCTATCAAAGAACCCATGTATCCAAAAGCAACACCCATTCCAGAAATTTTTCCTCTATTTTCTTCTGTACTGACAGAAATTAGAAGAGCATCGTAAACAACTGACCCCAAATTGAAGCCAATTAGGGATATAACAAATAACAAGACAGATATTTGTATAGAGAATGTACCCAATAAAAAAGTTGAGGTTATGCACATTATTGTCATAAATAAGAGGAGTTTCTTTTTACCTTCTGATCCGTCTGATTTTCTCCCAACCCATGGACCAAGAATTGCAACTATTATCATTGCACTTGATGTAGCGAATCCCAGTTGCTGGTCAGTCCATCCTTTTTCACTTACTAACCAAACTGAAAAATACAACCCGGGTATAACAAAGGCATATACAGTATTTGCTAAATCGAATAGAAGCCAAGAAAAAAGACTTTTTTTTGATATATTATTCATTCAAATTATTTATAGCTTCATGTAATCGAGTCAATCCATTTTCAAGATCTTCATCGCTTAAAGCATATGATAATCTCATAAATCCTGGAGTTCCAAAAACTTCGCCAGGAACAAACGCTATAAAATAATTCTCTAATAGCCAGTCACAAAATTCTTCAGAAGTATTCAACCCATTTTTTCCGGAACAATAGTGACTGACATCTACAAATAAGTAAAAAGCGCCTGTGCTATCTACAACATTAAGAGCTGGAATACTATTAATTTTCTTGGTTGCAAATAGTCTCCTTCTATTAAAAGCTATTTTCATTTCGTTAGTGACCTCAAGTCCGTTAAGTAGTGCAGCTTCTGCAGCTAATTGAGACACATTAGAAACGTTTGAGGTTGCCTGTGATTGTATTTTTTTTCCAAGTCCTACTACACTTTTGTTTCCAATTAACCAACCAACCCTCCATCCTGTCATTGAATATGACTTCGAAACACCGTTTACGATAATTGTATTCTTTAATTCAGGATCATATATAGCTGGTGAGGGAGATGTTTCTCCTTCGTACACAAGATGTTCATAAAGTTCGTCAGACAAAATCCATAAATCGTTTTTGAATATCCATTCATAAATTTCTTCAGCTTCCTCTTTTGTATAAACTACTCCAGTGGGGTTTGATGGGGAACACCAAACTAACATTTTTGTATTCTTTGATTTACTTTTTTCTAATTGTTCAACTGTAACTTTAAAATTATTGCTCTTTTTAGTTTCAATGAATACAGGAGTTCCACCAGCAATTTTCACTGCTTCTGGATAAGTTGTCCAATAAGGCGCGGGTATTATAACTTCATCTCCAGAATCTAATGTAGATAAAAATGCAGTTAGTATTGATTGCTTTCCACCATTTGAAACAATTACATTATCTGAATTTATTTCAAATCCTGAGTAATCTTTGGTAGTTTTTGCAATTATTTGTCTTAGTGATTCAAGACCTGCTGCAGGAGAGTACTTGTGATTTTTAGGATCAGCTGCCGCTTTTATAGCTGCATCTACAACATAATCTGGGGAAGGAAAGTCGGGTTCTCCAGCACCAAACCCGATAACTGGTTTGCCTTGTGACTTTAATTCTCTAGATTTGTTTGAAATAGCCATTGTTCCAGAAGGCTTAATTTTTTGATCTAATTTTGAAATATCCATATTTTCTCTTTGTTATTTTAATAAAGTTATCTAGTAAGTATGCTCCATATTAATTAAACTATTAAAAATGGAACAAATATTATTTGGTGCACCTGTTGCAGAGCAACTTGATGAAATCAGTAAAAATGTTTTTCAAGAACATAGCAAAAATAATAAGAAACCTCACCTTACTGCAATTACAGTGGGAGATAACCCAGCTTCTTTGTTATACGTTACGCGAAAACAAGAAAAAGCAGTACTCCTAGGAGTAGAATTCAATTGGTTAAAACTAGACACTGATACTTCTCAAGAAACTTTAGAGGAAGTTATAACTGAAGAGTCAAAAACTACTGATGGCTTAATAATTCAGCTTCCACTCCCAAGCCATTTAAATCCCGAAGAAGCAATTAACTGTATTCCACATGAGATTGATGTAGACGGGTTAACATCTTACAATCTTGGAAGTTTGTTTTCCGATACATACAAGTTAATACCAGCAACTTCACTTGCAGTATTGGAATTATTAAATTTTTACAATATTCAAACGGAAAATAAGAACATAGTTATTGCTGGAAGGTCAAGGCTGGTATCAGCGCCATTAGCAAAAATTTTGTCATCAAAAAGTTACAATGCTAATATTTCAATCATTCACAGTAGGACTACAAATCAAAAATTATTTACAAAAGAAGCAGATATTTTTATTTCTGCAATAGGTTCAGCAAAAATGTACGATAGTACTTATTTTAAAAATGGAGCAACAATAATTGATATTGGAATATCCTCAGTTGATGGTAAAACATATGGAGATATTGACACATTTGAAATAGGTGAGGTAATTAGTTCACGAGCACCATTTCCAGGCGGGGTTGGTCCAATTACGGTATCTGCTTTATTTTTTAATCTATCAAGATTAATTCAAACTAACTAGCAGCCCACTCTTCTTCGCTAATCCTCTTGTCCATATCTACTTTTCTAAGAAGCAATGCTCCAATTAAGAAAAAAGAAGTAATGACCGGAAGCGAAAGCCTTGGGTTACCAGTCGAGGCACTCACATATGCATAAATTAATGGACCCCAGATAGCTGAAAATCTAGAAAGAACTGAAAAGAACCCCATAAATTCTCCTTCAGCACCCTTTGGCAACATAGCTGCATAAACACTTCTACTGACAGACTGTAGTCCACCCATTCCCATAGCTGTAACAACGCCCATGATGATTACAGGGATTAGTTGCTTTTCTGGAACAATGTAACCAGCGTTACCCACTAAGAAAAGTAAAAACATTGTATAATACAACACATTTTTTTGTCCAATTTTAGTAGCAAGATTTCCAGCTAGTTTTGCACCAAAGTAGGCAACAAACTGAACAACTAAGAATACTATAAGTACTTGGGTCTGGTCTAAGAGCAGAACCTCTGTAAAGAATGCTGCTGACATGTTAATTAATGTTTGTAAGCCATCCCAGAAAAATATGTAAGCAACCAAAAAGTAAAGTAAAAAAGGAAATTTTCTAATTTTTTTCAAAGTCTTAAAATTCCGACTATATGCTTCTGCAATAGAACTTTTTTCAGAACTCGATCTTGTCTCGACTATGTTCATTCTTGAAAAACTAAATACTGAAAATACAAGCCACCACAGACCAGCTAATGAAATTGCTATCCTTGAAGCTAAAGCAGCATCTATTCCTAGTAAGTCTGGACCTAAGAGTATTATTGCGAATGATAAAATTAGCTGGGTCCCACCACCAAGATAACCAAGTGCATAACCTCTTGCAGAAACGGCATCAATAGTATCATCAGTCGTTATATCTTTTAGAACACTGTCGTAAAAAACATTTGAACCTGTAGCACCAAATTGAGCTAAAAAGTATATAACTAATGTCAATATGACATCACCTGATGTTGCAAAGTAAAAAGAAGATGCAAAAACAGCACCTCCATAAGCAAATATCTTAAATAATTTCATTCTGCTACCAGACATATCAGCAATTGCACCAATTGTTGGCATTATGAGAAAGAATATGAATAATGCAGAACCAATAGCAAAGCCCCAGACTTCTGCTCCGGTATATATATTACCTCTGAAGACAAAGCCTTCTTCTGGCACAACAACACTTACAAAGTAAACTGGTAAAACTGCCCCAAGAGTAGTAGTTTCATATGCTGATTTGGCCCAATCATACATTGACCAACCAAAAATGGTTCTTTTGTTATTTTTCTCGTTCATATTCCCCCTCATATAAAACTTTAATCAAATAAATTGAATGATGAGGAATAGAAACTTAAATTTAATAAATTTACACACTATATTTAATATGTCTTTAATTTATTGAGAGTATTTATATGTATTTTGCTTTTAAAACAAAGGTATTTAAAAAAAGGATAAGGATATATGGGTTTTAAATGCGGTATAGTAGGCCTGCCTAATGTAGGGAAGTCAACTTTATTTAATGCTTTAACACAGGCTGGAATTGAGTCCGCAAATTACCCATTCTGCACAATTGAACCAAATATTGGGGTTGTGCCTGTTAATGATATTCGGTTAGGTCAATTAGCAAAAATTGTAAATCCAAAAGAAATTATCCCTACATCAATGGAATTTGTAGACATTGCTGGCCTAGTTGAGGGAGCTTCAAAAGGTGAAGGATTAGGTAATCAGTTTTTAACTAATATTCGAGAAACTGACGCAATCGTGCATGTTGTTCGAGCTTTTGAAAATGATGATATTGTTCATGTCTCTGGAAAAGTATCACCTAAAGACGATATAGAGATTATAAATACTGAGCTAGTTCTTGCAGATTTAAGTACAGTTGAAAATCTTTATCAAAAAGCTATTAAAGGCACAAAAGCAGGTCAAAAAGAAGGTTTACCGTTAAAAAATTTACTTGAAAAAATCCTACCTGCTCTTGAGGAAGGTAAGTCATTAAGAACAGTCTCATTTAATGAAGAAGAACAAAAATTATTAAAAGGTTTTCAGCTTTTAACAATTAAACCAGTTTTATATGTTGCGAATGTTAATGAAGATGGATTTGAAAGTAATCCGTTTTTAAATCAAATATATGATTTTGCTAATGAAGAAAGTTCAGAAGTTGTTGCAATATGTGCTGAGCTTGAAGCTGAAATTTCTGGATTAACAAACGAAGAAAAAATTGAATTTCTTAAAGAACTTGGTCTTAAAGAGTCTGGACTTGATAGGTTGACTAGAGCTGGTTACAAATTATTAGGTTTACAGACTTATTTTACTGCTGGAGAAAAAGAGGTACGTGCTTGGACAATAAATGTTGGAGATAGTGCACCAAAAGCGGCTGGTAAAATACACACTGATTTTGAGAGAGGATTTATCAGAGCAGAAACAGTAACCTTTGATGATTATATTCAAAATAACGGAGAAAAAGGGTCAAAAGAAGCAGGCAAGCTTAGATCTGAAGGTAAAGAATATATTGTTAAAGATGGTGACGTAATCCACTTTTTATTCAGTGTTTAGACTTTAAAACACATATTTAATAGTTATTTAAATAAAAAGCTTTACAAAGAAGTTCTTTAACTAAAATGAAAATATAGGATAATAAAACTCTTGAAAGTAATAATTGTAGGAGCCCACGGAGAAGCAAAAGAACTGATTAATAGAATTAGTTCTGGATGGTCTATTTCAGTGATTGACTTAGATCAAGAAAAATTAAGAAACTTCACAACAAATCGTCAAATAGACAAAATTCAAGGCGATGCCACATCTTCATTGGTACTTAAAAAAGCTGGACTTGACGAAGCTACTGCAATTGTTACCTTAACACTAAGTGATGAAGTTAATTTAGAGGTTTTAAAAATTGCAAAACAAAATAATATTTTAAGACTTTCTTCAATTATTAACGACTCGGCAAATATTCATCATTTTAAAGAATTAGATATAGAGATAGTTGAACCAGATACTTTACTTGCAAGACGATTTGAATATATTCTTGAACCAAGGAGAGTAGTTTCACAAGCTTTTGCAGGTGGAAGAGCAGAAGCTATCGAAATCGAAATTAGTTCAGATAGTCCTGTTAGGGGTAAAAAACTTCGAGAAATTGGTTCAGATTATTACATTGTTGGTGCCCTTTTAAGACAAAATAAAGTAATTATTCCTCATGGTGATACAGAAATAGAAACTGGTGATCTCGTGACCATAGTTCTACAATCTGGTGCGTTTTCAAATGTTATAAACCTTTTTTCAGGTTCAGAATCTCGCTTTCCACTTGAATTTGGAAAAGATATTTTTGTAGTTTTAGATAATGAGAAAAATTTAAAAAATTTGTCAGAATCTGAATTTTTCATTAGGAATACAAAGGCAACTTCACTTAAGGTACTTACTAAGCAAGATTTATTCGATAATAATTTAGAAACTATTGAAGAAACCTTAAAGGCTATTCTGAAAGATCAGGAATTTGATGCTACCTTTAAAAATAAAATCTCAAATAAAGACTTAGAAAATTTTGTAAAAGAAAATTCAATTGGAACAATTTTTTATCCTGTTGAAGAAGGTGTAGCTAAGACAAAAATAAAAGCACTTATTAGTATTGCCAATAAAACAAAAATTCCTATTTTATTTTCAAGATCTACATATCCATATAAGACTATAGGCCTATTGATTAATGATAATTTTGATCAAACAAGTTCGAATTCTATTGCATTTGATTTATCCTCTACAATGTCAGCAAAATTAGTTGGAGTAACTATTAATCAACCAAAATTTTTGCAATCAGAGGGTGAACAAAAAGTATCTAGTACTGTTCAAAAATTGCAAGACATGGCTCTTTCACATGAAGTTCAACTAGATTTTGAAAATTTTGAAGGCAATGAAGCAAAAATATTTACCGAACAAACTTCAAATTATGATCTTTCAATAATTGGGTCAAATTCTTCACAATCTTGGCAGGATAGAAAAATTATCGAATTTGTATCTACAAACTCTAATTCATCCGTAATTTATGTTCCAAGGTAAATATGGAAGAATTTCAAGCTGAATCGCTAGTAATTATATCTTTAGGAGCATTTATTTTGCCCCTAGTTGCTCAGAGAATTAAGATTCCTGGTATAGTTCTTGAAATTGCTTATGGAATTACTGTAGGGCCAATTTTAGGAATTGTTGAAACTTCTGAATTTATATCTGGTTTAGCAATTTTAGGATTTTTGTTATTAATGTTTTTATCTGGTTTTGAGATAGAGCTTGATACATTTCGTGAAAAAGGACTCAAAACTCTTGCACTACCAATGTCAATTTACCTATTGACAGTTGCAACCTCTTTTTATCTTATTTCAAATCTTGGTTATCCAATATTTCTTGCACTTGTTTTATGTACAACAAGTGTAGATATAGTTATAACCATCTTACGAAGTGATGACACAATAAAAACAACTTACGGACAAACTCTGTTCATGGTTGCATTATTAGCCGATATACTCACACTTTTAGGTGCAACAGTTTATGCATCTTTTATTAGAGCCGGTGGCCTTTCTATTTCTAATTTGAATGTAATTTTATATTTTGTAGTTGTTATTTTAATTCTTAGAATTATTAAAAGAGTTGCTTGGTGGAATCCGCAACTATTTTCTAGAATGTTTGATGGAAATGATCCAGACGAACTTGGAATTAGAAGTTCTTTGGCTCTCATGCTTACTTTGGTTGGTGTTTCAGTTATTTTTGATATTGAACCAATTCTTGGTGCTTTTCTTGCTGGTACTATATTTGCATTTATTTTCTCTAATCGAGGGACTTTAGAAAGTAGTTTAAAAGGTTTTTCTTATGGTTTTTTAATACCAATATTTTTTATCAATATAGGTCTTAATTACGATATAAGTGTATTTTCAAATACACAATTTTTTGTCGATGTCGGATATCTTTTTTTAATAGCAGTAGGTGTTAAATTTTTACCATCAATATTATTAATTTTTTCAAAAATTAAATTTAGGGATATTATTGCTGGGGGATTTTTATTATCAGCCAGATTTAGCTTAATTATTGCAATGGCAGAAATTGGAGTTCATTTAGATTTAATATCTGTTGAACTTGAACAGCAGATAATTTTATTAGCGGTAATCACTGCTACATTTTCTCCAATATTATTTAGAATATTTAGAAGTAAAGCTAGTTAATGAATTCAAGATTCTCTCTATTATTTAAGGGAATGCTTATGGGTATAGCTGAAATAGTACCTGGAGTTTCGGGCGGTACTATAGCTTTCATAACAGGTATCTATAAAGAACTAATTAATTCAATAAAATCTATAAATGTAATATCAATAAGGTTTTTGATAAAATTTCAGTTTAAGAAATTTTGGAATCACATAAATGGTAATTTTTTGCTCACTTTATTAATTGGAATGATTGCATCGGTACTATTACTTTCAAGAATAATTACTTTTCTTTTAGATAATTACAGTTTTCAAATTTGGGGATTCTTTTTTGGTTTAATAATTTCATCAGCATTCCTAATTTCAAAAAGTATACATAATCTAAATTTTCAAAATTATTTGTGGTTATTTCTTGGACTTACTTTTTCAGGGTATATTTCACTAGTTGCACCTTCATCAACTCCAAATTCAATTATTTTTATATTTCTATCAGGCGCAGTAGCTATTTCGGCAATGATTCTTCCAGGAATAAGTGGTTCTTTTATTCTTGTTTTTTTATCAAAATATGAATTTATATTAAACGCACTGAATAATTTTGATTTCAATGTATTAAGTATTTTTATTTTAGGATGTATTTTTGGTTTATTAACATTCAGTAGATTGTTGTCATATTTATTTAAAAATTTTAACGACATTGTAATAAGTACGCTTGTTGGTTTTTTACTAGGTTCACTAGTTAAAATATGGCCATTTTATGAAGTTGTCGAATATGATGTTAACAACAATCCTCTATATACAAATCCTGTATTACCGACATCCCAATTATTACCAGAGATAATATACTTTGTTATCTTTTCTTTAATTGGAATCTTTGTAATGTGGATTTTAGAAAAGAAATATATAGGAATTAGTAAATCTAATTAAGCTAGTAAAATAAGATTATGAGATTAGGATTACCAGAGCTATTAATTATTTTGTCGATATTGTTATTGCTGTTTGGAGCAAAAAGACTCCCCGGACTAGCAAAATCATTGGGTAAATCTACAAAAGAATTCAAATCTGCACTTGAAGAAGAATAAAGTATTTTTTATTCTATTACTATTTTCATTAGCATTTGTTGCTTGTGGAAGTGAAACTGTGTCTGAATCTGTTGAACCCCTTACTGGAGAAGAAATATATACGGCAAGGTGTTCTGCATGTCATGGCCCAAATTTAGAAGGAAGAGTGGGACCCGGACTTCATAAAGAGAGTTCAGCTGCAAAAATGCCTGATTCATATTGGATTCAAACCATCACAATGGGTAAGGGATCTATGCCTGCAATAAGACTTAACGAAAATGAAGTTCAATTAGTTATTGAGTATATAAAATCTAGATACTAATTCTTCCGTTTGAGTAGTTTAAATTTTTTAAAATTTCTAATGGTTTGATTAAATTATCTAAATTTTCAATTCTCCACTTCCAATTACCTTCTTGTGTTCCAGGAACATTAAAACGTCCTTCAGCTCCTAACTCGAGTAGATCTTGAACATTAGTAATTGATATTTTGCAAGGAGACTCCCAAGTCATTGAAATAAAATTCCAAACATCTGATTCAAATTTATTATTTAGATTTGTTTTGTATTGTTCAAAGTACTGAATTTGTTCTTCGCTAGTTTCACTAAACCACTGTTTTATTGTTGGACTATCGTGAGTACCAGTATAAGCAACAACATTCTCATTCCAATATTTTGGATGTATTTCATTATGCTCACTGTTACTAGGCACTCTTTGTTGTAGGACTTTCATACCAGGTATATTATATTTTTTTAATGTTTCAGCTGTAGAATCTAACTCAACTCCTAGATCCTCGGCTAACAATTTACGAAAATCAACATTATTTGAAATTTTTTCAAAAAAAGATTCCCAAGGTCCATTTCTCCAATGGCCCTCTAATGCCGGTTTTCCATAAGGTATTGCCCAAAATTGAAAAAAACCAACAAAATGATCTATTCTCAAATAGTCAAATTTGTCTAAATTTGCATTTAATTTATCTTTCCAATATAAATAGTCAGTTTCATTGTGCTTTTCCCAATCGTATAATGCTGTATTCCAGACTTGACCCTCTTTTGTAAAATCATCAGGTACTGCACCAGATACAAAGCTCATTTCATTTTTATTGTTTAGATCGAATAAAGACTTATTCAACCAAACATCTGCAGAATTATGATTTACATATATTGGAATATCTCCTAGTACGGATACATTATTTGTATTTGCATATTTTTTTAAGTTCTTCCATTGTCTATCAAACTCATATTGTAAAAACACATTTTTCGCAAAAATATCTTTGTATTTTTCAATAACTTTTTGAAAAGTATCTTCAGAATAATTTATATATTCTTTATCCCATTCAATCCAATTAGTATCAGTGGCCTCACTTAATGTTAAAAAAATAAGATGTTTTTTAATAAGTTCATTGTCATTTAAAAATTCAGAATAAGTTGAATCATCTAAATTAATCTTTTTGGACACTGATTGAAATAATTTTTGTTTAATAGAGTAAACTTTTTCAAATTCAACTTCTAATTTAGATAGATTTTTTAATTTTTTAAGAATTTCTTTATCAAACATATCGTTCTCGATATCATTTAGAGATAATAAATAAGGATTACCTAATATGGATGACTTACTTGAATATGGAGAGTACTCAACCGTATCAGTTATTCCTAAAGGTAAAACTTGCCAAATTTTTGTATCTGACGATTTTAATAAATCAACAAACTCATAACTACTCGATCCTATATCTCCAATTCCATACTCTCCTGGGAGAGAAGATGGATGAAGAATTAAACCACTACTTTTTTTTATATCCATTACTCTTCAAAATAGAGTATATAATAAATTTTTAGGTTATTAATTATTTATGGTTGAAGAACACAGTCCAGAATTTATTGACAAAGGTGAACGTCAAAAAATAGATTTTTTTGAAGGGGATGTTCATTTAGGTCACTATGATTTGAGATTTAATTTTAATGACAAAAAACACTTTTCTATATCTCAAGATGGAACAGGAAGGTTTAGATTACATACAGAAAAAAATATTTCTAAATTGTGGATATTGCTTGAAGATGAAGATTTTAGATCACTTGAATTAAGAAAATATGGTGAAACTGACAGGTTTGCTTTTTGGGGCACTCAAGTTGAATTTAGATCGAGTATTGCAAAATTTAGTTTTGCAGCAACTACAAAAGATAATTTAAATTTATATTTTGGTACTAGTGGAATAGCAAACTTTATATCACCTTCTGAAAAATGGAATTATGATTCCTCTAGTTATCAACGACACACTATACCTGATTGGGTATACGGTTCAGTTATGTATCAAGTATTTCCTGAAAGATTTTCTAATGGAAGGCAAGACATTAATCCTCAAAATACTGTTGAATGGGGCAGCATTCCAACAAGATTAGATTTTCAAGGAGGAGATCTTTATGGTGTGATAGATAGGTTGGATCACATAGAGAGCCTTGGTGTTAATATTCTTTATTTAAACCCTATATTTTTATCAGGTAGTACCCATAAATATGATTCTTGGGATCACTTTAAAGTGGATCCTACTTTAGGTGGTGATGATGGCCTGAAAGATCTAATTTCAAATTGTCACGATAGAGATATTAAGGTAATTCTTGACTGTTCTTTAAATCATGTACACCCAAGGCATTTTGCATTTCAAGATATTGTTAAAAATGGAGAAAAATCAAAGTATAAAGATTGGTTTACCATTTTTGATTATCCTGTTCGATTAATACATCGGCCGCATCTTTATGCAAATACATATAAAGTTGGATGGGATGGCAACGAGGAAGAGTACAGAAGATATCTTGAGAAGACCTTTGATGAGACTAAAGTTCCCGTAGAAGTTAAAGATGACGATGGTCCAATTGTCGAGCCATCTTATAAAGCGTGGTGGGGCGTTCCTGATATGCCAAAAGTTAATTTTGCAAGTACAGAAGCAAGGCAGTGGGCTCTTGATGTTACAAAACATTGGATTGAAAATTTTGATATTGATGGTTGGAGAATGGATGTAGCAAAGGAATTAGACTTTTCTTTTTGGAAAGAATTTAGAGATATTGCTCACGAAGCGAAAAAAGATACATTATTAATCTCGGAAATTTTTGGCGATACTTCTCAATGGCTCCAAGGGGATAGGTTTGATGGAACAATGAACTACTCATTTAGAGAAGCTATGACAGATTATTTTGCTATTAAAAGAATTAATAATAAAGAGTTCGCTGATTCATTGGCATATCTTTATTCTATGTACTCCTTTGAAGCACTCTCATCTTGTCAAAATCTTTTAAGTTCTCATGATGTGAAAAGGTTCTTAAATAGATGTGGAAATGATGAAGATGGAATTCTTGGCGCTATATTTTTACAAGCTACTTTTCCAGGGATTGCTGGAATTTACTATGGTGACGAAATAGGACTCGGTGGTGCTGATGATCCTTTTAATAGAGAACCTTTTCCATGGCACAATGAGGAGTCTTGGAACTTAACAATTTTAGACTTTACAAAAAAACTCATGAATATAAAAAAATCAAATGCTATTTTTAAATACGGTAGATTCGAACTTTTAAATGAAAATGATCAATTCGTTGCATTTAGAAGAATCTTGAAAGATGAGTCTATGTTGTGCATTATCGACAGATCAAAGTCTAATAATAATTTTAATATTATTTCTAATGCGCATAGTGTGAATTTAATACATGGTGACTGCACAGTTAATCTTAAAGAAGGAATGATTAAAGTAACTGACAATGTTGGGAATGTTGGAATAATTATCCACGAACAATAGAATTGTGCGTTTGTGAAATCTTTTTAATATTTAATTAGAAATTAATCTAATTAAATATTATATTTATTCTGTCATTCTTAATTGAGTGAATATACGTATATACGAAAGGGAGTATATGAAAACTAATAAATTGCGATTTATCGTATTTTTATTAATGATTTCTTTGGTCGCTGTCGCTTGTGGAGGTGGAACTGCTGAAGAAGCAGAGGAAGCACCTGCCGAAACCGAAGCACCTCAAGAAACATTAGCTGCTCCTGCAACCACAGCTCCACCACCTGAAGTAATTGTTGTGTGGGCTGAAGAAAAAGTCGCCGTAGCTTTGGAACCATTAGTTGGTGCTTATGAAGCAGCAGCTGGTGTTGATGTCGAAGTTGTTGTATACGACTTTGGTGCTATTAGAACAGACGTTCAAACAGCCGGTCCGGCTGGAGAGGGTCCTGATGTATTTTTAGGAGCACATGACTGGGTTGGAGAATTAGCAGCAAACGGAGTTATAGCACCTGTAAATCTTGGTTCTATTGCTTCAGATCTTTTTGACGTAGGTATTGCAGGTTTTAGTTATGGTGGTATGTCTTACGGAGTACCTTATGCTACTGAAGCGATAGCAATGTACTACAATGCTGACTTAGTAGACAGTGTTCCTGCTACATGGGATGATGTTAAAGCTGCTTGTGATGCTGCTGGCACAGAATTATGTGTAGGTGCACCAGGTGGTGGTGGAGGAGCAGACGCTTACCATAACCATCCATTCGTAGCATCAGCAGGTGGATATGTTTTTAAAGTTCAAGGCGGATTTGATCCTAATGATGTTGGTTTAGATAATGAAGGTGCTTTGGCATCTGCAGAGTATCTTGATACATTAGTCAAAGAAGGCGTTGTCGCGTCAACTGATTACGGTGGCTCTATGTCAGCGTTCCAAGAAGGAAGATCACTGTTCTGGATGACTGGTCCATGGGCAAGAAATGATGCAAGTGCTGTAAATTATGGTGTAGGATTAATTCCTGCATTTGGCGATAGTCCAGCAACTCCATTCGTTGGGGTAAGAGGTGCAATGATTTCCGCATTTAGCGAAAAGAGATTGCTTGCAGAAAGCTTTATATTAGATTTCTTTGTAACTGTAGAAGTTCAAGAGGCTATGTATAATTCTGATCCTCGTTTACCAGCAACAAAATCATTATTTGCTGTTGTTGAAGCTGCTGATCCAATTGCAGCTCAATTTGCAGCTAGTGCAGCAAATGGTATTCCAATGCCAAACATTCCAGAAATGGGAAGTGTGTGGGGACCATTTGGTGATGCATTGCTTATCATTAGAGACCAAGCATATGGAACTAATGAAGAAACAGGAGTAACAGTTAATTCTGCTTCAGATGCTATGAAATTAGCAGCTGAACAAGTAAGAACTGCTATTGCTGGAGGATAAAAAGAAAATATCTTTTATAATTGGGGCTCAACATGAGCCCCAATTTTTTTTCACTAAACTAATATTATGAAAACTTCAACAATTTTAAGATACTTGCTTCTTGCAGTATTCAATGCTGGAGTTTTTTATGCAATACCGTTATCAATAACATTTGAGGCTTGGTTTTTATTAAGTTTAATTATTCTTAATGCTTTTTTGGTCAATACTGTTTATTTAACAGATCGCTTTAAGCCAATGAAATGGATACTTCCAGGTATGATTTTTATGATTTCTTTTGTTGTTTTTCCTGCAATTTATAATACTTATGTTTCTTTTACGAATTGGTCTACGGGTCACATTCTTAATAAAACACAAGCTATAAAAGTATTAGAAGATAGAACCTTCACACCTGAAGACCAGAAAGATATACAATTTGATTTATATGTTCTTCAAGATCAAAACTTAGAATTTTATTTCTTTGCAGACTTAGATGAAAATAATATGTTCTTTGGCAAAGCTGTAACTGACGAAGACATTAAGACAACTAGTTATGCAACTCACGAACCTTCCTTGAAAAAAAATGATGAACTTATTGTACCTGATGGTTTTTATGTACTTTCTGGCAAAGAACAAATTGCAAATGCTGATGTCCTCCAGGAATTATCACTAGTCATTGATTCAAAAACAAGAGCAAAAATATTTAAAATTTCGGTATTTGGAGCCTCAACTGGAAGTCTATCTTCAACCTCACAACTTTATACATATGACAGCAATAAGGATGCTTTGATAAATAATTCAACAAATATTATATGTCCAGCTGTTGATGACAATTTTGAATGTGATGGAAAAGAAATTGATCCAGGGTGGAGAATTTATGTAGGTACTGAAAATTATGAAAAAATATTTTCAAATCAAAGAATTAGAGCTCCACTCAATATTGTTACAAAGTGGACATTTCAGTTTGCAATATTAACAGTGATATTTTCTTTTTTTGTTGGATTGCTACTCTCTATGATATTAAATAAAGAAAATTTAAAGTTTCAAAGAGTATATCGCTCACTTTTCATACTTCCATATGCAATACCAGCATTTGTATCGGTTTTAGTTTGGAAGGGACTATTGAATCCTGATTACGGTGTGATTAATAATTGGTTTGCACCGCTTTATGAAATTTTAGAAATTGAGCCTATAAAATGGCTTAAGACTAAAGAGAGTGCCCGAGCTGCAGTTTTATTAGTAAATACTTGGCTTGGTTTTCCATATATGTTTTTAATTACAACAGGTGCTTTACAATCGATTCCAAAAGAGCTGATTGAAGCTGCAAAGGTAGATGGTGCAACAGGAGTACAATCATTTTGGAGAATTACATTTCCGCTATTAATGGTGTCTATATCACCTCTTCTAATAGGTTCGTTCGCATTTAATTTTAATAATTTCACTTTAATTTTTTTATTATCTGGTGGAGGTCCGCCAGTAATTGGTAGTGAGGTAGCTGTTGGTTGGACTGATATATTAATTTCTTTTACATATAAGTTGGCAATATCTGGAGGTAGAGGAAATATGTTCGGATTAGCTTCTACTGTGACAATTATTGTTTTCGGTATTGTATTGTTAATTTCTGCACTTTCTTTTAGGTACACTAAACGTTTAGAGAGGATATATGGAAATATCTAAATTTACTAAATGGTTTAAAGAGTATGGCTGGAGACATCTTGTAGGATTGATATTTGTAACTTTTGCGATCTATCCAATACTTTTTGTCCTCACTAACTCTTTTGCTGATTTTGCTAATTTAACAAATTCTAAGTTGGTCCCAAATTCACTGACACTTAAACATTACAAACTTTTGTCAGGAGACCCTTTAGTACCATATTTTCAATGGTTATACAACACTTATAAAGTCGCATTTTTAGCTGCATTATTTAATGTATTTCTGGGCACTTTAGCAGCATTTGCATTTTCTAGATTACAGTTTAAAGGAAGAAGAACAGGTTTATTGACTTTAGTAATAGTTCAAATGTTCCCTTCTTTCCTCGCATTTGTAGCTATTTACTTGTTATTTTTTCAAATTAGTGATGTTGCGCCTTTTATGGGATTAGGTACCCATTTTGGTCTTATCTTGGTTTATTTAGGAGGATCAATTGGATTTAATTCTTGGCTTATTAAAGGATTTATGGATACTATATCACCTTCGTTAGATGAAGCAGCAAAAGTAGATGGAGCTTCAGAATATCAAATATTTAGAAAGATAATTGCCCCACTTGCAAGACCAATTTTAGTTGTAATTTTTGTAATTACTTTTATTGGAATTTATTCTGATTTCATTCTTGCCGCAATTTTTTTGAAAGATAAAAACTTATGGACTGTTGCGGTAGGTATAAATACTGTATTTGTTGATGATTTTAATGCTGATTGGGGAGTGATAGCAGCATCATCAGTAATCGCAGCTACTCCAATTGCTGTTTTATTTATATTTTTCCAAAAACAAATTACTGGTGGTTTAACTGCAGGATCTGTAAAGGGCTGATTAAAAAAGCACTTTAGATTAGAGAATTTGTATATAAAACATTAAAATTTAAGTAGCACTTTATTGGAGGAAATTTGTCAAAATTACATGAATATTTAAAAAGTCAAGAGAGCTTAATTACATCAGCTGTTGAAGGAATGACTTTATTAGACTTTATAGATCGAAATGCTAATGAGTATCCTGACCATCCAGCTCTTAATTCACCTGCAAACGCAGAGTACTCTGCATGGGATTCTATTTCATGGTCTGAATATAGAGAGACATCAAAAAATTTAGCATCTGGACTAATGACTTTAGGGTTGGGTCCAGGAGATACAGCTTTTATTATGTCTAACAATACTAAAGAACATAATATTGCTGATTTAGGAATTGTTTACTCAGGCGCCACACCATCAACTTTATATAAGCAACTAAAGTATTCCCAAATTGAATATGTAGCAAATTTAATGGAGGCTAAAGTTGCAATAGTCGGAGATCTTGAATTATTTGAAGAGGTAAACAAAGCAAAAAAAGATTGTATTAATTTAAACGCAATTGTTCTTATAGATGGATATGAAGAAAAGAAAGATCTTGATTATGTTTACAGTTATCACGAATTAATTGAAAAAGGTAAAAGTATAAATAGCGAGGATAGTTCAAAACTTGACTCTGCTATAGCTACAGTGACACCCGACTCCTTAGCTTGTCTCATTTTTACTTCTGGTACAACTGGCAAGCCTAAAGGTGTGATGATATCGCATAAAAATGTTCTATGGACTATTGAAAGTTTGTTTGGTCAAATGATTCCTGCCACAAAATTTCCAAGAATAGTTTCTTACCTACCAATGGCTCATATTGCAGCCCGTGCAGGTGATCACTATCAAGCAATTTACAGAATTGGTCAAATTTTTCCTGTTCCCGTACTTGAAGATATGAAAGAGGCGTTACCTACAATTAAACCATCAGTATTTCTTGCTGTTCCAAGAGTTTGGGAAAAGTTTAAGGCAGGACTCGAAGCAAAAATTGAGGAAAATCCTAAAAAAGATCTAATCGCTAAAGCTATTCAAAATGGACTTGAGAAAGTCGATTATGAGCAAAATGGAGAATCGGTTCCATTTATGGTAGGTCTAAAAGATAAAATCTTTGCAAAATTAGTCTTTTCAAAATTTAAAGAAGGACTTGGAATAGTTGATACTGAATATTTTGTAACTGCTGCAGCTCCAATGAATAAAGATGTTCATAGGTGGTTTCATGCAATCGGAATAGACGTAACAGAAATTTACGGAATGACTGAGGATACTGGGCCTGCAACAATAGGTGTACCAGGTAATGCAGTTGAATCTTTTGAAAAAAGATTAAAAGTAGATTCAATTAAAGTTCCAAGTGTATTAAATCCTATCGGTAAAGTAGGTATTCCTATTCCTGGAACTGAAGTAAAAGTTATGGAAGATGGAGAATTATGTATTAAAGGCAATCACGTTGCTCAAGGATATTTCAAATCTGAAGAACAAACTAAAGAAACATTTGATTCCGATGGTTGGCTACATACTGGTGACTTAGCAGAGATTGATGATGAAGGTTATGTAAAGATAATTGGAAGAAAAAAAGAAATCCTTATTACTTCAGCTGGAAAAAACATTGCTCCCGTTGAAGTTGAAGATTTAATAAAACCACATCAATTGATTGGTCAAGTTTGTGTTGTTGGTGATGGGAAGAAATATCTTTCAGCTTTGATTGTCCTAGATGGTGATGGAGGGGCAGAAGCTTGGGCTTCAGATAATAACATAGAATATTCTATTGAGAGCATGTCAAAGGATAAATTAGTTATTGATGCAATACAGAAGCAAGTTGATGAAGCTAACTCTCAAGTCGCACAAGTTCAACAAGTTAAAAAATTTGTAGTGTTAGAAAAAGAATGGACCGATTCAAGTGGAGAGTTGACACCTACTTTAAAACTGAAGCGTAATGTTATTGCTGAGATGTATAATGATGAAATTGAATCAATGTATGAGGAAGGTTAAATAAATGTCAGATATATCTTTTGAGGATAGAGCGGTAATCGTTACTGGTGCTGGAAACGGATTAGGAAAAGCGTACGCTATCGAACTTGGTAACAGAGGTGCAAAAGTTGTTGTCAATGATTTAGGTGGCTCAGTCGACGGTTCAGGCTCTGGTAGTTCTCCAGCTGATGAAGTTGTTAATGAAATTATTACTAATGGCGGTGAGGCCGTAGCAAATTATGACTCAGTTGCAACACCAGAGGGAGGAGAAGCAATTGTACAAACAGCTATAGATAATTTTGGTACAGTTGATGCAGTAATTAATAATGCAGGAATTTTACGTGATAAAAGTTTTGCAAAAATGACTGAAGAAGAACTTTCATTAATTATCGATGTTCATTTGAAAGGTACATTTTTTGTCTCTCAGCCAGCTTTTAAGGTAATGAAAGAACAAAATTATGGAAGAATTGTAAATGTAGCATCACCTTCTGGTTTATTTGGCAATTTTGGGCAATCAAATTATGGTGCGGCAAAAATGGGAATTGTAGGCCTTACAAATGTTTTGGCAATTGAAGGTGCTAAATATAATATTAAAGTCAATGTAATTGCTCCGACAGCTTATACACGAATGACAGAAGCATTACTTCCAGAAGATGTTGGTAAGCTTTTTGGACCTGAGTTAGTAACTCCAATGGTAACTTATCTTGCTTCTGAGGCTTGTGAGCCATCACATGAAATATTTGGCGTAGCTGCTGGTAGATTTGCACGTATTGGAATTATTACCCATAAAGGTTATGTAAACACAAGTGCATCAGCTGAAGATATTGCTAGCAATATTGATGAGATCAGAACAATTGTTAATGGCACATACCCTTTAAGCAACGAAGATGAATTAGTTATAATTCAAAAAGCAATTCAAGGAAATTAGTTTTCTAATTATTCTGATGTATAATTTTTTATGACAAAAATCGATACCAAACCCTCAGATGCAGAAGAACTGGTTAAAAATAAGCTGCAAGAACTCATTGACTTTAGAAAAGATAATGATGATATAAAAGAATTTTGGGGAAAACAATTTGACTTGGGTCTAGCTTGGGTACAGTTTCCTGAAGGTGCAGGAGGTCTTGGTATAAATCCTAAATATCAACTTTTGGTGATTGAAACTCTTAGAAATGAAGGCATTTCTCAACAAAATAGAGTAGCAAATATTCTTGGAGTTGGAATGGGGGCACCAACAATTATTGAATATGGCACAGAAGACCAAATATCTAAATATTTAAGGCCAATGTTTACCACAGAAGAAATCTGGTGCCAGTTATTTTCAGAACCAGGTTCTGGATCTGATTTGGCAAGTCTATCAACAAAAGCTGTGGATGATGGAGATGGATATATAGTTAATGGTCAAAAGGTATGGACAACATTAGGTCATTTAGCAAAATGGGGATTAATAGTCACAAGAACAGATCCTAATGTTCCCAAACATAGAGGTCTAACATTTTTTATAGTTGATATGGAATCTGATGGTGTCGACGTAAGACCACTAAGACAAATTACTGGTGAAGCTGAATTTAATGAAGTTTACTTTACTGATGTAAAGATACCTAAAGAAAATATATTGGGATCTTTAGGAGAGGGGTGGAGAGTTTCCCTTACAATTTTAATGAATGAAAGAGTTGCAATTGGAGGTAATGTTAGGGAAAGAGGTAGTGGCGCCCCAGGACATCTTGTCCAACTTTGGAAAGAAAAAAATTTAAATGATCCAGTTACAAGAGATAAGCTTATAAAACTCTGGATAGAACAAGAAGCTGTCAGATTAACAAATATGAGAGCAGTTGAAAATAGAGAAAAGGGAACTCCTGGACCAGAAGGGTCAACAAGTAAATTATATGAAGCTGAAATTAATAAAGCTTCATATGAATTTGGTATGGATATGTTGGGTAACGATGGGCTTTTGTTTCCAAGAGGTTACGCATTAACCCAACCTGAATTAAATTTTGAAAATGAGACTTTTGGATTTACTGATACACAAAGTTTGTTTCTAAGATCAAGAGCTAATTCAATTGAAGGTGGTACGTCTGAGATTATGAGAAATATTATTGCTGAAAGAGTTCTTGGACTCCCCAGTGAACCAAAACTTGATAAAGATAAAGCTTGGAAAGATATTCCTAGATCTTAATAAATAAAAGCGAAGATACCTTTATCGCTGTAAATATTTATCTCATCTTCAACTGCAACATTTCTTAAAGTTAAACTTTGTCCAAATTTAATATTTTTATTTTCTAGATTCCATTCAGCTCCATCTATTGATAGATTAGATAAATCTGATAGTGGAATTAGGCTAAATTTGGTTGATTTTTTTAAATTTAAATTAAGTTCTTTTCTAAATATAATTTTTTTATCACCATAAAGCCACGTAATTTTTTCATAAAATGACTTAGATGGAATTAATAAAAAAATTGAAATTAAATGATCAATCTCTCCTGATTCTCCACCAATAATAAATATTTGAGATTTATCTGGTTCTTGGAGATAATCTATTGCAAGTTCAAAGTCTGTTTGATCTTTTTTAGTATTAAAAGAGACAATTTTTATACCTTTTTCTTTAACTTTATCTAAAGAACTTTTTGATATTGAATCTAAATCTCCTATTAAAGTACTTGGATTAAGTGAAAGTTCAAATAAATGATCTATTCCTGAATCAACAGCTATTATTTCATCGAAATTATTTTCAATGTCCAGCACATTGCTTGTAGAACCTCCACCAATTGAAATTAAGTATTTTTTCATATTTCTTACTTATAACTTAGTTTAATGTTAAAAAATTTCTCACATATCTCAAATCATGTAACATTATATATATGAGTAAAGATTTCAATTTTCATATAGGCGATGAAGCAGTCAAAACTATTATTGAATTGAGGGACCAAGAGCCTGGAGATAAAGAATATGCGCTTTTTCTTCAAATTGACGGGGTTCATGGAAATCAATTTACATATGATTTAAGTTTTCTAGACATTGATCAAGCTAGGTCAGATGATAAAAGATTAGATTTCGGAGATTTACCAGTTGTAATTGCCTCAAAAGATATTGAAAAATTCGATGGTGCAAGTTTAGATATGTCAGAAGATGATCAAGCACCAGGATTAACTATGGACAATCCAAATACACCTAGTCCTGCAATGATCGGTAATCCTGAAGATTTACCAGAGTTGAAAGGTGAACTAGCTGAAAAAGTACAAGCTGTTTTGGAAAATCAAATAAATCCAGCAATTGCATCTCATGGAGGAGCTGCACAACTAATTGGCGTCGAAGGTAATGATATTTATCTAAAATTAGGTGGTGGATGTCAAGGATGTGGTATGGCTCAGGTAACTCTCACCCAAGGAATTGAAGCTTCTTTGAGAGAAGCAGTTCCAGAAATAGAAAATATCATTGATGCTACAGATCATGCTGCTGGTGAGAATCCGTATTTTGCTTCTCACTAAATTTTAATTACAGATTTACCTATATTTTTTCTTTTTAAAAAATTTTCAAGAGCTGTAGGGGCTTCCTCAATTCTGTAAATATTTTTTGGAACAATTTTTAATTTATTATCATTAATAAAAGAAATTAATTCGGTAAAATCTTCAGCTGTCTCATTAGGAGATGTGTTAGTCCACCTTCCCCACCAAACACCAACTATTGAAATACCTTTTACAAGTGTCAGATTAAGTGATATTTTTGGAATTTCACCATTTGCAAAGCCTATTACAAGAAGTCTCCCATTGAATGCAGTTGCTCTTAATGCTTGTTCAGTTACTTTTCCTCCGACAGGATCTATGACTATATCAACACCCTTACCGTTCGTTAAATCTTTAACTGTTTCCTTTAAATCTGTATTATCGTATCTCACAACTTCGTTTGCCCCTAAACTTTTTACATAGTTTTCTTTTTCATCAGAACTCACTGCGCATATAGTTTTTAAACCCATGATGTGTGCAAGTTGAATTGCGGCTGTGCCTATACCTCCTGATGCTCCTAGCACTAGTAATGACTCACCAGGTTGAGCATTTGCTCTGCGTTTTAAAGCATAATATGCGGTTCCATAATTAATTGGCAGGCTAGCTCCTACTAATGAATCAAATTCATCATTAACAGGTATAACCAGATTTTTGTTGATTGAGACATATTCTGAAAAGCCACCAATAGGTGGTAGTCCGATAACTTTTGTGCCAACTGCTATTTTTACTCCTTCACCTACTTCTTCAATAACGCCACATACCTCATTACCAGGTACAAATGGTGGATCCAAGACAATTTGATATTTTCCTTGTACTAATAAAGCATCTGGAAAATTAACTCCAGCAACTTCAACCTTTATGAGTACCTCACCATTTTCTACATTTGGTTTTTCTATTTCATTAATTTTTAGGAGATTAGGTAAGCCCAACTCAGTGCAAACTACAGCTTTCATGATTTCCTTACCTTAAATCCAGACAATTTTAAAAAAATTAAAAATATTATATAACTTCAAAAAGTCCAGCAGCACCCATACCGCCTCCGACACACATTGTGACTACGACATATTTTGCTCCTCTTCTCTTACCTTCCATAAGAGCATGTATAGTCATTCTTGCACCAGTCATTCCATATGGGTGTCCAATAGATATTGAACCACCATTAACATTATAAATTTCGTTGTCTATACCTAAGAAATCTCTGCAATATAAAGCTTGTACCGCGAAAGCTTCGTTTAACTCCCAAAGCCCAATATCATCGATACTCAAGTTGTACTTTTCTAGTAATTTTGGAACCGCATATATTGGTCCAATTCCCATTTCTTCAGGAGCTAGGCCTGCAACCGCCATACCACGATAATAACCAAGCGGGTTAAGACCTTTGTTTTCTGCAACTTTAGATTCCATTACTACTACAGAAGCAGACCCATCTGATAATTGTGATGCATTTCCTGCAGTTATGTATTTATCTTCTCCATATACCGGGATTAATGAGGATAGACCTTCTATATTTGTCTCTGGTCTATTTCCTTCATCTTTCTCCAGCGTAACTTCTTGTTCTGAGACTTCACCAGTCTCTTTATCTTTTACTAATTTTATAGTTTTTGTAGATATTATTTCATCTTTATATAAATCTGATTCCTGTGCTGCAGCAGTTCTTATCTGGCTTTGTAATGAGTATTCATCCTGACTTTCTCTGGATACACTGTATTTTTCAGCTACAAGATCTGCTGTTTCAATCATAGGCATATAAGCATGTTGAGCATGAGCTGTTACATTTGGATCTATTTCTACCCTAAACTCTGGAGTTTGAACAAGCGATATAGACTCTACACCACCAGCGATGACAATATCCATGTTGTCAGTTATAACTTGTTTAGAAGCAGTTGCAATTGCCATCATTCCTGATGAGCACTGTCTGTCAATTGTCATTCCAGGTACATTATCTGGCAATCCGGCCGCAATACCAGACAACCTACCTATATTGATTGCTTGTGATCCTTGTTGCTGTGCGCATCCCATCACAACATCTTCAACTTCATTAGGATCAATCCCAGCTCTATCCACAGCTTCCTTGATTGAATAGGAAGCTAGTGTTGGAGCGGCAGTTTTGTTGTAAGCCCCTCTATAAGCCTTACCAATCGGTGTTCTTGCTGCTGAAACAATGACTGCTTCTCTCATAAATATCTCCTTGATTACTCGTTTACTACATATAAAGTTAGTGCTTCTACAACTGCTGCAGGCTTTTCTTTACCTTCAATTTCAACAGTGACAGTAAATTTCACTAACCAT
>CACOBL010000006.1 GCA_902625455.1 uncultured Candidatus Actinomarina sp. | reverse complement strand
TTTGAAAAATTATCTGAAATTGTAATTGCAACCTCTTCAAAAGAAATATCAGAATTAAATTGATGGATTGAAGTCATCTTTTCTAATTGGTTTCCACAAGGATTGATTAAGTCATACCCATCTAACGAATCAAAAATATTTAGTGAAAAACCATGATAAGTAGTCCATTTACTTACTTTTATTCCTACAGATGCAATCTTGCCTTTTGATGTCCAAACACCTGTATCATCTTCTTTTGTAAAAGAATCTATGTTGAATTTTCCTAATGTATCAATAATTACATTTTCTAAATCACGTACAAACGGTATAACCTTTTTTGGGTCTGAAAGCCTAATTATTGGATATCCAATTAATTGACCATCTCCGTGATAAGTAATATCTCCACCCCTATCAGTTTCAAAATATTCGATACCAAGTTCATTCAATTGGTTTATGGTGACTAGTAAATTGTTTTCTTTGCTAGACCTTCCTGATGTAATAACTTTATTGTGCTCTAATAATAAAAGGTAATCATCTATTGAAGGTTCCTGAGAAACTGATCGATGTAGTCCAAGTTGTAAATCATATGCTTCAGAATACGGTAACTTACCTAGCCAACGTACATTAAGATTTCTCACTCTAAACCCTGCAACCAATCAGAGTTTTCTAACTTGTCCTTGATGTAGTTTAAAAATAACAAAGCAATAGAACCATCGAACACTCTATGATCCCAAGTTAAACTTAAGATTCCTGTATGTCTTATTGCTATTGAATCAGTTCCGTCTTGAGATTGAATAACTACAGGTCTTTTTTTCACAGACTCTGTAGATAAAATTGCTACATTTGGTTGATTAATAATTGGTGCAGTCATAAAAGAGTTAAATGAACCGTTATTTGATATTGTAAAAGTACTTCCAGTAACTTCCTCTAAGCCAAACTTACCCTCTCTTAATTTTTTTGAAGTTTCTGAAATTTTTCTAGCTAAACCTTTCAAATTTAAAGAATCTGCTTCAGGTATTGTGCCGACTAGTAAACCTTCTTGATTTAAATCAACAGCGACCCCTAGGTTTATATGACTATGAATATCATGAGTGCCATTTTCTAAGTCAAATGAGCTATTAACAGTTGGGAACTCGCTCAATGCATAAATTGTAGCCAATGAAATAAATGGTAGATAAGTCAATGAGAAGCCATTCTCCTCCTTAAATTTAGTTTTAAGCTTTGACCTAAAAATCTCAACATTTTCATAATCTACCTCTACAGATGTCATTACATGGGCAGATGTTTGCTTTGATAAAACCATGTTCTCAGCAATTCTTTTTCTTAACCTTGATATAGATTTGTCCTTATCTTTTGGCTTTGAAGTTTCATTTTTCTTAGGAGTGTCTGGTGTTGACGAAGTTTTAGAATTGATATTTTCTGATGTAATTAAATTTTCGATATCTTGTCTTTTTATTCTTCCATTTTCACCAGTACCAACGACATTATTTAAATCAATATTATTTTCTGCGGCAAGTCTTCTAACCACTGGAGAGAGTTTGAAGTTTTTATCATTTGGAGCATAATCTTCTTCAGGTTTGACTTCTTCAGTTTTGCTTATTGGAATTTCTTCTGTTTCTGTGGAAACATCTTCAAAAACTTCTCCTGTTTGCTCTTCTGTGTCGTCAGGTTCTTGTTCGTCTCCATCAAGTTCCAGAAGTGAAGATCCTACCTCCACAGTTTCACCTTCTTCAACAAGAAGAGATGTTACTTTTCCATTAAACGGTGAGGGAACTTCAGTGTCAACTTTATCAGTAGAAATTTCAAGAATCGGATCGTCTTCTTTTACCTCATCACCAACTTTTACAAGCCATCTAAGAATTGTTCCTTCAGTTACAGTTTCCCCGAGCTGGGGCATGGTGATAATATTGCTCATTTAATTATTGTAATTCTTTCACAGCTTTAACAACTTTTTCAACACTTGGAATAAAAGCATCCTCAAGTACAGGAGCAAAAGGTATATGAGTATTTGGTGAAGTAACCTTCAAAATTGGATTGTCTAAATTCCAAAACCCTTTTTCTGCTACTACTGAAGAAACCTCAGAAGCAATAGATGAAAAAGGAACATCTTCCTGAAGGATGCAGAGGTTGGAAGTCTTTTCAACAGATTTAAGAATTATCTCTTCATCAAGTGGAACTATGGTTCTTAAATCAACTATTTCAACATTAATTCCTTCATTTTCAAGTTGTGTTGCAGCTTCGATTGCAACAGAAACCATTCCAGACCAGGTGACTATTGTTACATCATTCCCTTCTTTAACAATTTTTCCTTTTCCAATTTCAACTTCATAAAGCCCAAGTGGAACTTCCATTTTTATATCAGGTTTTCTATAAAGTTTTTTATGTTCAAGATACATAACAGGATTAGGATCATTTACTGAAGCAACAAGTAAACCTTTTGCATCATATGGATTAGAAGGAGCAACTACTTTAATACCTGGATGGTGTGCTAAAAGAGATTCTGGACTTATTGAGTGAAAAGGTCCAGATCTTGTACCCGCACCAGTTGGTCCCCTAACGACCATTGGAACAGCTTTTCCTGCTTTCCAATGGTATTTTGCTGCTTCGGTCGTAATTTGGTCTAAAGCTGGATAAACAAAATCGTAAAATTGTAATTCTACAATAGGCTTCTTACCGGCGAGAGCTGCACCTACAGCAGCACCAGTGAAACCGCCCTCTGAAATGGCTGTGTCAATTACTCTGAATGGTCCATATTTATTGAATAATCCTTTTGTAGCTTTGAATGCTCCTTCAAAAACACCAATATCTTCTCCCATCATAAAAACATTTTCATCATCTTCCATCAATTCATCCAAGCCATTTGTAATTGCCTCAATGAAATTCATTGTTTGAGTTGAGCTTTCATCATTTTGTATTGCCGGTTTTGTTCTTATTGCAAACATGTCAGGGATTTCATTTTGAGGTTCAGGATCTTTTTGATTTTTTGCCCAATCTAGTGTTTCCTTAATTTCAGCATCAAGTTCTTCATTAAGACTTACAAAATGTTCTGTTGTAAACAAACCTTCTTCAATTAAAGAGTCTTCAAATCTAGCGATAGGATCTCGTTTCATCCAAAAATCTCGTACCTCATCATCTACGTATTCTGCCGGATCATGACCAGCATGGCCATAATGCCGGAATGTTACTAGTTCGATCAGAGAAGGCCCATTTCCATCTCGAGCATTCTCACAAGCATCATTAATTACATCAATTACTTCATATATATCATTACCATCTATTATTTTTGCTGGTAGTCCATAGCCAGCTGCACGGTCTGCAACATTTGGTGTGCCAAACTCTGTTTCGTTTGGAGATGAATATGCAAATTGATTATTTTGGACAGTAAATACCACAGGAAGATTTAGTACTCCAGCCATATTGATACTTTCGTGCCAAGTACCAGTTGCAGTTGCTCCCTCACCACAATTAGCAACAGTTACAACTCCTGACCCACTCTGTTGAGAGGCAAGAGCCCAACCGACAGCAACAGGTGCAGAATCTGGCAATGGGGATACAACCATCAATGTTCCCTTATCTACTACTCCAAAATGGCTATTTCCGTCTCGACCTTTAGATGGTCCATCATGTTTTCCAAAAAAATTGAGTGCAATCTCTTTTAGTGTCACACCTTTTTTAATTTGCACACCAAGATCTCTGTGTGTGCCACCAAATATATCTGTGTCCGCCATTCCGGCTGCTATTCCAGCCATTGATGCTTCTTGACCAATTCCAGGATATACTGCGCCACTTAATTGTCCACCCTTATACATTTTTAAGAGCCTATCTTCCAAAAGCCTTTGGGTTTTCATAGACTTATATATATCCCAAAGCTGTTCTTTAGAAAGTGTTGATGAATACCCTTTTCTTGTAATTTTTTCAATCTTCATGTTAATGTAACCCCCTACCATTTAAACTTAACAATGACTCTCCTATTGCTTCACTCAATGTTGGGTGCGCATGTATAAACTCAGCTGCTTCACTTGGTAAAGCTTCCCAACCTACCATGTACACAAGCTCATGTATCATCTCTCCTGCCGCAGGTCCACAAACACTTGCACCAACTATTGGGCCATCCTCTTTTGAGTAAACTTTTACGATTCCTTTATTTTGATTTTGCAGTAATGCTCTTCCAATACCAGCAAAACTATGTTGTGCTTGATTAAGTTTTATTCCAACCTCCTTGGCTTTTTCAGAGTTTAATCCAACTTCCGCAAGTTCTGGTCTTGTGTAAACAACATATGGAATTGCATTATAGTTAACAGGACTAATCTCACCAGTTGCAATATGTGTTATCGCACTAATTGCTTCAGCAAATGCAACATGAGCTAATTGAGGAGTGTCATAAACAATGTCTCCTAAAGCATAAATATTTTCAACATCTGTTTGCATTGTTTTTAAATCTACCTCAACAAACCCTTTCTTAATATTTACACCAATTTCTTCAAGACCAATATTCTCAGTTAAAGGTGCCCTTCCGACTGCAACAAGGACACAATCAAAACTACTACTAGTATCATCTGAAAAATTAACAACTTTGTCATTAATATTTGTTACTGATGTAGATAACTTGAAATCAACACCTCTGGAAGACAACTGTTTCCTAAGTTCTCCAGAAGTTCTTTTATCCAATCCAGGTAAGATTTCTTTATCAAGCTCCACAACAGTAACTTCTGAGTCCAAGTCATTTAACAAACTGGCAAATTCACAACCAATTGCACCAGCACCAATAACACAGACTTTTTTTGGTGGCTCCTCCCAGCTAAGTGCGGTGTCTGATGTTATAACAAACTCTCCATCAACGTTTATATTTGGGATCTCCCTAGGTTTTGACCCAGTTGCTAAGAGAATGAAGTCTGTAGATATTTCTTCTTCTTTGCCATCAGTAGTTTTAACAATAACTTTATTGCTATCTTTAATGGTTCCCCATCCTTCAATAACTTTTACTTTTTTAGATTTTAAAAGCATGCCTATGCCACCAACTAGTTTGTTTACAGTATCCAGTCTTTTTTGTGCAGTTGCTTTCCAGTCAATATTTTTACCTGTTATTTCAATTCCAAAATCCATTGAATTATCAATCTCATGATTTAGCTCTGCGACATGAAGCCAATACTTTGCAGGTATACATCCTCGATTTAAACATGTGCCACCTAGAGTGTCAGATTCAATTAAAGTTATTTCAAGTTCAAAATTGCTTGCGTACAATGCTGCAGCATATCCTGCAGGTCCTCCGCCGATAATTGTTAATTTTTTCAAATTACCTCTTTCTAGATAGGGTTGCTATCTAATCGAGATAATAACTACATTGTTTAATGGGGTTCCCAGTAAAAATGATTATTGTTATTTCCACCTTTAAATTTACTAAACTTTGGATAATGTTCAAAATTAAGATTATCTTAAAAAACATTACAATGTAACTATGCAAACAAGACATTTAATTATGGCATCACTCATTACTGGTTTATTCATACTGGTAGCATTTGGTGTATGGCTATACACTTTTTGAATTGAAGAGTTTTAATTTAAGAAACGGAATTCATCATATACCTCTTGAACTTCCTTGGTCGTCTCCTGGCTTTGTTAATGTTTATTTAATTGAAGACAAAGATGGTTTTATCATGGTTGATTGCGGAGTGAATGGTGATAGCTATTACTCCCTACTACTTAAAAGTATACAAAAATTAGGAATACAAATTAGTGATATTAATTTATTAATCGGAACACATATGCATTCAGATCATATTGGTTTATCTACAAAAATAAGAGAATCGGGTGTCCCATTTGCGCTTTTTAAAAATTCAGTAGATTTCATAGATGATTATAATAACTGGTCTTTAAGATTCAAAAATCTTAAAGATTATGCTGAAAAGCATAATGCCCCTCCTAGATTCTTGAATGATATAGCATCTATAAACACACCCTCTTACGCAGGAAAAATTACAAAACCTGACATTCTTCTTGATGAAGGGAAAGTAAAAAATGTAAAAAGAAATTTAATTACCATTTTTACTCCGGGTCATGATCGAACAGAAATTTCTTTATTTGATGAGAGTTCAAAAATAATATTCTCAGGCGATCATATACTGCCAAAAATTACTCCTTTTATTCCTACTGATAATGAAAATGAAGACATGCTCGCAAAATATACTCAGTCTTTGGACAAAATTTATGAAATTGATCATGAAATTATTGCACCGGGTCATGGAGATTTGATAAACAAACCTTACGACAGGATTGAACAAATGAAACTTCACCATAAAAGAAGAACTGAAAAAATATTAGGGTTTCTATATCAAAATGACTTTACTGGTTGGGAAATGGTTGAAAATCTATTTCCTAGAAAACTAGATGCGCTAAATCTTAGGCTTGCTTTTCAAGAAACTATGGCTCATTTAATTTATTTGGAAAATAAGGGGAAAATTATGCAAAAAAATAAAAATAACTCAATTTACTGGGCAATTATTTAACAGGTTTAAAACCCCTATTTTTAGCTTCATCTAAAGTATCAGGCGAGAACGACTGAATTAAATTTAAACTTACGTAGTCATAATCTTTCAAGTACTCATTAAGTGACATGAATTGATTTTCATCATCACAATCATAAACCTTCATATTTTTTCTAATACCAACATGCCTATGATGTTCAAAACGATTTAGTCTATTCAATTTTAGAGACTCAGTAACTCTGCAATCTTATCTCTGGCTAATTTAGGAGTGCCTAAAAGTAACGAGTCGGACTTTGCTTTTTTAAAAAATAAATGTGCTGGATGCTCCCAAGTAAAGCCAATACCACCATGAACCTGAATATTATCTCCAGCAATTTTATTAAATACCTCAGAACAATATGATTTTGCCAACATAGCACTCATCTCAATCTCTAAGTTATCAGCAATATCTGTTCTAACTGCACTATAAGCTACCGACTTTGCACTTTCTAGCTGTACAAGCATATTTGCGCAAATATGCTGAATTGCTTGGAATGAACCGATTGGCCTTCCGAATTGAATTCTTTCTTTTGCGTATTGTGTAGACATATCTAAACATGCTTGAGCACCACCAACTTGTTCCATTGCTAAATAACCTAATGAAATATTTTTTACTTTTTCCCATGAATCAGTACATGAATCTGGACCTATCATAGTTTCCTCATCAGAAATCCTTACATCTTTCATATTTATCTCACACATGGGTCTTGTTTGATCAAGTGACGAAGTTTCTATTATTTCAATACCATCAGAATCCTTATTTAGAAGGACAAACTTTAACCCTTCATTACTGTTTGCTAAAATAGCAAAATAATCAGATACATCCCCAAACATTACATATTTTTTTTGTCCATTGAGAACGTAACCATTCTTATCTTTCGTAATTATTGTGGAAATGTCCTCGCTACAAGTTGAATATTTATCATTTTCGTAAACACAATAGGTACCTATTTTTTCACCACTAATTATTTCTGGCAAAATAATATTCCTGATATTCTCATTAGAATTTAATACTAAATTCTTAAAAACCACTCCTGAACTAAAAAGAGGAATAATCGGTATGTAATATCCCAAAACCTCTGAGAGAATTGCTGTGTCAGTATTTGAAAAGCCCAAACCACCTTCAGATTCTGGTATATCAAGTGCTAACCAACCTTGTTCAATTACCAACTTCCATATATTTTCATCTAACCTACAGTTATCATCTACTTTTTGTAATGTTTCTAATAAATCTATGTTCTCTTTTAAAACTTTAGTTGAATTTTCTTTTATTTCTTTTTGAATTTCATTTAAAGTAAATTGCATTATCTTATTGTAATTTTTATTTTTTATTTCGCTAATCATATTCAAGTTGTTTCAAATGAGAATTATTATGTATATATGTTAGAAATTAAAAATTTACAAGCTTCAGTTGAGGATACGGAAATTCTTAAAGGTGTTGATTTAAAAATTAATCCTGGAGAAGTCCATGCAATTATGGGGCCAAATGGTTCTGGCAAATCTACTCTAGCAAATGTTGTAATGGGTAATCCTGTGTATGAAATTACAGAAGGAAATATTATTTTTGAAGGAAAAGACATTACAGAAGAGCCTGTTGATAATAGAGCAAAATTAGGGATATTTTTGGCTTTTCAATACCCAGAATCTATCCCAGGGGTAACAATTGTCAATATGTTAAAAACTGCTCTGACCAATATTGAAGAAACAGAATACACAACATTAGAACTTCGTTTAAAAGTTGCAGAATCAATGGAGCAACTTGGATTATCTGCAGATTTTGCAGAGCGTTATTTAAACGAAGGATTTTCCGGTGGTGAAAGAAAGAGAAATGAGATTTTGCAATTAGCTGTTTTGGATCCAAAATTAGCAATTTTAGATGAAACTGACTCTGGTTTGGATGTTGATGGACTGAGAGTAGTTGGCGAAGGTGTAAGTAAATTAAAAAATGATGACAAAGGCTATTTAGTGGTGACTCATTATCAAAGGCTACTCGAATACATTAAACCAGATTTTGTCCATGTTTTTGTTGATGGAAAAATAGTTGAATCTGGTGGTATTAAATTATCTGATAAACTAGAAAAAGATGGGTACGAATCTTATTTATGATAAAAGTTACAAATATTAAAAAAGATTTTCCTATTTTTGAACGCCAAATAAATGGAAACAAACTAACCTATCTTGATTCCGGAGCAACGTCACAGAAACCCAATCAAGTAATAGATGAAATGTCTGATGTTTATAAAAACAATAATGCAAATGTCCACAGAGGAACTTACGTATTGTCATCTGAAACAACAAGTAAATACGAAAATGTTAGGTCAAAATTCCAGAAATTTATCAATGCGTATGATTCAGATGAAATAATTTTCACAAAAGGGTGTACAGAGGGTTTTAATCTACTTTCTAATTCACTTTGCAAAGATTTTTCTGAGGGTGACGAAATAATTTTGTCAGAGATTGAACATCATGCAAATATAATTCCGTGGCAAATGGCAGCTGAAAAATACAAATTAAAAATTAAATATATAAAAGTAGATGAAAGTTACAACTTAGATATGAATCATTTAGAAGAATTATTATCATCAAAAACTAAAATTGTATCAATTGTTGGTGAATCAAACATGTCTGGAATGCTTCCCAATATTAAAGAAATAGTTTCAAGCGTGAAATTAAAATCAGATGCAATATTTATACTCGATGGTGCACAGCTTGTTCCTCATAGAGTGGTAGATGTTCAAGATCTTGGAATTGACTTTTTATGTGTATCTGGACACAAAATGCTTGGCCCAACTGGAATTGGAGTTGTATGGGGAAGAAAAGAACTTTGGGACTCTATGGATCCAGTTTATGGTGGAGGTGACATGATTGAAGAAGTTCATTATGACAAAGCTACTTGGGCTCAGGTTCCACATAAATTTGAAGCTGGAACACCTCCATTTGTTGAAGCTATAGGATTAGGTGCTGCAGTTGATTATTTACAAAATATTTCAATGACAGAAGTTCAACAGCATTCTGATAATTTGCGCGAGTATGCCAAAAATAAACTAGAAAATATCGATGGCTTAAATATTGTTCATTCCTTATCAAAAAATGCTGGGTGTACATTTTCTATGAGTGTTGATGGTGCACATGCAACGGACATTTCATTAATGCTTGATACATATGGTGTAGCTGTAAGAGCAGGACATCATTGCGTTCAGCCATTCCACAGAAAGCTTAATTTAGATGCAACTTTTAGAGCAACTGGATATATATATAACAATGAAGAGGATTTTGATACTCTTGCAAGTGCTATAGAAGATAGTTTGAAGATACTTAAGTAATGAGTATTGAAGATAAGGTTTTGCGGTATAAAAAAACTTTGAATATTTTTCCAAATCCTCAGGAAAAATATCAATACTTAATTGAACAAGCAAAAAAGAGTGAAGATTTTCCTGATGAACTTAGAATTGATGAATTCAAAGTAAATGGATGTCAAAGTCAAGTGTGGCTTGTTCCGGAAGAAAAAGATGACAGATTATTTTTTAAAAGTGATTCAGATGCTTTAATAGCTAAAGGACTTGTTACTTTAATAGCATCTATATATTCCGATGAAAAACCACAAGATATTGCTAACTCCAAGATTGATTTAATGGAAGAGTTTGAACTAGGTGTAATATTAAGCCCAGCTAGGAGAAATGGTGCATTTAGTATGTTAAAAACTATAAGGGAGTTTGCCCTTAAGTTAACTGATTAATCCCTCTTCCCACCAATTTTCATGAGGAAAAAATATCCAAACATCTTCTGAGTCTTTAGCTAAATCTCGAGTGTAATAATGTGGTTCAAAATCACATTCATTGTTCCACCATAATGCTGAAAATCTTACTTCACATTCATGATTGATATTCTCTTTTATATAATTGGATAATCTTTCAAAAGTTTCACCACTATCACAAATATCATCAACTATTAACACCTTTGAGTCATTTGGTTTTGGTAAATAATTTTCCCAGTGTGGAAAGTCTCTTGTTGATGCATGCACCGGCTTAAAAGGTATATTTAGTTTGTGTGAAATCATAACGCCAGGAATTAACCCTCCTCGACTGATGCCAACAATCACATCCGGAGTGAATTCATCTCTTTCAATTTGATCGCAAATTTTATTTGTATCTGAAACTTGTTGTTCCCATGTATAAATTAATTTTTCCATTTTCGTAAGTGCTAAGTTTATCAAACTATAAAAAACTGAACATCAAAAAAATAAATTATTTTTAAGTTCAAAACAAATTACGTATCAAGAGTATGTTCTATAATGAATTCTATGAAGAGGAGGTAAGGATGCGTAGAAGTTGGGCGGTAGGCCTAATTATTATCAGTATTCTTGCTATGGCGTGCGGTGGAGCCGCATCCGTAGATGATTACAAAGCTGCATTCGTGTATGTAGGTCCAGCAGATGATGGTGGGTGGTCACAAGCACACGATGTAGGTCGACAATTTCTTGTAGATCAGACTGGAATTGAAACAGCTTATACAGAGCTTGTTCCAGAAGATGCTACAGAATTCAGAACTGTTGCTGAAGCATATATTGAACAAGGTTACAATATTATCTTTGGTACAACATTCGGTTATTTAGATGCAATGGCAGAAATGGCAGAGGAGTATCCAGATGTTATTTTCTTACATTGCTCAGGTTATCTAAAAAATGATACAAACTTTGGTAACTATTTTGGAAAAATGTATCAGCCAAGATATCTATCCGGTTTAGCTGCTGGAGCAATGACAGAGTCTAACAAAATAGGTTATGTTGCTGCGTTTCCAATTCCTGAAGTTATAAGAGGAATAAATGCCTTTGCTACTGGTGTTAAAGAAGTAAATCCAGATGCAACTGTAGAAGTTGTTTGGACATTTACGTGGTTTGGCCCTGAAGCCGAAACACAAGCTGCAAATGCATTGCTTGAAACTGGTGTTGATGTACTTGCTCAACATCAAGATTCACCATCAACTGGTATCGCAGCTGAAGCTGCTGGTGCTAAATGGATTTCTTACAATACCGCATATGGACAAGATGCTGCTCCTGGAGCCTTCGTAACAGCACCTGTCTGGGACTGGGGTCCTTACTATGTACAGGTAGTTGAGTCTATTGTAAATGATGAATTCGTTGCAGAAGCATATTGGGGTGGCATGGAAACAGGATTAGTTTCTCTTTATGAACTATCTTCAGATGTACCTGGTGAAACTGCTACTTTAATTTCTGAAAGAACAGAAGAAATTATTAGTGGTTCATTTGATCCTCCAATTGTGGAAGATGAATTTATTGACAATGTTATAGGTACTGTAAATCCTTAATATGTTTTTTATAAGCACTCCAGTTTATGCTGGAGTGCTTATTTTTAATTAATGACAGTCCCAATTTTAGAAGTAAAAGATATTTCCAAAACATTTGGAAAAGTAAAAGCACTTGATAGTGTTGACTTTTTCCTGCAAAAAGGAGTAGTCCACGGATTACTTGGTGAAAACGGTGCCGGTAAATCATCATTAATGAATGTTCTATCTGGTATTTATATTCCAGAACAAGGAACTATCAAGGTACAAAATAAAAAAATAGACAAATTGAATCCTGAATTAGCCTCATCTCTTGGTATAGGAATGGTACATCAAGAATTTAGACTTATTGAAAACTTCACTATTAAAGATAATTTAACGCTATCAAAGGCAAATATTTTTCTAGAAAACTTTAAAGAAGCATATCTGAAATACTCAGAAATATTTTCTCTGAATTCAAGCTACAACACTCTTGTTAAAGACCTTTCTGTCGGCGAAAAACAAAAAGTTGAAATAATGAAATTAATTTTTAAAAACAGTGCAATTATGTTGCTTGATGAACCTACTGCTGTTTTAACCCCTCAAGAAACATCACAATTAAAAATATCTTTGGAGACACTATCTAAAGAAGATGAAAAAACAATTGTCCTCATAACCCATAAATTAAAAGAAATCAAGGATTTTACAGAAACTATATTTGTAATGAAAAATGGAAAAATGGTTGCTGAGAATTTACAAACCGACGAAGTATCAGATAAACATCTAATTGAATTGATGATGGGTGAAATAAAAACAATAAGTATTAGAAAAGATAATCTAAAAGGTGAAACTAAATTAGAAGTACAAAATATTTCTTTAATAAACAATGATGAAGTTAATGTTCTAAATGATATTTCTTTCAATATAAAATCAGGTGAAATATTAGGGGTCGCAGGTGTTTCAGGAAACGGACAAGTTGAACTTGCAAATGTTATATGTGGAATCCAGCAAGAATTTAATGGAAAAGTTTTAATTAATTCAAATGATGTATCAGGGAAAGGTGTTAAGTCACGTAAAAAACTTAACTTGTCTTACATACCAGAAAATAGACTAGGTGTAGGTTTAGCACCTGGAGTATCAGTTTTAGATAATTCAGCAATTAGAGAATATTTTAAAGCAAGTTATGGTCCTCATTTATCAAAAGGGAAAATGGTAAATTATTTAAATGATTTGATAAAACAATTTTCAATTAAAGCTCCTGATGTAAAAGCAGAAATTTCAACTTTATCAGGTGGAAATATGCAAAAACTACTAATGGGTAGAGAATTAATTTCAAATCCTGAAGTTATAGTCGCAGCGCAGCCAACTAGAGGTCTAGATGTTAGTGCTGTTGAATCGATACATAAATTGATAATTAATCAAAGAAATGAAGGCTCTGCAGTCTTGCTAATATCTGAAGACCTTGATGAATTGTTTAAGCTCAGCGACAGAATAATCGTACTTTACGAAGGAAGAATAATTAAGGAAGTTGATATTGAGTCGGCCAACATAGAATCCTTAGGTTTAGCAATGGCTGGTATAAATGAATAATTATATCCTCTCAAAAAAACTTTTCAGAAATGAACTGTCTACATTTTACTCTTTTTTAATTGGTTTTATAATTGCATTATTTGTCGGATCATTAATTTTGTTGATTCAGGACAAAAATCCAATTGATGTATTTTCTTTAATGCTAAAACTTTCAGTAGGAAGTATAAATAGTTTAAGTAATTCTTTGAATAAAGCTATTCCACTAATACTTGCAGGACTTGGAATATCTATAATCAACTCTGTTAGATTATGGAATATTGGTGCTGAAGGGCAAATATTTATGGGAGCTTTAGCGCTTAACTTTTTCTATATTAATACTTCAATACAAAACTCAGCATTATATATATTTCTACTGCTTACAGCTTCCTTTATTGGGGGCTCAATATGTATTCTCATACCAGCATTAACAAAAGTGTTATTTGGTGTTAATGAAATCATTACAACATTGTTAACAAATTATATTGTTTTTGGACTAACAATATACCTTATAAATGGTGTTTGGAAAGATCCAGCATCTTTAAATTTTCCTGCAGCTGCTTATGTAAGTGAGTTGGTTTATTTACCGATTATCGTTGGAAAATTAAGTTCTGGTTTTCTAATTTGTATAATTTTCACCTTGTTGGCTTTTTATATAAAAGATAAATCAGTTTTTGGTTATGAAATGCGTATTGCCGGAGGTTCAGAATTGACAGCAATCTATGCTGGAATCAGTGCTAAACAAAAAGCTTTTTTAGCAATGCTAATTGGAGGGGGTTTTGCTGGACTTGCAGGAGGAATAGAACTACTTAGCCAAACTCATAGGGTTTCAACTGGTATATCGCAAGGTTTTGGTTATACAGCAATTATTGTTGCAGCAATCACTGGTATGCGCCCACTTGGAATATTTCTAGTTGGTTGTTTATTTGGTGCACTAACGATTGGTGGTTCGGTTATTCAAACTATAGGAGTGAGTTCATATATTGCAGAAATTATTCAGGCAACTACATTATTTGGAGCTTTAGTCGCACAATTCTTTTTCTCCTACGAGATTAAAAAAAAGGTAGAGAATGGTTGATATACAATTCATTGGTTTATTAAATGCGACATTACAGGCTGCTACATTATTATTTATTGCTGCATTAGGAGAACTCATAACAGAAAAGTCAGGGATCTTAAACCTTGGTGTTGAAGGAATGATATCTATAGGTGCTGTATCAGGATTTATCGCTGCAATAAATACAGGTAGTTTATTTTTTGCAATAATAATTGGGGTATTAAGTGCTTCCGTATTTGCCTCAATTCATGCTTTTGTTACTGTAGTGCTTAAACAAGACCAAACAGTTTCGGGACTTATATTAACTATCCTTGGTCTTTCTCTTTCATCATTAATTGGAAAGAAGTATGTAGGTAAAAAACTTGATGTGAAGCTAGAAAGTATTGTCAATATTGCTGAACCAGATAGTATTCTTGATATCTTTTTAAGTCAAAATATTATTTTTTATCTTGGAATTTTACTTATGGTAGCAACTGCTTATGTACTTAAAAGAACCATGTTTGGTAGGAGGTTGGAAGCTATAGGAGAAGATTTAAAATCTTCTGATTCAATGGGATTAAAAATTGCAAAAACACAATTTATAGCAACATGTGTTGGTGGTGCATTTGCTGGGCTTTCTGGAGTGTACCTTACATTAAGTTATGTACCTTACTGGACTGATGGCATGACAGCTGGAAGAGGCTGGATAGCCCTAGCCCTGGTTATTTTTGGAGGATGGAAGCCATATCGAACCGCTTTTGGTGCGTTGTTGTTTGGATTCTTAGAAGCACTTGGTCCCAGGTTGCAGACTTATGGATTTGAAATGAGTCCATATATAGTTAAAATTACTCCCTACATAATTACTATCTTGGTTTTGATTCTTTTAACAATCTTTAAGAATGGTGATACTGGTGCACCGAGAAATATTGGTATTCCATTTTTTAGAGAAAACAGATAAATGTACTAATTTAAAAGCAATATTTCTGTTATTATAAAAAAGACTTTAAATGATACCAGTGAGTATCAAAAGGAGATAACTTGGATATAAATAAAGCTCTTTTTCGCCTGAGTAAAGAGATCACAGAATCTGAATTCAATAACCCCTTATTGATAGGTATTCCAAGAAGAGGAGATTTGTTAGCAAAAAGATTATCAAATAATCTTATACAATTTAACTATTCTCACGACTTGGACACTGTTGACTATTTACCTTTTAGAGACGACCTAGAGAAAGAAGTTAAGAAAACAAATTTATCTATCAATCCTCAAGATCGAGAAATTATTTTAATAGATGATGTTATATATACGGGTCGAACACTAAGGGCATCCATTGAGGCAGTAGTGTTTTCAGGAAGACCAAAATCTATATCTCTTTTGTGTTTAATAGATAGAGGACATAGAGAGTTACCTATCTCACCCAAATTTATAGGAAAAAATATTCCAACGAACGAAAATGAATATGTATCAGTTTTTCTTCAAGAGATTGATGATGTCGATAAAGTTGAGGTTACAAACATATGAAACATCTTTTAGATTTTCAAAATATTCAAAAAAAAGAAATGGAAAATCTAATAGAAGAGATTTTAAAAGTAGATTTATATAAATTGAATCAAATCAAATCATTCACTCTATTGCAATTTAATGAAAACTCAACAAGGACCAGGCTGTCTTTTGCAATTGCAGCGAAGAGGCTTGGAATAGATATTGTTGAATCAACTGACAATATTTCTGCAAAATCTAAAGGAGAAGGATTGATGCATGAGTTAGAAACTTATGAATCTATGGGTATTGAAACAGTCGTAATTAGAAGTAGTGAAAACAACATAGAAGATTACAAAAATTATAAAGAAGTAGCAATAATTAGTGGAGGTTTTGGAAACTCATCTCACCCAACACAAGCATTAGTTGATGCAGCTACCTTAATGAAACTTGGTAAATTTGATTATGATATCCCTGTTACCTATGTAGGAGACCTTAAGCATTCAAGGGTATTTTCTTCCGGAAGAGAGCTTTTGAATAAACTAGGTTTTAAAGTTGGAGTTTTTACAAATGAAGAACTTATCCCTGAAAATACAGATGGTCTTAATATTTTTAATTCCTGGGATGAAGTAATAGAAAATTCTGGATCTTTAGAATTATTAAGAGTTCAAAAAGAAAGAATAGAAAATCTTTCTAGCTTTAACTTTGAGAAATATAAAAAACATTTTCAACTAAGCGATGAAGTACTTTCACAAACTCCACCAGATTTTGCAGTTTTTCATCCAATGCCAATAAATATTGGTATAGAAATCGATGAAATTGCAGCAAAAAATGAAAAATTTAAATATGGAGAGCAACTCAAGTTTGCAATTCCAGCAAGAATAATCAGTTACAGATATGCACTGGGAAATATATGATAAAATTACCAACATTTGTTGACTTACATACACATACTAGATATCCAGATAATAGTAACTTTCCTAGTCAAGACATACAAAGAGCTGCATTAAACGGTGGTTATAGTGAAATTTTAGCAATGGCAAATTCTGAAATACCAATTGATTCAGTTGAAAATTTAAAATTAGCCAGAGAAATTGACCAAAATTTAAACATCAAAGTTCATAGAGTTGCATCTTTGACAGAAAATCTTGAAGGTAAAAAGCTAATAAACTTTAGTGAATTTATTAACGAAGGTATAAGAATATTTTCTGATGATGGAAAATCTCTTGTAGACGATCAATTAGCCCATAAAGCATTCAAAACAATTGCAGAACTTAATGGAGCAATATTTCAGCATTGTGAAAAGAATTGTCATACAAATCCAGGTGATATCGCACCTCCAAATTTCTCTAATGAATTAATTACTATTGAAGAAGAAGAAGAAACTGAAATTTTAGAGAGAGATTTAACTCTAGTAGAGAAATACAAAACTAGATATCATGCACAACATCTCTCATCAAAAAAAAGTGTTGAACTTATTAAAAAGGCAAAAGATAAAGGTCTCCCCGTTACAGCAGAAGTAACACCTCATCATTTAATGAGCAACAATGAAAAAATTCATACTTCAGATGGTGAGTATAAAATGTATCCTCCAATTAGAGCTGAGGATGATAGGCAAGCATTGATTATGGGTCTGAAAACTGGAGTAATTGACATAATTGCTACTGATCATGCTCCCCATCCACAGGAAACGAAAACATTAAGCTTTAAGAATTCAGCTAGAGGTGTTGTTGGACTAGAGTCAGCTTTTGCAGTTTTGTATTCTTCAAATATTTTTACCTTAGAGGAGTTAATAGCATTTATGTCTACAAAGCCAAAAGAAATACTGCTTAAACTTGGCTATGACATTTCTGAAAATTCATACTGCAATTGGTTAGAGGGTGAAGACATATTTGTTACTAGGTCAATTTATAAAAATTCTTTATTTGAAAATTCAAAAGTAAAGATACAGAAAGATATTACCCATGTATAACAAAACCCTTCTCATTAATGAAAACGGAGATGAATTTACAGGTTGGTCAATTGACAATTTTAATCCTGCAACTGGTGAACTGATATTTAATACTGCAATGACTGGCTTTGTTGAAATACTTAGCGATCCATCATATATTAACCAAATCCTGACTTTTACATCGTCACATGTTGGTAATTATGGTATCTCCAGCAAAGATTATGAATCAAATAAACCTAGAGTTGAAGCAGTAATAGGAAACTCTTTTACAAGTACACCATCTTCTTGGAGGTCTGAAAATTCAATTACTTCTTGGCTAAAAGAATATGAAATCCCCTTTAGTGGAGGATTTGATGTTAGATCAATTACAAAACATTTAAGGGACAACGGTTCTAGTATGTATGCAGTTGGGCAAAATATAGATAAAAAATCATTATTAAATTTACTTGAGAACGCAAAAAATATAATTGGTGATGATTCTGCATTAACCGCAGGGAGTTTGGAAACTAAGGATTCCAATACTGATGGAAAAGTTGGAATCATTGACCTTGGAGCTAAACAAAGCATAGTCAATGTCTTGAATAATCTAAATTTTGATACCATTGCAGTCGCACCAAATACTTCTTCAAAACAAATTCTTTCAATGAATCTCAGGGGAATTTTAATATCAAATGGACCAGGAGATCCTAGATCTCTTAAAAATGTTATTGAAACTGTCGGTGAATTAATTGGAAAAATTCCAATATTTGGGATATGTTTAGGACATCAGATTCTAAGCCTTGCATGTGGACTTAAAGTAAAAAAACTTGATTTTGGGCATCATGGTTCCAACCATCCTGTAGAAATATCAGGCATTAAAAAAGCATTAATAACAGCACAAAATCATGGATTTACTGTAGAGAATTTTGACTCAAATTACAAGCACGATAAATATGGGAGGGTTGAAGTCTACGCAAAAAATTTGAATGATGGGAGTAATGAGGGAATTAGCATATGGGATTCTATGGCTTATTCTGTTCAGTTTCATCCTGAATCAGGACCAGGTACTTCAGATGGTTTACAAATATTTGATCCGTTTGTTGAATTAATGGAAAAAAATTATGCCAAAAAATAAAAATATTAAAAGTATATTAATAATAGGATCAGGTCCAATTGTCATTGGACAAGCATGTGAGTTTGATTATTCAGGTTCGCAAGCTGCTAAATCTCTAAAAAACGAAGGGTACAGAGTTATATTAGTCAATTCAAATCCAGCAACTATAATGACTGATCCAGAAATGGCAGACGCAACATATATAGAACCACTGACTCCAGAATTTTTAAAAAGAATAATAGAGATTGAAAAACCTGATGCAGTATTACCAACGTTAGGCGGTCAAACTGCATTAAATTTATCAATTGAATTAGAAAAAGACAATGTATTCAAAGAAAATAACATACTACTTTTAGGCGCTTCGGCTGAATCTATAGAAATAGCTGAAAATAGGTGGAAATTTAAAAGCGCTATGGAAAATGTAGGCATAAGTACTTTAAAAGCTGAATATGTTAAAACTTTAGAAGATGGAATCAAAGCAAGCAGTCATATAGGATTTCCTCTTATGTTGAGACCATCTTTCATACTAGGTGGTGGTGGTACAAGTTTGGTAAACAATAAAGACGAACTCGAACAAAAACTTCAAGAAGCATTTAACGCATCACCAACTCAAGAGGTTTTAATAGAGGAATCAGTATATGGCTGGAAAGAGTATGAGTTAGAAGTAATGAGAGATAGTGATGGAAATGGTGTAATAGTCTGTGGAATCGAAAATTTTGACCCAATGGGTGTACATACCGGAGACTCAATAACTGTTGCTCCAATTCAAACTTTATCTGACAAAGAGTATCAGGAAATGCGAGATGAGGCCTTGCTTTGTTTGGATACAATTGGTATAGCTACTGGTGGAAGTAATGTTCAATTTGCAGTTAATCCTAAGAATGGTGATAGAAGAATTATTGAGATGAACCCAAGAGTTTCACGATCTTCAGCCTTAGCTTCTAAAGCAACCGGTTTTCCAATAGCAAAATTTGCGGCCTTGTTAGCTGTTGGATATAACCTTACTGAATTAAAGAATGATGTTACTGGAACAACTCCTGCTAGTTTTGAACCTGTTCAAGATTATGTGGTTGTAAAAATACCTAGATTCGATTTTCCAAAATTTCCTTCTACAGATGATATTTTAGGTACTTCTATGCAAAGTGTAGGTGAAGTAATGTCTATAGCATCAACATTTACCGAGAGTTTAACCAAAGCAATAAGGTCTCTTGAAATAGGTAAGACTGGAATAAGAAACATAGATAATCGATTTATAAGTTTAGATAAAGATCTACTTCAAAAAGAGATAAGTATTCCTAGACCTAGAAGAATATTTGCAATTTTTGAAGCAGTCAGAAGGAATTGGCCAATTGAAGATATATCTGAATTGTCAAAAATTGACTTATGGTTTTTAAGAGAAATAGAAAAAAGCTTCAATGTTAATCCTGAATCAACACCATCATCAATACTAAAAATGTTAGGTTGGACCGATGAGGACCTAGACAATAAAGAATCAAAGAAAGAATTAGAAAATAATCGAGTGTATAAGTTAGTAGATACATGTTCTGCTGAGTTTGTATCAAAAACGCCTTATCTTTATTCAACTAATGGGATTTCACATGATGATTTAACTAGTACACAAAAAAAAGTTGTGGTGATTGGGTCAGGACCAAACAGAATTGGGCAAGGAATAGAATTTGATTACTGCTGCGTACACGGAGTGAGTTCATTAAAAGAAAATGGTTATGAATCAATCATGATTAATTCAAATCCTGAGACTGTTTCTACTGATTATGACACCGCAGACAAACTATATTTTGAACCACTTGCTTGGAATGAAGTAAAAGCAGTCCTCAATAGAGAAAAACCTGATTCAGTAATTATTCAGCTGGGAGGACAAACTCCTCTTAAACTTGCAAAAAATATTCATGACGCTGGATTTAGCATTGCAGGGTCTTCATTAGAAGTTATAGATTCCACAGAAGATAGAGACTTATTTCAAAAGCTGTGTTCAAAGCAAAACATCAAACAACCTTTATCAAGAATTGCAAACAGTGAAGTTGAATTGGTGGATTCAGTTAAACACATTGGGTTTCCAGTTCTTTTAAGACCTAGCTATGTTCTTGGTGGGAGAGCTATGAGAGTAGTACAGAACAATGATGAACTTAATAATTATCTAGATATATTGGCAAGTGCAGATGAAGATGGTAATCCATTTAAATCTGGACCCTTGTTGGTTGATCAATTTTTAACTAACACAATAGAAATTGACGTTGATTTAATTTCAGATGGAGAAGAGGTTTTTATTGCTGGAATTTTAGAACACCTTGAACCTGCTGGTGTACATAGTGGAGACTCAACTGCAGTTATTCCTCCGTTTAGTATTGATAAAACAATGATTGAAGAAATAAAAAATAAAAGTATTAAGTTAGCACTTGGTTTAAATGTAATAGGATTACTAAATATTCAATTCGCCATTCAAAATAATGAGCTATTTATTCTTGAAGCTAATCCGCGTGCATCCAGAACAATGCCATTTGTAGCTAAAGTAACAGGAAATCAAATAATAAAAGCTGGAACATTATTAATGCTTGGTCACTCTTTAGAAGATATTAAAGCCAAAACAAAATATTTAAACAATACAACAGAAAAAATTGCGGTGAAGAAAGCTATTTTCCCATGGTCTAGATTTCCAGCTGAAGATACAATGCTGGGACCAGAAATGAAAGCAACAGGTGAAGTTCTAGGTATAGGAAATGATTTTGGAACTGCACTAAACAAAGCTTATGCTGCGGCTGGAGTAAGTATTGGCGAGAAAGAAAAAGGTGTTTTTGTAACATTAAGTGACAATGAAAAACCAAATTTTGTAGAAATAGTTAAACGTTATGTTGAATTAGGATTTGCGATCTACACCACTGAAGGTACAGGTAAATACTTAAAAATAAATGGTGTCGATTCTATAAAAGTAGGGAGAGCCAATGATAAATCCCCTACATCATTAACTATTATCGAAGAAAAATTAATATCTTTAGTCATTAATACTCCAACGTATGCGAATGAATACACTGACGGATGGAAAATTAGAAGACTTTCGCACGATTCAGGAGTCGCAGTAGTATCTTCAGTTAGAGAAGCGGAAGCATTTTTAGAGGCATTTTTACTTCAGGAGAAAGTTTTAGAGGATATGGAGGCTATACAAAATGTCAGTTAAACCAATATTCTTTGCATTAGATGGACCTAATCTTAGCGAATTTGAATTTATGTTAAAAAAATTAGAGGGTCATATTTTTGGAGTAAAAGTTGGTCTTGAAATGTTTATCTCTGAGGGGCCAAAAATAGTTGAAAAGTTGAAAAAAGATGGATGGACTGTATTTCTTGATCTTAAACTTCATGATATTCCCAACACAGTAAAAAAAGCCACAAAAAGTGCTAATAATCTGGGAGCAGATTTTTTAACTATACACATTGCGTCGGGTAAAGATGCTTTACAAGAAGCCTCTTCAAGCAAAAATGATTCTTTAAAAATTTTAGGAGTTAGTCAAGCACTTACAAGCTCAACAATGGATAAAAAAATTAGTAAGGGTGTATCTGAAGATTTTCTTTTGGCTAAGCAATGTGGCGTTGACGGTGTTATTTGTCCTCCAAGTGAAATAGAGAGAACTAAAAATCTTTATGATTTAATTGTTACACCAGGAATCAGATTAAACAACGATACCAAAGATGATCAAAAAAATACTACAACTCCAGAAAATGCAATAGTTGCAGGAGCAAAATATATAGTTATGGGAAGATCCATAATAAATAATTTGGATTATGTAATGAATGAATTAGATATATGAAAAAATTTATAGCTGCACCATTTGGAAATTATATAAAAACAAAAAATACAATTTCCGTATCAGGTAGCTGGACTATTGAAAAAAGAACAGGGCGAATAATACAAATAGCGAAAACTCTACGCTACACCAAAAGAGGCTGGGTAAATAAAATTGGCCTAAGAAATCCTGGCTTAAATATTGGACTTGTCAAACACAAAGAAGATGAAGTATTTTCAATCGCAGGTATTGAAAGAAATGACTGGAGAATTTTTGCAGAAAAATTGCCAGAAAATTTTAATATTGAAGTCAATATGTCATGTCCAAACATTGATGAACATTACGTAGATGGTATTGAAAATTTTAATCCGGGTAGTCGAGAATGGTTCATTGGAAAAATTTCACCACTTACAACTTTTACTGAGCTCGAAAATTACATTACTAAATTTAACTTTAAACAAATTCATGCTTGTAACACTCTGCCTGTTGAGAAAGGTGGTCTTAGTGGAAAAGAACTTATTCCTTATACTGAAAAGTTTATTAAACACATAAAACATCATTTTCCTCAAGTTGAAGTAATTGCTGGCGGAGGAATAAATTCCTTAGAAGATATTCAAAACTATGCAAATATTGGAGCCGATCATGTAAGTCTTGGAACTGTATGTTTTAATCCGCTAAAATTGAGAAAGTTAGTATGAACTTATTTATAAAAGAAGACTTTATCTCTCATGCGGGACTTCCATTAACTTGGAAGGTAGAATGTGATGCTTTAACCGAAAAAGATTATGAAGCTCTAGCAAAAATTGTAAGCGAAAAACTTACTTTTTGTGATGTTAAAGGTATTCCTAGAGGGGGAATTCCCTTTGAAAAAGCTTTAAAAAAATACTGTACATACAATGAATCAGATCCTTTGCTTATATGTGATGATGTCTATACTACTGGAACTTCAATGAGAGAAGTTTACGAAGAAGGTGCAATCGGAGTAGTTGTATTTGCAAGAAATGAAATTAATGATGATTGGATAAAAGCTATTTGGCAAATGGCAATCTAGTTTTCTAATTTGCCAACTCTACGAATATATCTTTCTTCATCAAGCATATAAGTATTCAAAAACTTTAGAACGATACTCAATGCATTTTCATTCGAAACATTATTAGATCCCAAGCACAATATGTTGACATTATTATGCTCAACACTTTGAATAGCTGTTAATTCATCTACAACATTAGCAGCTCTGATTCCCTTGATTTTATTTGCTGCAATTGACATACCAACACCGCTACCACAAATTAATATACCTCTGTAAGAAGAATTGTTTTCATTTATAAAATTGCATAATTCTTGCGCGAAATCAGGAAAATCACAACTATTTTCATTATCAGTACCAAAATCTTTTATATTTAAATCAGAATCTAATTGGTTTATTAGGAATGTTTTCAAATTGTATCCAGCATGATCCGAAGCAATCGCGAGATTTTGAATCATTAAATAAGTTTTTCTATATCTAATAGACTATCTATTTCATCGCTAGAAAAAAGATTGCTATCTAAAAGAACTTCTTTTATTGTTTTTTTTGAACTCATAGCTTCTTTTGCTATTTCGGCAGCTTTATCATATCCAAGTTGAGGCACTAACGCAGTAACTAATATAGAGTTTCTTTGAATATTTTCCTGTAACTTATCAGTATTAGCTTCAAGATCTTTAATTAATTTATCATTAAAAACATCAGTACTACTTGAAAGAATTGATATGCTCTCTAATAAATTATGCGCCATTACTGGCAACATTGTATTTAGTTCAAAATTGCCATTAGCAGAAGAAAATGTAATAGTATTATCATTGCCTATAACCTGAGCTGATACCTGCATCATCATTTCTGATATAACTGGATTTACTTTTCCTGGCATAATTGAAGAACCTGGTTGTAGTGAAGGCAGTTTTAATTCATTTAATCCAGAAACAGGACCGCTTCCCATCCACCTTATGTCATTTGCTATTTTAAACATTGAAACTGCGTATGCTTTTAAGCAACCTGAAAAATGTACAATTTCTTCACGAGAGCCTTGACGGGTAAAATGATTTTCAATTTCTTGAAATGAAATTTCTAATGATTTAGAAATTTCGCTACACACATCACTTCCAAAGTTTTCAGGTGCATTTATACCAGTTCCAACTGCAGTTCCACCAATTGCTAATTTTGAAACATTTACTAATGAATTTTCAATATCTGTTTTTCTCTCTTTAATTAAAGCTGCATAGCCACTAAATTCTTGACCTAAAGATACAGGTGTAGCGTCCATTAAATGTGTTCTACCGTTCTTATAAACCTTCTCCCACAGTTTTCCTTTTTCTTCAAAAGAGACAATTAATTTATCAATCGCTGGGATTAAATTTTTTGTAGTCTCTACAACAGTAGCGATATTTGTAGCTGTAGGAATGACATCGTTTGATGATTGACTCATATTTACATGATCATTCGGATGTACTTCTTTATTTATCTCTTTGGAAGCAAGTGTAGCAATTACCTCATTAGCATTCATATTTGTTGAAGTTCCTGATCCTGTTTGAAATATGTCTAGGACAAAATCGTTATCATGATCTCCATCCAGTACTTTTTGAGATGAATTGATAATTGCTTCTGCTATTTCCTGATTTAATAATTTGTTATTTAAGTTAACATGAGCACAAGCTTTCTTAATTTCACCAAGTGCTCTAATAAAAGATCTAGAAAATTTTAAATTTGATATTGGGAAGTTTTCAACAGCTCTTGCGGTTGATGCACCATAATTTGCGTCAATCGGAACCTGAAACTCTCCCATAGAGTCTTTTTCAGTTCTAAATTCTTTTGTCATTTATGCCCTAATACTGAGTATATCCACCGGAATCCACTTCTTCAATGAGTTCTTTAGATCCTGACTTTGCAATTTTTCCATTTACAATTATGTGAACTTGATCTACTTCAAGATATTTAAGAATTCTACTGTAATGAGTAACGATTAGATAAGAGGTTTTAGAATCTCTATTTTTATTTATTAGCTCTGCAACACTTTTAATTGCATCAATATCTAGTCCTGAGTCTATTTCATCTAACAGTGCTATATTTGGATTACTCAAAGCAAGTTGAAATAGTTCACATCGCTTTTTTTCACCACCAGATAAGTCAACATTAACTTCTCTATCTAAAAATTCTACAACATTGAATTTTTTTGCTAATTCTGAAATTTCTCCCTCAGTAAGTTCTGGGTTAATGTTGAGAGCAAACTCTAGTAGTGTAACCCCCGGTAATCCTACTGGATACTGAAAAGATTGAAAAACACCAGAATTGTATCTCTCATTCTGCTTCATGTTTGTTATATTTTTATCATTTACTTCGATGACTCCTTCATGTGTAAAATTTTCATTGCCCATGACTACATGACAAAGGGTTGATTTACCAGAACCATTTGGACCCATAACTGCATGAAGCTCACCAGATTTTATTAATAAATCAATGCCTTTGAGTATTTCTACATCACCCACTGAAGCTTTAAGATTTTTGATATTAAGCATCTTGATCTATCTCTATATACAAATGTCCGTCCTCGATATATACAGGATATGTTCTAATCGGCTTAGTTGCAGGTAATGTTACAGCTTCTCCTGTATTTAGATCAAATTCTGCTCCATGTAAAGGACATTCAACTTTACAGTCATAGACTTCTCCTTCTGCCAAACTCGCCTCAGCATGTGAGCATAGATCATCAATTGCATAAAATTCACCATCATAATTAATTAGAGCTATATCTTTCTGATCGAAATTAAAAACCTTTGAAGTACTTTGAACTACATCTGTAGTGCTGAAGGTTTTTACTCTAACCATTTTTACTTCCAATTAAATTCATATATTTCTTATCGATAATTTCGGAAACTTTATCGTGAACTATATCCCACTTACCGTCATTTATTACCTCATTAAAAAATCCTTTAATTAGTAATTTGTCTGCATCAATTTTTTTTATACCTCTGGACATAACGTAATGGTATAAATTTTCTTCAATCGGGCCAACCGAAGATCCATGACTACAAATTACATCGTCACATAGTATTTCTAAATTAGGAACAGATTGTGCAGTTGCTTCTTCACTAAGTAATATATTTCTATTTTCTTGATGAGATTCTGTTTTTTCTGCTCCTTCAGCTATGTGTATTGTGCCAGTAAATATTGAACTACTTTTGTCACCTAATACACCTTTCGTAATCATGTTTGATGATGTATTTTTTCCAAGGTGATTTACAAATACTCTATTGTCATGAATCTGATTTTGTTCACCAAAGTAAATTCCATCTAAACTAAATTCTGAACCATTACCCAAAAGATCTATATCCATTCTTGAACGAGATAATCCTGCTCCTGTACTTATATTGTGGATATTTAAATTTGAGTCTCTTTCTAACTGAGCATATATAGAACTTACGATATTGACAGATTTCTGTGAAGTTACAGAAAGTATTATTTCCAAATTTGAATTGTCATTAAGTAAAATTTCAACAATTGGGTAAATATTTCCATTGACTAATTCGTCAAAATTTAAATATAATTTTCCAGATTTATTTTTATTAACTTTTATTCCAATATAAGGAACCGCATTATCATTTGATTGAAAATTTATAGAAAAATATTGCTCACTGTCATCAGTTATATTTAATTGAAACCCACCAGTAACTTTTTCAAATTGTTCAATATTAAATTTGTCAAAAGGTCTTTTAGTTGACTCCTTAATAATAGGTTGTTTGACTACGCTAATATCAGCAACTTCAATATGCTTATACTTTGAATTTAATTCAAAATTAAAACAATTTGAGTCGATATCAAATTCTTTAGAAGTCTGTATATCACTTGACTTTCCAACTTCAATATCGTTAAGTTCAAATATTTTTTTTCCAAGATATTTCCAGTCTTCGTCTTTAGTAGAAATATTATCGAAATCTTTAGATGATAGTGTTTTTAAATTTTTTTCAAATAACTTATTATTCAATTTTTTACCTATTCATTAACCAACGGCGCCAGCTTCAATCATGTTTAATTCAATCAGTTGATTAAATTCCATGGCATACTCCATCGGTAACGTTTTAGTAAATTCCTCAACAAATCCTGCAACTATCATAGAAGTTGCTTCAGATTCAGAAAGACCTCTGCTCATAAGATAGAATAGTTGATCTTCTCCTACTTTTGAAACTGTTGCCTCGTGACCTATAACTGCTGATGCTTCTTCAATCTCCATATAAGGATAAGTATCTGATCTTGATTCATCATCAAGAATCAAAGCGTCACATCTTACAAAACTTTTTGCTGTTTCTGAACCGTCTTCAACTCTGACTAATCCTCTGTATGCACCTCTTCCACCACCTTTGGAAACTGATTTTGAAGTAATCAAAGAAGTTGTATCCGGAGCGAGATGAACCATTTTCGCACCTGTATCCTGATGTTGGCCTGAGTTTGCAAAAGCTACAGATAAGACTTCTCCATGAGCACCAGGTTCCATTAAATAAACGGAAGGGTATTTAACTGTTAAGCCTGAACCAAGATTTGCATCAATCCATTCCATTGTTGCATTTCCATAAGCCTGTGCTCTTTTTGTGACAAGGTTATAAACATCATTAGACCAGTTTTGAATTGTTGTGTATCTACAAGTCCCGGATGCTTTGACAACTATCTCTACAACTGCGGAATGTAAAGCATCAGTTGTATAAACGGGTGCTGAACAACCTTCAATATAATGTACAGAAGCTCCTTCATCTACAAGAATTAGGGTTCTCTCAAATTGACCCATATTTTCTGCATTAATTCTAAAATATGCTTGCAATGGATCTTCGACATGTACACCTTTTGGAACATAAATAAATGATCCACCTGACCAAACAGCAGAGTTAAGTGCAGCAAATTTATTGTCCCCTGGAGGAATAACCGTCCCAAAATATTCTTGAACTAATTCCGGATACTCTCTAACTGCTGTATCCATATCGCAAAACAATACACCTAGTTTTTCTAAATCTTCTCTGTTTTTGTGATAAACAACTTCACTCTCATATTGTGCTGTAACTCCAGCAAGATATGTTCTTTCAGCCTCAGGTATACCTAATTTTTCATAAGTTTGTTTTATTTCTTCTGGTACTTCATCCCATGAGTCAGCTTGATCTTCGGTAGGTTTTATGTAGTAATAAATATCATCAAAATCTAATTGATTTAATTTATCCTTTGCAACCCATTCTGGCATTGGCTTATCAAGAAATCTTTTATATGCTTTAAGTCTGAAATTTAGCATCCACTCAGGTTCTTCCTTAATTTCAGACATTTTACGAATTATGTCTTCATTCAAACCTTTTTCAGGTTTAAATACATTTTTTTCAGGGTCTGACCACCCTAAAGAATACTTACCTAAATCAATATCAACATTTGCCATGCCCTTATATTAATAAGATGCTGAGCCAATAAGAAAAAGTATTGATTTAAATTATTTGTAATTTTGATTACTCTTTTAATATGCCTGCTATATTTATTAACCCATTAGATAAAGAACATCTAAATTTACTGAACAAACTTGATAAACAAAATCAAGATTTAAGAGTATTTGTATCACACAAAATGCCCCAAGATTTTACTGATAAAATACCAGGTAAAAAAGCTATTGGAGATATAACAGATGATTCACATATTTCGACTGCATCTGAAGGAGCTTACTGTGGAATATTTTTTGAGGGAAATGATGCTAAATTAAGCGGAACTTTTCTAAATGCCATTAAAAATTCAAATTTACAAAGAATTTTATGGATTTCAAAAGAAGAGCCAAGAAATGATATTCTAGGGGTGGAGTACCTTACATATATTAAGTACTCAGGTGATCATAATTACTTTGATATAGTCTTGAACCTTGAAGAAGTTGAAGAGGTAAATGAAAAATTTATCGACTTAAAATAAATTCAAGCCAACTTTTTTAGGAAAACGAATAAATTGATCAAATCTAAACCATGAATCCTTTATGTGTTTGTATACATCAAATGAATTACCCATATATCTAACTTCAAAATGTACGTGCGGTACAGTTCCTTCTGCATTTCCAGAATCTCCTAAGTATCCAATAATTTGTCCAGCTATTACTTCAGCACCTAAATAAATGTTTTTAGCAAAAGCTGTCTCTCTACCGCCAAGATTATCGTTATCTTCAACATCATCATTTAAATGTACATACAAAGACAGCCATCCATTTTCATGATCAATAGCTATATAGTATCCAGATGAATCTGAATAAGATATGGTATTAACTTTTCCGTCAGCAATTGCAACAACAGGTGCACCTTTGGGCGCTCTGATGTCAATTCCTTCATGAACTCTGTTTCCATTTCCTCTAATTTCTCCCCAGTCATCATAAAAATGAGACATTACATGCTTGACGGGAAATACCATATTCTCTAAAAAGGAATCGTGCTTTGCATGAACAAATTGATTTGAGAATAAAAAAGATGTGAAGAAAGTAAAAATAAATATGAAAGTTAATCTCTTTGACATGTAGTTATTTTAAAACATGTAAAATTTAGTTATGAAAAAAAATTCCTTTTTCAAAAGTGGCTCTGGCTCTAGAAAAGCATTTGTATCAAGCTTTCAAAACAAGCAAGAACTTAAAGAGAAACACCAAGAAAATAATGTCTCATTAATTAAAAATAAAATATTTAATAAAAGTTCTGAAGACATGAATGAACTTGTTGATAACTGTGTATCACTTACAGTCACATCACCACCATACAATATTGGTAAAGATAGTGATTTAGAGCTAAATGACGAAGAATATTGGAAAATGATAAATAAAGTTTTCTCTGAAACTTATAGAGTCACAAAATCTGGTGGAAGGCTTGTTGTTAATGTTGCGAATTTAGGGAGAAAGCCCTATATTCCTTTTTCGAAATATTTTACAGAAGCTTTAAATGAAATTGGCTTCATCATGAGAGGTGAAATTATATGGCAAAAATCTAAAGGAGCGAATGCTAATTTTGCTTGGGGAAGCTGGTTATCTGCCTCAAATCCTGTTATTCGAGACATACATGAATACTGTCTTGTTTTTTCAAAAGACTCGATGAAAAATTCAAGTGGAGGTAAATCAACTATTGAAAAAGATGAATTCATGGAATCAACTCTATCAATATGGAATATTACTCCAGAAAAGGCAAAAAAAATTGGTCATCCGGCACCATTCCCTGTTGAGCTTCCAAAAAAATTTATTAATCTATATAGCTTTAAAGATGACTTAATTCTTGACCCTTTTATTGGAAGTGGTACTACAGCTGTCGCCTCAAAGCTTCTTAAAAGAAAATATGTTGGCTACGAAATTAATAAAAACTATATTGAAATTGCAAATAACAGATTGAAAATGGAAACTAGTTAACTAGTTTCCATGCTGAAAACAAATCCTGATATATCTCGTTATTTCTTAATAAATTTTCATGATTATCAAATCCTACTAATTTACCATTATGCATGACCATTATTTTTTCAGCATTTATTATCGTTTCTAATCTATGTGCAATAATAATCGATGTTTGATAAGCAAGTAATGTGTCAGTTGCATCAAGAATAGAATTTTCAGACTCTATATCAAGATTTGCAGTTGCCTCATCAAAAACAATTATTTCTCTTTTGGCCAAAACAGCTCTAAGTAGTGCGATAAATTGTCTTTCACCAGCTGAAATATTAGCTCCTCTTTCACCAACTTCTTGGTCTAATCCATTTTCATATCTTTCAAACCAATCAAGTACTCCAATTTCTAAAAGCTCTTTTTCTAAATCAATACCTTCAGGGTTTGAATATATTAAATTATTTTTAATTGAACCTCTAAATAAAAAGCTTTCTTGAGGAACATAGGCAATATTTTTTCTAGCCCATTTTTGTGTAACATCTTTTGAAGGTTCTCCATAAAAATTAACATCTCCTTCATTAGGTAAATAAAACCGTAAAATAAGTTTTGCTATTGTACTTTTTCCGGCACCAGTCTCACCAACAATTGCAATAGTTTCTCCTTTATTAATAGAGAATGAAACATCGTGTAAAACTCTTTCTCTGCCATAAGAGAAATTCACTTTGTTAAACTCAATTACGTTATTGTTTTCCATATCTGGAGTCGTTATTCCAGTATTACTAAGTACAGGTTCTTCGTCTAAAATAGAAAATACTTTTTTCATTGAAGATCCTGCTGATCTTAACAAGTCATAATTGAATGACAACATTATTAAAGGATCGAAAAAATAGTTTAAGTAAAAAAGTAATGCTACTAACTCTCCAACACTTAATGTTCCCTGATTTATTCTTTGAGCAGCAAACCAGATAACAATTGCTATTGAAGTTACTCTTGTTATCTCTAGAAATGGAAAATAAAATGCGATATTTTTTGCAGATTGCATATTTGCTTTAAAGTGCTCATTATTTACTTTTTTAAAATTATCTAGTTGAGAAGTTTCATCTGAATAGGCTTGTATGATTCTCACCCCAGAAATACCCTCTTGTAAAGATGATAAAACTTGTCCGATCCACTCCCGAACAGACCAATAAGCTTTATCCGCGTAATTTCTAAAAATTTTTGTAGCGATTCCGAGTAAGGGAAGAATTAAGAAAGATAGAAATGCAAGACGAACATCTACAAGAAAAACTGCTATTGTAGCTCCAAAAATTGTTAGTAACGCAGTAATAATGCTGCTTGCCCCTTCTCTTGCAAATTCATTTAAACTTTGCATATCTGAAGTCATTCTTGCAACCAATACGCCTGTCTTATTTTTTTCAAAATAATTAATATCTAAAGATGAAAGATGTCGGAATAACTTTTCTCTAACTCGCTTGACATATAATTCGCCTACCAATCCGATAGATAATAATGCTTTACTAGCTACAAAATATAAGGCAATTAATGTTATGAAGTAATAAAAGCTTTGCTCGAGCAGATAGTTGTAATCTGCTTTAAGAACTCCGTTGTCTATACCTCTAGAAATTAATTGAGGACCAACCATTCTTATTAAAGTTGCAACCATGGCTATTAAAGAACTGTATAAAAATGGTCTTTTTACCTCTGGAACTAATTTATATGACCTAAAAAAAGTATTATCGTTCATTTTTGAGTATCCAATGATTCATTCTCTAAAAACAAAGATTTATAACTGTCAACATTATCAATTAATTCTGTATGAGTACCTTGCGCTTTAACTGATCCGTTCTCTATAAATACAACCTCATCGCAAAGCTCAATTGTAGGAGCGCGATTTGTAATTATTAATGTTGTCATGTTTTTCATGACTTTTTTTAATTCATTTCTTATTTCTTCTTCAGTTGATGCATCAACTGCAGAAAGAGCATCATCTAAAATTAGTATTCTTGGTTTTCTCAGGATTGCTCTTGCTAATGCGATTCTCTGTCTTTGACCTCCAGAAAGTCCATAACCTCTTTCACCAACTTTTGTTTCATAAGACTCTGGCAACAATGAAATAAATTCATGTGCTCTGGCCGTTAAAGCTGCTCTTTCAACCTCTTCTTGTGATGCGTCTCCGAGACCTAATGCTATATTTTCACGTGCTGAATTCGAAAATAAGAAACTTTCTTCAAAGGCCAGACTTACATTGCTTCTTAGTTCATTAAGTTTGAGGTCATTTATGTTTACACCATCAATTTCTATAGACCCTGATTCAATTTCATAGAGTCGTGGAAGTAGGTAGGCTAAAGTTGATTTTCCAGAACCAGTAGCTCCTACAATTGCTACTGTTTTTTTTCCGTCTATATTAAAAGTTAAACTATTAAATATTTTCTCATTACCATATTTAAAATTCACCTCATTAAATGCAATAGTTCCATCGCCATCAATTGGAAGTTTTTTGGTTGATTTATTATCAGTTATTAGAGGAACTTCGTCTAATAGTTCTAAAATTCTTGTTCCCGCAGCAACACTCGAAGGAATTTCAGATAAAAACCATGCTGTAATACGCAATGGCCATAAAAGTAAAAAGACATATTGTGTGAAAGCAATAAACTCTCCTAAAGAAATAAGTTCATTGATTGATAAATATCCACCTAGGAGTAAAACAGCTAAAGTGATAATCATAGGAATTAGTTCAAACATTGGAATAAAACGAGTCCTTAATTTGAGATAATCAAGAGAAGTATCATAAATACTTGATACAGCAGACTCAACCTTACCAGAGGCATACTCTTCATTTCCAAATGCTTTTACAACTCTAATCCCTCCTAATTGCTCTTCTACTTCAGTGGTCATTCTTGCTTCTGCTTCTTTCACTTTCAAAGAAATATCTAGAGCTTTTGACGAAAAATTTGATGCAAGCCAAAGAACTGCTGGGATAGAAAGTATTACAATTGCGCCTAATGGAAGACTCAAAGTAATAAGAGTAATACTTAGGATAAATAACAAAAATATATTGGCTGTAGCAAGAGGAGCGATTGCAAAAGCGAGTCTTACTTGTGACGCATCACTAGATGCACGAGCCATCAATTCACCCGTTGGAACTTTGTCATGATAATTAAAGGCTAGCTTTTGCATGTGTGTAAAAATTTTATTTCTAATACCTGCTTCTACGTTGTATGAAACATGCATCCCAAAGTATCTTCTTGTTCCAATAGAAATAGCTCTTGAGTATCCTGCCAAAATCATGAATGAAATTAAAATTATTAGATTTCTTTGGTTTCCAGTAACTATTCCATCGTCGATAATTATTTTTATTAAATATGGTTGAACGACTACTAGAAAACACCATAAGACTGCCGATGACATTGCAATTATAAAATTTCTTTTATTATCTATAATTTCTGCTTTATAGAAATTTAAGGCTTTTTTGAATTCCGGAGTTTTAAAAACTTTAAACATACTAACCAATAATAAATGGATTAAAAATTTAAAAATATCCTGGAAATACTTTGTGCATTATTTCACAAGCATATTATCGTTCAACGTATGGTTGATGTACTAGACAGCAAAATAGAAAAAGTATTAGATTCTGCTGATCGCATGTTTATTGCTACAAGCGTTGGTGGGAACTCTTCAGGAGCTTCGGTTTTTTTTAGTAGAGATGGAGAAGATTTAGTTTTCTTTACCTTCCACCCTACCCGTAAAGCTGAACAGATTAGATTAAACCCTCGTGTTCATGTTGTTATATGGCCTAAAGGTCAAGAAGGAATTGAGGGCCTTCAAATTGATGGAGAATGTTACAAAATAAAAGATGAAGATGAGAAAAAAAGAGCATACGAGTTAGTTCTTAAAACCACTGAAGCCTTTAAAGAGTACATGGAAGACGAATTTTTAATTAAGAATGATGTAGTTGGTTATTATAGAGTCAAACCTACAACAATTAAATATGTAAATTTTTATGAAGATGAACAATTCCAATGGAAAACAATTCCAGGAAACAAAACTTCAGCTGTCAAAATGGCTTTCAAGCTCGGTCTAAAGCGAATTGGTTTGTGGCTTAGAACAATTAGAGCACCTTTCCTAACTGCAACATTTGCCCCAATCTTTATTGGAGCTGCGGTTGCATGGAGCGATTTAAAAGATGCTGGACTAGATTCTTCATGGTCATGGAGAATGTTTTGGTTGGTTTTAGGAGGAGCTTCGTTAGCTCAGGTTGCAACCAATGCATCAAATGATTATTTTGATCACACTTCCAACGCAGATGAGATAAACAAAGTTCCAAGTCCTTTTAATGGTGGAAGTAGAGTCATACAGGTTGGGTTAATGACACCAGGACAAGTTTTGATCACGGCCCTGGTGAGTATCGTAGGAACTATATACATCGGCTTATATTTAAATCAAGAGGTAAGTGGCTCATTTTTTGGTAATACTCCTATTTTATGGACTGGAATTATTGGAACATTCTTAGCTCTTGGTTATACAGGAGATCCTGTTCGATTAGGCTATAAGGGATTTGGAGAGATAGCAATTGCATTAGGTTTTGGTCCTGTAATGGTCATGGGAGCACATTATGTACTTACTGCATCTATTCATGAGAATGTTCTTTCAAACTGGAATTGGATAGAGGCTTTCATCGCTTCAGTTCCAATTGCAATACTTGTGATGCTTATTGTATGGATTAATCAGTTCCAAGATGCACCCTCAGATGCGGCAGTTGGTAAGAATACATGGGTTGTTAGAACTGCAGAAAAAGGTGAGTGGATGAAGTTAGAAAAACCACTTAAATTATATAAACAATTTATGATTGAGGCTTTTATTGCAGTAGCTTTAGTAGGAGCGCTAAGTTTCTTCACAGATTTTGGTACTGTTTATGCTTTCATGGCGCTTATCCCCCTAGCACTTGTATGGAAAGCATTCAAAATGGCTGATGAGTGGATGATTAAGTGGAATAATCCAAATGCTGATCGACAAAAAGTCCCTTATGAACTTTTGTTAGTCAACGTATCCACAATTGGAATTCATTTCCTAACAGGAATTCTCATAGCTGTAGCATACATTTTGTAATTGTCTGAAAAAGCTAACTTTTCAAACATATATAAGTTCTACGATTTAGTTAATACTGTTTTAACTCTTGGTTTTGATAAATCATGGAGAAAAAAAGCAGTAAATAATCTTGTCGGAACTTCAGTCCTTGATTTAGGAAGTGGGACTGGTGCTGCTTATGAAGAACTTATTAATTATGAAACTACGGCTATAGATCCAGATAAAAAAATGTTGGAATTAAATACATTTGAGAATAAGGTACTGGGCTTTGCTGAAAAATTACCTTTTGAGGACAATAGCTTTGACAATATTCTTTGTAGTTTTGTCTGGAGAAATGTATCAGATACAAATAAAGCATTTAATGAAGTGTATCGAGTCTTAAGACCTGGTGGAAAATTTGTGCTTCTTGATATGACGAGACCTAAAAACTCTTTTGCAAAAATACTTCATAAAATTGGAACATTCATAGTGCTACATTTGATTGGTCTTATTACATTTAATTTAAAAGAGTATAGGTTCCTTTATAAGTCTTTAGACTTTTATCCTCAGCCTGAAAATCATTTAAAAAAAGATGCTTTTATAGATCTCCAGATTGAGAGGATGGGTCTATTTGATTTTGTTTACTTGGCAGTTTTTACAAAGTAATAAATTATTGATTTGCTAAAGCTATAAGTAGTTGTCCTACTTGATCCTGTGGTAAGTTACCTGTTCTTCTAGCAACTACCTTTAAATCTTTATCTAGAAATACCCAATATGGGAAAGAGTTCACACCATAAGCTGTACCTATGTCTCTATCAATATCATAAATCTGTGTTTCTGACCAACCTTCTCTCTCTAACCAGTCATGTGGTGGATAATTATCTCTTGATCTATCAATTGATGTAGCTACAGCAATAATCTCAACACCCTCCGGGACACCAATTATATCAATATATTCTTGCATAACTGGAACTTCTTTCTGACAGAATCCACACCAGTGTGCTAAAAACAGCAGAACTTTTGCATTACCATCTTTTTCTAATGTGACTATTTCAGAATTTTCATTTGGTCCTGAAAATATTGGTGCATCAAGGCCTCTTGCGACATTATCATCATTTTCTCCAGCATATTCTGGTAAACCTTGTCCAGTAATGGTTGTCTCACCTTCTGGCAAGTTCCCGTCTAAAGGCTCATCAACTAGAGAAACACCAATTGCAACTGCCAAACCGATTACTAAAACCACTGCTCCAGCAATAATGAAATTTTTATTCAACTGTTTCCTTTCTCGAAATATCATAATACAACAACGATAAGAATATAGTTAAAAATCCTGTAGTTGCCATTACCGGTATGCTTATAAATCCAAATATATCAACATACTTTAAATTACACGGAACATCAATCGCACAAGAACCTCCGCCACCTCCGCCATTTTGCAAATATATGTGATAGATGCCAATACCAGCGCCAACAGCGCTTAAATAACCTGCTTTGATTACAGATTTGTTAAACAAACCGATGATTAAAAATAGAGCTATAGGATACATAAGATAACGCTGATACCAACAAAATCTACATGGAATAAAACCAACAACTTCAGAATATATTACACTGCCAATTGAACAGAAGACTGCCACACTTACTGCAAAATTATAAAACTGATCATTTATAAATTTATTAAATGTTTTTTTTGTAAATATGAAATACAAAATTAATGCACTTATAGCCCATGCAACAAATGTAAAAAACCCAAAAAGTGTATTAAAAAAAATTATTAGATCCATATTAAATTTTACCCCAAAAAAAATGATAGGCGGACATTGCCGCCTATCATAAAATATCTATTGTAAAAGTCTTAGACTTTTTCTCCAGATTTGATTCTTGCCATACCAAGTACCAATACACCAAGACCGACTTTATTAATAATGTCAGCGATTGTGTAAAGAACTTCTCTAATAGCATCAAAATCTCCTGCTACAGGTGCTAGATATCCTAATGGATAAATAATCCAGCCAACAAGTATGAGGTTTTTGATTTTTTCAAACTGTTCTGCCTCTGCAGCTTTAAGTCCCATACCTTCTGCTTGAAGATTTCTCATCAAGTATACATATGCAACCATTGCTACTACGAATCCAGTCCAGTATGCATCACTGCCTGCAGATGTTACTTCACCATAATAACCGCCGCCAATCATCACGACAGCAGCCAATCCCCAGTTTCTAACTTTTTCGTTATACTCTGCACCTGAAGATGTTACGGCAAGTACCTCTACGAACATTAATGGTACTGTTAAGATCCAGTCGACATATCTTAAACCTGTATCAAAATCTCCACCAGCCCATGAGCCAGTCATTTTATTGTAATGATACCAAGCTATTCCTGTCACAAGAGCGGAGATATATACTCCTCTTCTGTGTTTTGGATCTACTTCTCTAGATGATGCTAGTAAAAATACTGTACCAGCGAGCATACCCACTGTTGCCACCATAAAGAGTCTGTAAGTAAGTTCAGCCATTTTAGCCTACTCCTTTGTTTTCAAATACTTTGTGAAACAAATCACATATCAATATTATTTAATTTGTAAAATTGTGTGAAACATTTTAAAACTTTTTTTTAAAATTTATGTAACTTTATTTTGTAAAACTACTATCAACGAATTCTTCTGTATTACCCCATTTTTCTAAGTAGGGCTTTAAATTAAACTTTCTAGCTGCTGAATCTGAAGTCATGTATCTTATTTTTCCATAAATTTGTCTTTCAGGTCCCCACGCTCTGTCGTACCTCCCTAAAATCCAAAAAACTCCAGAATAAGAATTAGGATCTCTTCCATCAAGTGAGTACCTGTCATTTAAAGTAATCATATAAGATAGTGCAACCTGAGGACTTGGAGACCACTCAAGTATCTTTTTTCCCCAAAGCATTCTCAAATAATTCTGAATTACACCTTGTTCTCTTAATTGATTTTGTGCAGCATTCCAAATTTCATCATGGGTCTGTGAGTATGTGAGCTGTTCAAGACTATAAATATGCTCTCTTTCGTCTTTTGAATGTTCATCAAGTGTCTTTATTGCCCACTCTGGCAAACTCGAATATTGATTGTAATTGGCTCGTCTAACACATGTGTGATAACCAAGTTCACGCCAAGTAATCAATTCATCTAAAAAGCTCTCTAAATTTACTGATCCCCCCCACCAGCCTTCTCTTCTTCCAACTAAAGTCGGATTAATTTTTTCTGGTGACCATGATTCATGTTCAACTAATCTTTCAAATACTTCGTGAGTAGAAATTTGTCCAAAATGAAAATACGGGGACATCTTACTACTTGCTTTCTTTGATGGGTCGCTGCTGTGCTGAGCATAATCATCATATCCCTCAGCAAGAAATTCATTAAATCTTTTTAAAGCATTTGAATATCCACCTTTAATTGAACTCACTTTTACAGATTTATCTATGGCTAATTCATCAAGAAAAGAGTCTATTTCAGTATTTTCAAAATCAAAAGGCTTCCAAGTTTTTTCTATTTTAGATATTATTGTGTTGTCAAATTCTTTGATTAATTCGTCCAATGGTTCTTCCTGTGGAGTTTCCACAATAAAATCCTCCAAATTTTTGTGTAGATATCTTCTAAAATCATGTGCACGAACATATTCTTTTTCAGAAAGCCTAATTGGCACTAATCCGTTTGAATCAACCAATTCGTATCTTGAAGGTATTTCTCCAGATGCTTTAGCTGTCATTTGTGGAACAAAATAAGTTGGATAGTCATCAGTTACTACTACAGATGCCTGCTTAGATAACTCCATTAGCAAACCATCGGATTGTTTTGGCTCAGTTTCAACAAAAGGAAAATAATAAGCATTAGTTTTTGAAACAGTTTCAGAGACTTCTTTCATACCGTCCATCATAAATTTATGAAATCTAAGACTTGACATTGGATAATCAAGAATTAATGGTTCTAGAATTATTAAAGGTTGAGATAATTTATTAGCCCATTCAACAGCACGCTGCAATGCAAAATTATATTTTGTTCTTTTAAATGCAATACACCAGTAAACAACATATTTTGAATTACTCACATCTGGTGTGATATCTTTTAGCGTTGTTATACGTGAGTATGGAACTTGAACCATAAAAATATTATAAATCGATAAGGAGTGTAGTAAAAATAATAAGATTTGAAATTGGTTTTAAATTCATTTTTATTTAGCTACAATATAAAAGATTAAATTATGGGTGCAATAAACATAAATAGTGTTGGCAAGATATATCCAAACGGCACAAGAGCTTTAGAAGATGTAAATATAGAAATTAATGATGGTGAATTTGTTGTTCTAGTTGGGCCATCTGGTTGTGGAAAAACTACTCTACTCAGAATGGTTGCTGGACTGGAGGATATCACTGAAGGAGAAATTTCTATTGCTGACAAAGTTGTAAATGAAATTGCCCCTAAAGATCGAGATATAGCTATGGTTTTTCAAAACTACGCTCTATATCCCCACATGTCAGTTTATGACAATATGGCATTTTCTCTTAAACTTCGTAAGCTGCCGAAGGATGAAATTGATCAAAAAGTAAAAGATGCTGCTAAAACTCTTGAAATAGACGAATTACTTGAAAGAAAACCTAAGGCTTTATCTGGAGGCCAAAGGCAGAGAGTTGCAATGGGTAGAGCGATTGTAAGAAATCCTCAAGCATTTTTAATGGATGAACCTTTGTCTAACCTAGACGCAAAATTACGAGTCCAGATGAGAGCAGAGTTGGGACAGCTTCATTCACAACTTGAAACTACAACTTTATATGTTACTCACGATCAAGTAGAAGCTATGACAATGGGTGACCGTGTAGCCGTCATTCGAAAGGGTGTTCTTCAACAAATAAATACTCCAAGAGAAATTTACTTATACCCAAAAAATATTTTTGTTGCAGGTTTTATTGGAAGTCCATCTATGAATTTCGTTTATGCAACAGTAAATTCATCTTCAAAAGGAATAGTTTTAAAATTTGGAGAAGACGAAATTTTATCAAAAGATGCTCCAGAGTCTTTAAATGAGTATGAAGGCCAACAAATTGTTTTAGGAATCCGTCCTGAAGCATTTGAAGACTCTGTCTATGCGAATAAAGAAGAATTCAGTGAAGAAATAAATATTGAAGTTTCTTTACTAGAACAATTAGGTTCAGATACATATATTCATTTTTATAAAGATATAAATCCTGTTCAAACTGAAGCCATTGAGGAAATTTTAGCTGATGAGGGTGAAGATATTTCAGTGCTTGGTACAGAAACAAAATTTATTGCAAGAATTAATCCCAATGCAACAATAAAAGAAGGACAAAGTGTAAATCTTGCTATCGATCCAACAAAGTTACATTACTTTAATCCTGAAACTGGGTTATCAATAACCTGAAATTTCTTTGTCTAAATTATTAAGAAGCATTATTAAATTTTGTGGACCTTCATTTATATAATTATAAAAAAAAGTCCATAATTTGTTAGCTCCAATATTCCTTGGCATTACTTCCGAGGCATCAAATCTAAATAAATCTTCTTTTAATGCATTATGGACAATTGAGTATTCATATAAAGTCAATTTATTAATAATTTTATTTTTATTAAAATTTTTATTAGCAGATATGAAATGTGAATCCTGATGAGCTGACCAAGTTTCACCAAAATTTTTTGAAAGTATTTTTGAAATAACTTTTTGAGATAAATCATCACTATTAATCAAAACTATGTTGTCGCCAATACCTACTACAGAATTGTCAAAATTAATTTTAGGTAAAGGTGCAACTGCATAATCTTCAAGATAAGTATATTCTTCTGGAATGTAATACCTAAAGTAGTGACCACTCCAAGAAAGAAAGCAATCATTTGAATCATCTAACATTACTTTGGGTAAATTTCTAAACTCTTTGTTTATTATTGATTGAGAGCCTTTATGAATATGATTTTCGTAAAAGATAAACTCTTCAAGATATTTAATTGATAAATAAATTTTAATATTTGATGCATCAATTTTTAAATCTGACCAATCATCATAAATTAAAGGTCCATATTTTGTTAATAATATATCTTCTAACCAATTAGTCTGAATCCAACCAGTTGAAGCAGAGCTTTCGGAATTTGCACACCATGGACTAAACCCTTTGTCAGCTATTTGTTTAGTGTTCTTGAGTAAAGTCTCGAAATCATCAAAGCTCCATGAATAAGGTTCTGATCCGGCGTTGATATTATTTAATTCAAATTTTGAAATATCATACCAAATTAACGAATTTGGAAATAATCTAGTCCAGCCAGCATAAAGGTTGCCCTCATGGGAGACAATTGATGTTAAGTGATTTGAGTAAAGATTTGAAATTGAATCATTATCTACGTAAATATTTTCAAGATTAGAAATTAATTTTCGTTGAGCAAGATTTACAACTCCTTGTGGGTTAGGAATTATTGCTATCGAACCATTGCTATCCGGATTTTCAATAATAAAAGTTTCGGGATCTGAAATAGCATTATATTTTATCTTTATATCTAATTCTTCTGCAATCAAATCTAATTCTTCAATAAAATAATCTTGTTCGTGAAACCTTGGACCAATAATTACAACTTCAGCTGGTTGATATGCGATTATTGAAAAAGAGATAATTATGAATATTGTTAGCAAAAAAAAGGTTATTTTCTTATTCAAAAATTAATCCCACAACAATGCAGCTCCTCTTACGCCACTAGAAGACCCATGTTTTGATTTTACAATTGGCGTATTAAAGAAATTTGATGCAATATATGGAATTATTCTTTTTGGTACTTCCTCATATAATTCATCTATTTCAGACATTCCACCACCACAGACAATTATATCTGGGTCTAAAATATTCACTATTGAACTGAGCGATCTCGCAGTCCGCTCAAAATATTTATCCATTATTTGACTTGAAGTTTTATCACCATTTCTAAAAAGTTCAACAATTTCTCTTGATGTTTTATTTTCTTGTGTGATGAAAGAGTAATAATTTTCTAACCCTGGACCGGAAAGAAATACCTCTATAGCTCCCACTCGTCCACAATGTCTTTTTACAGATTTTTCGTACTCGTCCATTGGTCCAGGTATCGGATTTTGACCCCATTCCCCTGTTAATTTATTTGGACCCACTACTAGCTGTTTTCTAAATGAATACCCTGCTCCAACTCCTGTACCTAGAATTACAGCAAATACTGAATCATAATTCATTCCTGATCCGTCTATTGATTCTGAGACTGCTAGACAATCAGCATCATTAGCAATTCTTATCTCAAATCCAAGTTTTTTTTCTAAATCATTTTTAACATTTTGTCCTTCTAGAGCTTTGGTATTAGATACTTGAACTTGCCCAGTTTTAGGATGTAGAGATCCTGGCATTCCAATTCCAACAGTGAAGTTATTATATTTGGATGAAATATCAGTGATTAATTCGCAAACTTTATTGATTATTTCAACATAGTTATCTTTTGGCGCATCTACACGTTTTCTTAAAAGTTCTTTTCCGGTAGATGATTCAAGTACAATACCTTCAATTTTTGTACCTCCCCAATCTATTCCAACTTTCATTTTATTTACTCAATTCAAAATTTAGACTATATTTCTCTATATTACTATTGCCAATTACTTCTATTTCATTTAATTCGTTTTGCTTCCAAACATTCGGTGCATCAGGATACTCTCCAGCGTAATCTGTTGCAACACCGACTAGGTATACATCTCCACTAATTGTTTGAATATATAAAAAACGTAAATAATAGTAATAGTTTTCACATCCATCATCATCACTTAAATTTATTTCTCCAATAATTGTATTTTTGAAATTATCTTCCTTTTCTAGAACCAAAGAAAACTCACCTGGACCAAACTTTTCCCAACTTGGACCAACACAAACTCCTGTAAAATCACTTTCGTAATCTTCCCTAAATTTCATATCAAATACTAAATTAAAATTTTCAATTTCTTCATCTGAAATTGGAAAAGATTGAACAGTAACTTTTACTTTATCTTTTGATAGATATTCAATATTTATAACAATCTGGGTTTCAATATTGCTGAAATCTTCAGACTCAATTGTGTACGAATAAATTGTTAAATGTGAACAGGAAATTAATAAAAAAAATATTAGTACTTTACTGGGCTTCAACCCTTTACGGCTCCACCAATTAATCCTCTGATGAAAAATCTTTGCAAACTAAAGAATACTGTTAAAGGCACAATCATAGATATTATTGCACCAGAAGTTCTTAGATGCCATGCCTCACCATAAGCACCTACTGCAAGCTGTGAAACATGAGATGTCACAACTAAGTTCTCAGGTTTATATACACCTAAAAAGACATTAGCTACAAGGAAATCATTATAAACCCACAAGAACTGGAATGTTGCAAAAGCAGCTATACCTGCAACTGAAAGAGGTAATACCAATTTGAAAAAAGTTGTCATATTGCTGGCTCCATCAATCTTTGCAGATTCAATAACACTTTTTGGCAAACTCATCATGAAGTCTCTTAGTAAAAAAGTTGCTAATGGTAGTCCAAAGCCTGAATGAGCAAACCATGTTGCAACAAATGTTCCATTAATGTCTAATGCAGGAATTATTGGTAATCCAAAGATTTCAACTCCACTCTTGAACAGCTGAACCAGTGGAATCAGAGACATCTGCAAAGGAATAATCATTGATGCAACAACCAAAAGAAACAAAGGCTCCTTCCCTCTAAATTCCATAAATGCAAATGCATATGCAGCAAATGCAGCAATGGTAATTGGAATAATTGTGGATGGAATTGTGACTGCAAACGAATTATAAAATGATCTATCTAAATTATCAGCAAAAAAAATCTCAGAGTAATTTGCCAGAGTTAACTCAGTCCATAACTTACCAGTATATATTGCATCCCACCAAGACTCTCTTTTGATTGCCTCACCAGGTCTAAAAGAGCTTAACACAAATCCAAAAACTGGAAATATCCAAGTAAAAGCTATCGATACCAGAATTAATTTTGTAATTGGCTTGTCATACCACTTTTGAGTATTTCTGCTCATGATTGTGTATTTTCTCTTTCTCTAATAGCTGTACCAACAATAATTGGTAAAACACAAACAAAGATTAAAACAGCAACTGTTGCCGATCTCCCAAAATTTCTATACTTTGAAAATTCGTCCAACATTTTTACAGCTAGTAAGTTCGTTTCTAAGTCACCTCTGGTAGATACGTATATAATATCGAAAGCTTTAAGAACTGTTACAACCATGTAAGTACCAACGACGATGATTGTACTTTTAATATATGGAATCACTATTGACCTAAATACTCTTAGCTCTGATGCACCATCAATTTGTCCTGCCTCCATAATTTCTGCAGGTATTGCTTTGATACCCGCTGAGAATACAACAGCTGCAAAGCCCGTAAACATCCAAATCATAATGACCATTAGTAACATTGTATTGATGGGAAGATTAACTAAAATGCTACTTACAAAACCATTAGGATTTAAATTTTGGGCAAATGGTAAGTTTGACATATCTCTTTGCTGTAGCCATCCAATGGGTTTTAAACAGTTAGGATTATCAAAACCGTTAAATACACCATCTATGATTCTGTTGTTCATACACTGAGTTCCAAGACGGTCAACAGATACTCTTATTCCATTTATTATTCCGATTTGAGTTAGTGGAGGTGGTCTATATTCATAAATAAATTTAAATATTGCACTTGCTCCAACAGCAGATATTGCCATGGGCATAAAAACAATTGACTTAAAAAAAGCTTCACCTTTATTTAATCTATCTGATAACCAACCTACAACTAATCCAATTAACAAAACAAAGAAAACAACAAAGACTAACCAGATAATTTGATTCCTTATTGTAACTAACATCTCTGGATCAGAAAAGGCCCATCTGTAGTTTTCAAAACCAATGAAATCATTGCTATATCTGTCTTTAAAACTGATATAGAAAGTTCTGATAGCAGGATAAAAAAGAAACAATGCAATCATAAATAAGGAAGGTCCAGCAAACATTCTAGCTTCCAAAGATTCTCTATTTTCTTTAGGAGATAGTTTAATTATTTTGTCCATTCCTAAAAATAATAAAAAAACAAAAGTAGAACCAATAATTAGCGCAAAAACAACCAATAAATTTCTAGATATAATTTCAGTAAGTTCTCTAAATAATATTGCCTGGAATAAAAACCAAATTAATGGGAAAAAACCTAGTGCAAGCATTGAAATGCCTATTGATTTTAACTTTTCTTGTTGTGTTTGTTGCTTCATTTCAATTTTATAATTTTAGCTTATAAAAGATAGCCACCCAAATAGGGTGGCTATCAATTTACTTAAAAAAGCCCTGGTTTATGGCCAAGATTTTTCGACAGTGTCTAATGCAGTGTCAATATATCCTGGACCTTCAACAGCTAAGTTCATCATTTCTTTCCAGAATGAACCAGCACCAACCTCTGGTGGCATTAAGTCTGACGCATCAAATCTGAATGAGTTTGCACTTAACGCTGCAGCGATTGTATCTCCAAGAATTTTGTTAATTGGAGCTGCATACAATGATGTATCAAAACCAGTGTGTGCACTTAATCTTGCATTATCTGGTCTAATAGCTACATTATTATAGAATTCTGCACTTAACATATATTCAGCAACAGCTTTTGTTGCATCTCTATCGTTAAATGCACCCCACATATCACCACCACCTAAAGCAGCAGCTGGTAATGAGGAGTCAATTGAAGGGAATGGGAATACAGTTGTAATTGTACCCGCTCCTTCTTTTTCACCTTCCGGCCAGAATCCTGTAATAAAGGATGCTTGCCTATGCATGAAACAACCTGGGTTGCCATTTGCATCTTTTGAGAACATAGGATCTTGTGCATTACCAAAGTAAGTTGAGACGATAGCATCTGTACCACCTACAACATAACCATCTGTATGCATGATCTGGCTCAAAAGGGTTGCAGCATTTTTAACTATTGGATCATTGAATGGAATTTCATGGTTTACCCATTGATCGTATGACTCAACACCGTTTCCAGTTCTGAGCATGATGTCTTCCATCCAGTCAGTTGCTAACCAACCTGATGCACCGTTTGAGTACATACCAAAACAGAATGGATTCATTCCGTCAGCAACAATTTGATCAGCAAGTGCAATCATTTCGTCCCAAGTACTTGGAACGCTATATCCTCTTGCTTCAAATTCTGCTGGTTGGTACCAAACAATACTCTTGAGGTTAGCTGCATTAGCTCCACCATAGATTACACCATCAACTGTACCCAATCCTACTAGGTAGGATGAGAAGTCATTTTGATACTGGTCTAAATCAATGTCTAGATCAGCCAAAGGTGTGAGGTATCCTCTATTAGCGGCATCGACAACAGCACCTGGCTGTGGCCATAATGCGAAGTCAGGTGTATCACCAGACTCCATTTGAATTTGAATTTCTTGCTCAAAGTTGTCAGAACCTTGATAGGAAACGATAATTCCTGTTTCCTCTGTAAATGGTTCAAACGCAGCTCTAAATCCATCTTGATCTGTACCGATCAAAGCACCTGTGATAGTGACTTCTTCGCCTTCAAGGCTTCCACCACCACACGCACCAAGAATTAGAGTTAAGAGTAAGAAACTAACCAATAATGGTTTCTTCATTTTTCCCCTTTGTGTATACGTACGTATGCTAAAAATAAGGAATTTTTAGCTTTTATAATTCTATGATATTCTTTGATTTTTGGCACATTAAAATTAAAAAAAAATTGATCTAATTTGATTTTTTAATGAAAATTGTTTGTGCCCGGGGGGGGACTCGAACCCCCACATCCTTTCGAATAACGGATTTTAAGTCCGTCGCGTCTACCAATTCCGCCACCCGGGCTATTATCTAATTTAGTATTTTCTGAGTATTAGACCCTCTAAAATATCGTATTTTGAAATTATAATTGGAGAATTGCTGTAATGATTGAGAATTATTTCTAATAAGAATATTCCAGAAGTAATAGTGGCTGCTCTTTTGGGATCAACCCCTTTAAACCTTGTAATTATTTCAGCTTCGTTTAAGTTAAGTAGTCTACTATTTATATTTCCTACATTCTGTAAGTCTATTTGTACTCCATGCAATTTTTCTTCATCGAAAAATTGTTGATCTAAAAAAATTGATGCAAGTGATAAAGCTGTGCCTGATACCCCGATCACATTTTTTTTATCATTAATATTCAAATTAGATAGCTCCGTTTCAATATCAAATTTTGCTTTATCTAATAATTTTTGCTGTGAAGGAAGCTTTGAAAAGTATTTTTCAGATAATGTCACAACTCCCAAATTAAGTGACTGAGATATAATTTTATTTTCAAATTCATAAATAAATTCAGTACTTCTCCCACCAATATCAACAATTAAAAAATTTTCTATATTTTCCATGAAGTGTAAAACACCAAGACTAGTTGTAATTCCCTCATCATGACCTGAAAGCACATCAATTTCGAAGTCAAATTTCTTTCTTATATTTTCAATTAATTCATCAGCATTTTTTGAGTCTCTTAGCGCAGCTGTGCCAATGACAAAAACTTCGTCTACATTATTTTTAATTATCAATTTTTTGAAAGTTCTTAAAGCAGAATTTACTCTCTTGACTGCTGCAGATGAAATTTCTCCAGTTTGCTCTAAGTTTTCAGACATTTTTGTTACAACATGTATTCGATGAAGAACGTTAAATTCTTGATTATTAAGTTCAGCAATTAAAAGCCTCGTAGAATTTGATCCAAGATCAATAGAGGCAAGCTTTACCATTCAACCTTCCAGTCAGAATTCTTTTGAAAGCTATCTCCGTCAATGCAGGGCTTTTCACAGTTAAATAACCCTATTGATTCAATTACAATTTTTCCAATTGGATTTTTTCCAGTTGAGATTTCATCTGCTGTATGAGAGTGTAGACACTTAATTGATTCTTTGGCACCGCCAACACCCCCGGTTGGTAAATATTCATTTGATAGATCAAAAAAATTTTCTCTTTCTTTCTGATAGCTAGTCTGGCGTTGTTTCCATTCTGATTTTAATTTTGAATTGTTTTGCATTTCATCATCTAACTGAGATATCAAGCCTTGAGATTCTAGTGATCCTATTTTCTTGTTATACATAGGACAAGTTAGCCAATATGTGGTCGGGAAAGGAGTGCCATCATCCAAATTGGGGGGGACTTTTATTGCTGTTGGAAGATTAAAATGACACCTTGATGAAACCAAAATATCACTTCTCAAGTTTCTATCAAGTTGAGCTTCGACAACCTTTTTGTCTTTATTCACCTTCTTGACCAACTATAAATTCAACAACATATTCAAAAACAGATTTTGATCTATCATTAGTCAACACTTCTTCAATCGGAGTAACTGGTTCAGGAATATCATAAACATAAAGTATCTCTCCATCTTTACCATAGCCTCTTTCTCTCAAAACAAGTTCTAGTTTATCTGGATCTTCTAAATCCGACATCTGTCTATTCCATTCCTCAATTTGGTTTTCGATATTTTGCTTTTCTAATTTGTTATTCTCAATATCTTTTTGTAAATCCGTATATGAATTATAGGTTGTCTGAACATTATCGAAGAAAAAGACCAAAAAAGAAATAACAAATGCAATAACTAAAAATCTTGTTAAAAGGTTATTTCCAGTTCTTTTTAAAGTTTCCATTTTAAATTATTGAAATTATCAAGTCCTACATGTTCTGCAATTCTTAAAAGTTCATTATATTTTGCAGTTCTTTCTCCTCTTGCAGGTGCACCTGTTTTGATTTGCCCACTTGAAGTTCCAACTACTAAGTGGCTAATAAAAGAGTCCTCTGTTTCACCTGATCTGTGAGATACCATGCTTGTATAATTATTTTTGTTAGCTAGTTTCATAGTTTTAATAGTTTCTGAAACACTTCCAACTTGATTAACCTTTATTAAAATTGAATTTGCACATTCTTCATTAATTCCTTTTTGTAAAATTTTCTCCTGAGTAACAAAAAGATCATCTCCAACAAGCTGGACATCTTCTCCAATTTTTGATGTCAAATATTTCCACCCCTCCCAATCATCTTCAGCTAGACCATCTTCTATAGATACAATCGGATATGAATTAGACAAGTCAACTAAATAATCTGACATTTCAGTATTTGATAAAGAGTTACCTTCAATTGTGTATTTACCATCATGAAAAAATTCTGTTGATGCAGCATCAAGAGCAAGTGAGATTTCTTTTCTTGGCTTATAACCTGATTCTGCAATTGACATCATTATTTCATCTAAAACTTCTTTACTTGATGAGAAGTTTGGAGCAAAGCCACCTTCATCACCAACATTTGTTGCTAATCCTTTTTCTTTTAGTCTTTTTTTAAGGGTATGATAAACTTCAACTCCTGATCTAAGAGCATCATCAAATTTTTCAAAGCCATGAGGTACAATCATGAACTCTTGTATGTCGACTGAGTTATCTGCATGCGCGCCACCATTTAAAATATTCATAAATGGAACTGGAAGAGATGGATCTCCATAAATATTCGGTATTAATTCATATACATGTTTTCGAACTGATGTACTATGAGCGACTAAATTTGCCATCGAAACAGCAAGTATTGAGTTAGCGCCAAGACTGCTTTTATTTGGTGTGGCATCAAGTTCAATTAAAGTAGAGTCTATATTTTCTTGATCTGCAGGGTCTTGCCCAATTAAAGTTTCAGAAATTACTTTATTAACATTTTCTACTGCCTTTGTTACACCTTTGCCATTAAACTCTTTAGAATTGTCTCTTAATTCATGTGCTTCAAGAGTACCTGTTGAAGCTCCGGAAGGTACAGCAGCTCTTCCACGCGATCCATCGTCCAACGTTATTTCAACTTCAACTGTAGGATTAGCTCTTGAATCTAGGACATACCTAGCGAAAACATTAGTAATTTTATTATTCATAACCCTGTTACTTAAAATTTAGCAGAAAAAGGATAATTTGTTACTCTAATTGACTTTTCTTAGCCTCTTCCCAAAGTGTTTCTATACCAATACTTGGGTCTACGTTTTTTTCAACATATTTTGCACGTTCGATAAATCTCTGAGTTGATTTATTAAGTTGTATTTCTGGATCTGCTTCAAGATGTCTACAAATATTAACTACTGAAAATAAAATATCTCCTATTTCACTTTTTCTATCTTCATCGTTTTTTGCTTCTTTTAATTCCTCAACTTCAGATAGCAAATCTTGCAAAGCTTCCTGATAGTCTCTGTAAGTTAAATCTAGTTTTTTTGCTTTACGCTGTGTTTTAAATGCTTTTGTAATAGATGGCAATTTTTGATCTATATCATCAAAAATAGAGTCTGAAGATTCTTGTTTTTTAATTTCCTCCCATTGTTTTTCTACTTCTTCAGCACTTTCTAGTTCTACATCTCCAAAAACATGTGGATGACGTTTAATTAGTTTGTCCTGTAAGTGGGTAACTACATCTACGATAGAGAAATATTTGTTTTCTTCTGCAATTTTTGAGTGTAAAAGAATTTGTAATAATAAATCTCCTAACTCTTCATTCAACATATCGTGATTCTTAGCGTTAGTTTGCATGGCTGCAAGTGCATCAAGAAGTTCGTATGCTTCCTCTATTAAATGCTTAGCCAAAGATTCATGAGTCTGTTCTTTATCCCATGGACATTCTTTTCTTAATCGTGAGATAATATTTACTAAATCTTCGAATTCTTTCATAATCAAAGAATACTAGTTAATAATTCAAAGGTGTTTTCTGGAGTTAAAGACTGCTGGAAATTTAATACCAAACGTTTATTTCTAAAAATAAAATTTTTATCTTGTTTTTCAACTGCGAGTTTAAGGTCTTCAGTAAGGTCAATAGGGAATAGCTCGAGTTGAAATTCTTTAATTTTGCATCTTAATATCTTTTTTGTTTGTAATGTAGATCTAATTTTTGCTGTAAGAAATAAGTTTTCCGTAATTTCTGGAACGTTTCCAAACCTATCAATAATCTCATTTTTAATCTCGTCAATTTCACCAGGTTCTGAATGTTCAAGTCTTTTATATATATCTATTCTTTCAGAATCTGCATTAATGTAGCTTTTAGGAATAGAAGAACCCCAGTAGCAATCTAGTTTAATTTCTGTCTCCAAAATATCTAATTTATCTTGGGTTTTGCCCTCTATAGAATCTACTACATATTTATTGAAAATATTTAATCCAACATTTGCAATGAAGCCAGATTGTATGTCCCCAAGAATACTTCCTGAGCCACGCAGCTGTAAGTCTTTCATTGCTAGAGAATATCCTGTAGCAGTCTGCCCTATAGACTTAATTGCATCTAATCTTAATTCCGCATCAATACTTAAATTTGTATTATGAAAGAAGTAAGCAAAGCTTTGTTCCATTCTTCTACCTACCCTACCTTTTAATTGATACAGTTGAGACATGCCTAATAATTCAGACCTTAATGTAATAAGGGTATTTACTTTTGGTAGATCTATTCCTGCTTCAACTATGGTTGTTGCATATAAAATATCGACTTTTTTATCCCAAACATCTTGCATTGTTTTTTCAATTTGATTAGTCGATAACTGTCCGTGTAAAAGCTTGTGATTTAAATTTGGAAACAGCTCTTGAATTTTTTTCATCCAAACTTGTAATTCATCAATTCGATTTAACACAAAGAAAACTTGTCCATCCCTAAAGATTTCACGCTGGATAGCGAGTGCAATAGTTGACTCATCAATATTCCCAACATGGGTAAGTGTCTCCAAACGATTTTCGGGAGGTGTTTCAATTCGTGATGTTTCTCTTATTCCCATCAGCGACTGTTCAAGTGTCCTAGGTATTGGTGTTGCTGTAAGAGTAAGCTTATGAACCTGGTTAGAGAGTGACTGGAGTCGGTCTTTATCTTCTACACCAAACCTATGTTCCTCATCAATAATTAGCAATTTAAGATTTTTAAATTTTATATCATCACTTAGAATTCTGTGAGTTCCAATGAGAATATCTACAGAGCCATCTTCTACGCCCTCAACAATACTTTTTACTTCTTTTTTTGAAACGAATCTACTCAGGTGTTTTATATTCAGCGGATAGTCTTTCAAGCGATCTACAAAAGTATCGATGTGTTGTTGAACAAGAATTGTAGTTGGAGCTAGTAGTGCAACTTGACCTCCTGAAAAAGCAACTTTAATAGCAGCTCTCAATGCGACCTCTGTCTTTCCATAACCAACATCGCCAAAAATTAAACGATCCATGGGTATGTTTTTCTCTAGGTCTTTTTTTACATCATTTATTGCTGTCAGTTGATCTGGTGTCTCAATATATTCAAAACTATTTTCTATTTCATTTTGCCAAGGAGTGTCTTCACTGATAATTAAAGAGTCATTCCTTATATTTCTTAGTTTGTATAAATTCAAAACTCTATCCGCAATAATCTTTGCATTTTGCTTTGCTTTTTCTTTTGCTTTTTCCCATTCAGCTCCACCAAGATGAGATAATTTAGGATTTTCACCGCCAATGTAAACCTCGAGCTCATTAATTTGTTCTGAAGGTACAAAAAGCTTGTCAGTACCAGCAAATTTTATCTCTAAATAATCTTTCTCAACTCCTTTAATTTTTTTTACAACTGTGCCTTCATACAACCCAATACCATGAAAATTATGAACAATATAAGTATTTGGTACAAGAATTGATTCTTCACTAATTTTTTTTGTCTTTCTTTTAGATTTTTTTATCTTTCTTTTTTGAAAAAGTGATTCATCAATTATTGCTAGATTTAAATCTTTAAAGGAAGCTGAAAATGAAAATGGATTATCAACAATAGTGACATTGTTTAGCTCTGAAAATTTTTCAGTTATAATTTCATTTCTTGTTGAAAGAAAGACTTTTCCTAATTTCTGTAGCGAATTAATAATATTTTCTGTGTTAATTGAATCAAAATAATTGGGGAGATTTTCTAAGTTCATCAAATCTGTTGTTGAATATAAATTTGTGTCATAGTCATATAAATATTTAGAGATATCAATATAACGTGACTTAAAATTTCTGATTTCTAATGAAAAATATTGTTTTAGGTTGTCAAAAGTATCTTTCTCAATATCAATAGTTTCCTTTAGTTGATTATCGACTAAATTTTTATTGACGATGTGCAGAGTAGGGTTGCTTGTTAAACCTAAAAGACATTTTTCTTGATCTAGATTTTGGGAATACTGAAACAGTTCATAATCATCTAAATTTTCTTTATTATTAGAAGATAAGTTCAAAATATCTGAGTGCTTTATTTGAAATAGTTCATTTGCTGGAACTATAAGAATATTATTGATTTCACTTATAGATCTTTGGGAAATTGTATCAAAAGTTTTTATTTCATTAACTAAATCTCCATCAAATATAACTCTAAGAGGTAAATCATAATTGATTGGAAAAACATCTAACTGTCCTCCTCTAATCGCAAAGCTTCCCTTTGACTCAACTCTATCTCTTCTTTGATAATTTAGATGAATAAGATTTTCAACTAATAAATCAAAATCAATTTCCTCATTTATTTCGATTTTACAAATTTCTAATTCTTCAAAATATATTCTTTGAGAAATTGCTTTAATGCTGGCTGAGATATTGTAATTACTACTTGTGAGAAGTAAATGTGCAATTTCTAATCTTTTTCCCTGTATGTCAAGAGTTGGGACAAAAGAATCATATGAAAGCGTATCCCATGAAGGTAAGTGAAATATATTTTTATTTAAGTTAGAAAAATCTGTAGCAAACTCCTTCGCCTCTTTATCAGAAGGGAAAATAATAATATTTTTATTAGATTTACTATTTAAAGCTAATAAAGGGACGAGAGATTCTTTAGAAGTGCTGAATGATTCAACCATAAATTAAATTTTTGTAAGTGAAATATATTTTTCTTCGATTAGCCAATTAATAGTCTTTTTAATGAACTCATCTACATTGGTATATTGAATATTTAAGTTTTCTTTTGCTTTTAAACCTTCATATTTATGTCCATGTGTAAGTACCCTTGCAGATTCTGAACAAAGAAGTGGTGTGTTATCTGAGATTAATTTATAAATATCCCCAAGTGGTGAAATTAACTTTAATAAAAATTTTGGAATATACACAGGTCTTCCGTTCCAAGATGAAATAGTTTTTAATTTACTGACTAAATCTTGACTTGATGTTTGAAAACTATTTAGGACATATCTCTCGTTATTTTTTCCAAACTCTAGGGCGTTATAATGTCCCGAGGTACAATCATCGATATCAACAATTGAAATATTATTACGTATTAATGGAGGATAAGTTTTTGATAATGTTGATATCAACAATTTAGCAGTACCAGAGACTCTTCCAGGTCCTTGAACTGAAGAGGGATTAATTGAAACAAATTCAAAATTTTTTTCAAAATTGAAGGCTTCTTGTTCAGCTAAAAATTTTGACTCCTCATATTTGCTCAAATAGTAACCCCTGTGGGTGGAGTTTTCGTTCCCAATACTGCCTAAATCTTCACCAAGCGTGACGGCGGAGGATGTGTAAACAAATTTAGAAATCTCTAAGTCATTTCCTAAACTTAAAATATTTTTTGTACCGTCAATGTTCGCATCAAACATATATTGAGGATTTTTTGAACACATTTTATTTACCCCTGCGACATGGAATATTGCATCAATATTTATATCTTGGAATTGATCAATAAGATTTGAAGTTAAAATATCTCCACTTATAACAGATACTCCTTGAGACTCTAGATTCTTCTTGCTTTCTTCAGACCTACTTAACGCATAAACTTCATGACCATTTTCAATTAATTTTTTAAGGAGTGGTTTGCCTACTACTCCAGTTGAGCCAGTAATAAATATATTTTTATATTTCATTTCGATTGTTTTAAATAACCAGATAGATACTGATATCCAGAAATATAAGAAAATATAAGTGCGTGCAGTACAAATAAATCAGCAATGCTAAAGCTTAGAATGTTTAATGAAAAATCCATCATTACAAATCCTATTGCCCAAAACTGCAAACTTGCTTTCGCTTTTCCAAACCTGCTTGGAGGAATCATGATTCCTTCATTTCCAGCTAGGCCTCTAAGACCAGTAATAATAAATTCCCTAACAATCAATAGTGTTGTAATCCAGATGCTTACTCTATCAATATAAGTAAAGCCGATAAAAATAAAGGTTATAAATATTTTGTCAGCTATGGTGTCAAGAAATGCACCCATTTTTGATGTGACATTCCACTTTCTAGCAAGTCTGCCATCAAAAAAATCTGTCCATGCAGCTATGAATGCAATTACTGCAGGAATTAACATTAATCCCTCATTAGAGCCATCTAAAAGTAGTAAATATAAAATGACTGGTGCAGAAAATATTCTAAAAAGTGCCAATCCATCTGGTATATATTTCTTCATTAAATCACATCAATTATTCTTCGTTCAGATGCTGCTTTGACAGCAGCTTCTTTATCATCTAAAAACGTTCTAATAATATCTACAGAATCTTCTATCAAAAATTCAACTTCCTCTTCTTCATTATTATAAAACCTGGATAAAACGAAATCTGCAGGGTTAACTTCTTTGGGAGGTCTACCAACTCCAACTTTTAATCTAAAATATTCATTAGATTGTAAGTGAGAATTTATAGATTTAATTCCATTGTGCCCACCATCAGAACTACCACTTTTCAAACGCAACCTGCCAAAACCAAGATCAATATCATCGTGAATCACTAATATATCGGAAGCTTCAACATTACTGTACTTTAAGTAAGCTTTAAGAGCCTCTCCAGAGTTGTTCATTGAAACCATCGGAAAAATTATATCTACTGATGAATCTTTAATGGAAAATTGACCAATCTTATAACTACCTGATTTGTCTAATTTAACTTCTATAGAATTTTTAATGCAAAACTTTTCTAAAATATCTGCACCAATATTGTGCCTAGTTTTTAAATATTTTGATTGTGGATTCCAGAGACCAATTAAGAGAGTTTTATTATTCTCCAGATTCATCTGAGGACTCTTCCTCAACAGCTTCTTCAGAAGATTCACCTTCGGCTCCCTCTTCGCCTTCTTCACCCTCTTCGCCTTCAAGACCTTCAATTTCTTCTTCCTCTTCAATTGCAGCTCTTGGAAGGGTTATTGTTACCAAAATTGATTCATCATCCTCCGACGCTAGCTCAACTCCATCTGGTAAAGCAACATCAGTTGCGGTTGCATTATCACCGACATTTAATTCTGAAATATCTAAATCTAATGAAGAAGGAATATTTGTAGGCAATGTTGAAATTGTTATTGTTGTATTAACAGTTTGTACTAGACCGCCTTCTTCTTTTACTCCAATAGGTGTACCAATAAAATTAATTTGAACATCTGCTTCAACAGTTTTTGTAAGATCAATTTGAATGAGATCTACATGCAAGAATTCATTCTTATATGGATGTTTTTGAATCTCTCTTGCTAAAGCTGTATATTTCTTTTTTCCAACTTCTAAATTTAAAATCGTGTTTGCACCAGCTTCACTTCTAAGGGCATTATTAAATTCTCTTGCATCTAAAACTACAGAGACTGGATCCATCCCCATGCCATAAATGACTGCTGGCAATGAGCCGTCATTTCTTAATCTTCTCGATTCAGCTGAGCCAATACTGTCTCTTAAGCTTGCTTTTAAATTTGCTTCCATATTTATCCTTACGAATTATATAGAGTAATAAATTTTATTTGCTACTCAAAGCAGTATTTATGCTTTTTCCGTAGCTTTTCTAGCTGAAGTTACAGCAAGAAATAAAGTAATAGCTGCAAAAATACCACCTACTAAATATCCTTTAACTAATACATCAATTACCCATCCTTCAACCAATACTGATCTCATTGACTCGATTAAATAGGTTGTTGGGTTAAAAGCAGCAGCTGTTTGCAACCATCCTTTTAACGCTTCTCTAGGTACAAATGTTGGTGCTAAAAAAAGAGCTGGAAAAAATAAAAATGTCGCAGCTTGTGCTCCTTGTGAAGAGCCCGATTTAACACCAGCTGCAACTGAATATCCTGCAATCCCCATGCCTCCGATGAATGCCAAAGATAAAACAACCAAATATCCTATTGCTCCAACGGCAGGATCTGCACCAATAATGTTTCCTATTAGCAGTATTAAACTAGCTTGAAGCAATACTTTAACTGCTCCCACATTCATTGGAGCTAGAATGATTGCCCATTTTGATATTGGCATACTTTGATATCGTTTAAATACCCCCGATTCAATATCTTCAACTAAATAAATCCCTGATGCAGCACCGCTTAATGAAGCAGATAATATAGAAACTGGAAGAATAAAATTAACAAAATTTCCATTTGCAAAATCGAAAGGCGTTCCACTAACAGATCCACCAAAAACATCACCTAATGCTCCGTCATATACGAAGAGAAAAAATGCTGAAATAAATATATTTGGTAGTTCAGCAAGTGGTCGTCTTACAACTCTCAAAACCATTCTTTTTGTTAGAATTTGTAGCTGTAGTAGAAAAGACCTATTTAACTCCATTATCTTTTACTCTTTTCTTCTTCCTTTTTAATATCTTCCGAACCTTCTAATCTATATCCCGTTACTTGAAGAAAAACATCATCTAATGTTGGCTTGCTTGCTGAAACTGAACTTACTTCTACTCCATTACTACTCAGGTCTTTTAAATACCCAGGAATTTTTGATGCCCCATCCTCGACTGTAATTCTTAATTCATTTTTTTCTTGAACTGTGTTTTTTAAAATATTTTTTGCATTTTCTAAATAATCAGTATTTTCAAATGAAAAAGTTATTACATCACCACCTATACCTGCTTTTAATTGATCTGATGTTCCCTCTGCAACAACCAAACCTTCGTCAATGATTGCAATCCTGTCAGCTAACTCATCAGCTTCTTCAAGATACTGTGTTGTAAGAATGATTGTTACTCCATTATCACGAAGTCGTTTAATTTCATCCCATAAAACGCGTCTTGATCCTGGGTCTAAACCTGTTGTAGGTTCGTCCAAAAAAAGGACTTCTGGAGAGTGAACTAAGCTTAAGCCAAGGTCTAGTCTACGTTTCATACCGCCGGAATAAGTTTTTACTCTTCTGTCAGCAGCTTCCATTAAGCCAACTAGTTCTAATAACTCTATTGTTTTCTTTTCAGAATTTTTTTTTGAATACCCCCAAAGCCTGCATGTTGTAAAAAATAGTTCTCTTCCTGTTAGCAAATTATCTATACCGGTATCTTGAAGTGCTACACCAATTTTCTCTCTAACTTCTTTGTCTTTTGTTGAAACGTCAATTCCTAAAACAGAAGCGCTTCCGTCAGTAATGCTTAATAAAGTTGTGAGCATTAAAATAGTTGTGGATTTACCTGCACCGTTTGGACCGAGTAATCCAAAGATTTCACCTTGTTTTACTTGAAAACTAACGTCTTTTACAGCTTCAACTTTGTCTTGTTTGCTGATAAAAGTTTTCTTAATATTTTTAACGTCTACTGCTAACATAATGTACCTATAAGCCGAAATCTATTTTGATACTAATATTATCAGAATTTAACTGGCCTCGTAGCTCAGGGGATAGAGCACAGGTTTCCTAAACCTGGTGTCGCAGGTTCGAATCCTGCCGAGGCCGCTATCAATTAAACCTTTTTTTTAAATCTTCATTTATATTTGAAAAAATTATATCTTTCAACTCATCATGAATACTAGTATTTGAAGCTACCAATAAATGTGATCCTGTAGTTGGAAATTCATCTTTTTCATCCACTACCTTTCCACCAGCTTCCTTCAAAATTAAACTAGCGCCAAGCGTATCCCATGGTTTCATAAAAAATTCAAAATAAGCATCAAATTTATTATCTGCTATCCAGCAAACATCTAGCGCTGCACTTCCAAACCTTCTAATTCCGCCACAAGATTTTAATACCGCTTCAAATGTTTGAATATATTGTTCAGAGTGATGCACCCTGTCGTATGGAAAACCAGTTGCAACAATTGCCTTCTGCATGGATGTACTTTTTAAAATCTCTAATTTTTGACCATTTTTAAATGCACCTTTATCTCTATAGCCTTCATACAAAATATCATTGTAAATATCTAAAACATAAGCTTGTGTGGGTGAGTTATCTTCTAAAAGCATCAATGTAATTGCTACTTGAGGAATATCATTTGCATAATTTACAGTTCCATCCAAAGGGTCTATTACCCAAAACCTTTCTGATTTTGGATTAATTGTTTCGGACTCCTCAGAGATTATTCCATCATTTGGATATTCTTTCTTAATAGCATTTATCAATATTTCTTCTGATCTCAAATCTGCTTCTGTTACTAGATCAACTTCATGTTCTTTTGAAAATATCTGCACTCCTTCTCGAAGTCCTTTAATAATTGATGCAGATTCGTAAACTGCATTTTTTAATAAATGAATGTCAAAAGCTTGGTTCATATTTTATACAGAGTGTTGCTGTCCAGAATTAATAAAGTCTTGAGCATATATGCCCGCTTTTGAGATTGACTTAAGCTCAAGCCAAGTAAATGGGTTTTCAGAATTATTTTTTACATATTTAAAAAATATTTGAAGAGACTCCTTATGCCCCTTACCAGATGAAAATACTTTACTTTTATCTTGATTACTCTCTAAATATCTTAATAATTGAAAATCTTCAATTATGTATGAATTTCCTCCACCATGAATTTCTATTCTTTCTTTTGCAAGGCTTTGATTTGTCTCAGAAAAATATTGAATCGAAGCATGAGAACCATTAGCAAAATTAACACTTATAAATACTTGGTTTTCATTAGCTTCACTGTTGTCTTTATTTATTGGAGCTGAAGATGACACACTTTGTGGAAGAGAATCAAATAAATAGCAAGCTAAATCAATTGCATGAATAGCCTCACCAACAATTCTTCCACCACCTACCTCTTTCATATTTGTCCAATGGTCTTTATCTAAAGGAGGGACACTAAATCTAAAAGTAATACTGTTTGCAGCTTTACTGTTGAGTTTCTGTTTTACAAATTGTGTTGCGTCTGCAAATCTTCTATTAAAACCAACAAATAACTTTGGATTCTCAGAGTTATAAATTGCTTCTTCAATTTCAATTAAGGAATCTTCAGTTAGTGCTAATGGCTTTTCTACATAGATTGCCTTTCCTTTACTAAGAGCTTTAATAACTAGTTCACTGTGATTGAAGTGCGGTGTCAAAATTAAAACTGCATCAATTTCATCAGAATTAAGTATTTCTTCTTCTGTAGGATATTTGTTTTTTACTTTAAAATTTGTTGCAAGAGATTCTGAACTTAAACCTGTTGACGATGCAATTCCTAAAATTTGACAATCTTTTTTTAACTCTTTTAGTATTGGTAAAATTGTTGTTGAAGCAAAATTACCCGCACCTAGAATACCCAAGTTAACTTTGTCAGTTTTAGGCTCAAGCTCGACAACTCTCTGAAAATCTATTTTTGGCTCAGACTTATTGTCGTATCTTAAAACTACTGAAAGTGGCTTATCATCTCCTGTAAATTTTTTATAAATTGCAGGTGCATTCTCAAATGCAACCTCCTCAGTCACTAAATCTAATAGGTGAATTTGGTTTTGGGAAAGTAGCTTAATAAATGCTTCAAAATTTCTGTTCTCTGTCCACCTGACATACTCAATTGGATAGTCTTTCCCAAGAATTTCATACTGCTTATCATATCTTCCTGGACCGTAGGACTTTGAAACAACAAGCTCAAGTTCTTTGTAATAAAAATCATTTCTTGAAATATTTAATGGTATATCTCCAACAATTACGATCTTTGCTTTATTTCTTGCAATTTTAGTAGCCACCTCTATTGGTTCATTGCTAGATGTTGCTGCTGTAATAATTACAGAATCTACATTACTCATATTTGCTTCATCAACAGAAGTATAAAAATTTTCATCTAGGTCAGCTCTTTTTTGGTCTGGATCAATACCTATAACTTCAGATCCTTGTGCTTTAGCTAATCGACAAACTAATTGTCCAATAATTCCTAGACCAATTACAACTACTTTTGATCCAAGTGAAGTCTCTGAAAGTCTCAATCCATGTAGAGCGATACTACCTAGTACTGTAAAAGAAGCTTCTTTAATGTCTGTATTATCTGGAATTCGAGTACAGAGATTTTGATTTACGACAACATATTCGGCATGATTTCCATTTGAAACTACTCTATCTCCAGTATGGAAATCGCTTACACCTTTTCCAGTTTGCACAACTTCGCCTGAAGAGCTGTAGCCTAACTGAAGAGGTAATATATTTTTTGGAAATACTGCATTCCAGACTGCTCTAATTCCATCGTCTTTTAATAGCTTTAAGCCTTTTTCTATATTCGAAGAATTTTGTAGTTTTTCACTTACTCCCGTGTTTGCAAATTCGATAGCTGCTAATTCTGTCCCGGAAGAAACAACAGAATAATGGTTTTTAATAAGCACTTCTCCCGGACCAGGTTTCGGAATTGGTGTATCCAAAAGAATTGGATCTGGATTATTCTTCTCAACTACTAATTGTTTCATTTGTTTCCTGCTTATTAATGATAACTAATTTACTTCTGAAATTAAGGGAGAGGTTAAATTTATAATCTTTCCTTCAGTTGTCTTAATTTTTAATGAACCATTTTCATTTATGTCTTCTGCCCAACCTCTTCCTTCCGGATATTCAACAATCTTTCCTAGTGTTTGCAGTTTTGCTTTATAACGTTCTAATGAAAAACTATTTTTTGTTATAGACTCATATACTTTTTCAGCCCATTTAATTGCATGATCTTTAATTAACTCTTCCTCCTGAGCTTCAGTAAAAAGTGCACCAGCATTAGGTACTTCAGGATTTTTCCAAAAGTAATTAACACCTATACCAATACAAATTTTTTCCTCAACACGTTCAATTAAAACACCCCCAACTTTTAAATCATTGACTATTAAGTCATTGGGCCATTTTAAAAATATTGGTGACTCTGAAAGCACTTCTGTAAAACACAATCCAGAAAGTAACGGTAATAAAGTTTCATCTAGCTTATTGTCGTCTTTGTTGAAAGCAAGAGAACAAGCTAATGATTGGTCAGCATTTAACCAGCTTCTGTTTGAAGTACCTTTCCCTTTTTCCTGGTAAAAGCTGATTACAAGTATTGGTTCACTGTTTAGTTCTTCTAATGCAAATTCTTGTGTATTGTGTATTGAATCAAAAAAAAAGGTCTTCATAGTGTTACTTCTTTACATATATATAGGTCAAATACATACATTAACAATAAACAGGAAAGATGGGCATGTCAGACGAAAATTTTGCAGAAATTCGTAATGAAATAGCCAAGAAAATACAACATCCTAAGGGAAAATTAACAGCCTATGAAAGGCTCAATTTACTATTAGATGAAGGTTCTTTTAGCGAAATTGATCAGCATGTAGCATCAGATGAAAATCCTGATGGAGAAGCTGTTATTACAGGAACTGGCACTATACATGGAAGACCAGTTTTTGTTTTTAGTGAAGATTTTTCTGTAATGGGAGGGAGTCTTGGTCAAGTTGTAGCAAAAAAAATCCTTAAAATTATGGATCATGCTCTAGATGCCAAAGCTCCGATTATTGGAATTAAGGATTCAGGTGGTGCAAGAATTCAGGAAGGAATTTCATCTCTCTATGGTTATGCTCAGATATTCAAAAAAAATGTAGAAGCTTCTGGTAAAGTTCCACAAATTTCTGTTGTAGTTGGACCATCTGCTGGAGGAGCTGTTTATAGTCCCGCTCTAACTGACTTTATTTTTCAAGTTAAAGACATTGGACAACTTTACGTCACAGGTCCAGCAGTAGTAAAAACTGTAACGGGTGAGGATGTAACATTTGAAGAACTGGGTGGCGTCGAAGCTCATGGTACTAAATCTGGCGTAACTCACCAAGTATGTGAAACAGAAGAACAAGCTTTTGAGGAAATCAGATATCTAATGAGCTTTCTTCCACAATCTTCTTCTCAGAAACCTCCTATGTTTATAACTGAAGATGAGCCAACGAGAGTTGTTGAATCTCTTGATAATTTCATACCTGAAAACAGAAATCAACCTTATGACATGGAAAAAATAATTTTAGATATTGTTGACGATTGTGAACATTATCCAATACAAAGTAACTACGCTACGAATATCATAACTTCTTTTGCAAGAATTAATGGAAACACAACTGGAATAGTAGCAAATCAGCCTATGGAGCTAGCAGGAGTACTGGATATAAAAGCATCAGAAAAAGCTGCAAGGTTTGTAAGATTTTGTGATGCCTTCAATATACCTATTCTGACACTAGTCGATGTGCCTGGCTTTCTTCCTGGTGTAGAACAAGAACATAGTGGAATAATTAGAAGTGGTGCAAAACTTTTATATGCATACTCTGAGGCGAGTGTCCCGAGAGTTTGTGTAGTAATTAGAAAAGCATATGGAGGTGCCTATATTGTGATGGACTCAATTGGACTTGGAGCTGATAAACTTTTTGCATGGCCAACTGGAGAAATTGCAGTCATGGGAGCTGAGGGAGCTGTAGATATTATTCATAGAAGAGAATTAGCTGAAGCAGAAAATAAAGCGTCCTATAAAGAACAATTAGTTGAAGAGTATAATCAAAAATTTAGTAATCCTGATATTGCTGCTCAACTTGGATTAATTGATAATATTATTAAACCAAGCGAGACAAGGAAAGTTATTATTGACTCATTTAAAGATTTAGTTAATAAGGGAGAGTTGGGAGATAAACATGGAAACATACCCCTCTAAAAATATTGCGATAGCTTGGGTTGAAAAAGGAAGCCTGGCAAGAAATCTATTTCTTGCACTTGGTTTTGCTATTGTCACTGCTTTAAGCGCACAAATAAGAATTGCTATTCCAATATCGCCAGTACCAAT
>CACOBL010000005.1 GCA_902625455.1 uncultured Candidatus Actinomarina sp. | reverse complement strand
TTTCAAATAAAGAAGAGTTTTTTTCAAATATAGATATTTTTGTCTTTCCATCTTATTCAGAGGGATTGGGGTTAGTACTGCTTGAATCTATGAGTTTCTCAAAAATTTGTATATCCAGAGATGTTGCGCCTATGAATAGCATTTTAAATAAAGATTTTGGTTACTTATTTCAAAACAACGAAGATCTTAAATCAATAATTTTAGATTGTGGTCATTTATTTCAAGAAGATATATTATCTTTAAATAAGAAACTTACAAATCAATATAATTTATTAAATGAAAAATATAATAAGCAAGTGCTGTTTGAAAAAATAGAAAGTATTTATCAAGATGGATAATTATGATTTTAAAAAAATAGAAGAAAATTGGCAGTTAATTTGGGAGAATAACAAACTTGCTAGTTGCGATGTAACGCAAAGTGAAAATAATTTCTATAACCTTTGCATGTATCCATATCCATCAGGAGATTTACATATGGGACACATAAGAAATTACACCATTGGAGATGTAATTACTAGATATAAAAAGAAACTAGGATTTAATGTTTTATCTCCTATGGGATGGGACTCCTTTGGGTTACCTGCCGAAAATGCAGCAATTAAAACTGGAATTCATCCTAAGAAATTTACTGAAGATCGAATAAGTAACATGAGGGATCAAATAAAAAGATTAGGATCTCTTTATGACTGGGATAAAGAAGTAGCTGCTCATGATAAAAATTACTACAAATGGACTCAGTATTTATTTATTAAATTGTTTGAAAACAAATTAGCTTATAAAGAAGACGCCCCAGTCAATTGGTGTACATCTTGTAAAACAGTTTTGGCCAACGAGCAAGTAATTGAAGGCAATTGTGAAAGATGTGATTCTGAAGTTACAAAGAAAAATTTAAATCAATGGTTTTTTAAAATATCAAGTTACTCAGAAGAGCTATTACAAGGGCTTCATGATATTGGTGATTGGCCTGAAAATGTAAAATCAATGCAAGAAAATTGGATTGGAAAATCATCTGGAGTTCAATTCAATTTGAAAATAAATGGAAGTGAACTTGATTTTGATGTATTTACTACAAGACCAGATACTTTGTTTGGAATGACTTTTGCTGTGATGTCTCCAGAGCACAAATTAATGAACAAAATTTTGTCACTATCACCCAATTCAAAAGAAATTCAAAGCTATATAGATGTTGCAAAATCTAAATCAGAATTCGAGAGAATGTCAATTACAAAGGAAAAAACAGGTGTAGACACAGGATTAAAAGTTACAAACCCAATAAACAATAAAAGTGTTCCATTATGGATTGCAGACTATGTCTTAATTAATTATGGGACTGGTGCAATTATGGCTGTACCAGGACATGATGAAAGAGATTATGAATTTGCTAAAAAATATAATATTGAAATTATTCAGGTAATAATTGATAAAGATCAAAAAATTGATATTTCTAGCAAACCCTTTATTGAAAAAGGAGTGCTTATTAATTCAGGAGATTATGATGGGTTAAATTCACACGATGAGGCCTCAAATTCTATACTTAATTATTTATCAAAAAAAGATTTAGGTGAAAGAAAAGTAACTTATAGATTAAGAGATTGGTTAATTAGTCGCCAAAGATACTGGGGATGTCCAATACCTTTGATTAATTGTACAAAATGTGGCTTAGTGCCTGAAAGCCTAGATAATTTACCAGTTCTTTTACCTGAAATTGATGATTATAAAAATTCTGAAGATTCTCCATTAGCGAAAAGTGAAGATTTTTTAAATACGAAATGCCCTGATTGTGGGTCTGATGGCATAAGGGAAACAGACACAATGGATACATTTGTTGATTCATCTTGGTATTTTTTAAGATACCTAGATTCACAAAACCAAAATTTCCCATTTGATAAAAATATTATTAACTCTTGGTTGCCAATCGATCAATACATTGGAGGAGTAGAACATGCAATTTTACATCTTTTATATTCAAGATTTTTTGTGAAAGCATTAAGAGATATTAATTTACTAGATGTAGATGAACCGTTTCATAATTTATTTAGTCAGGGAATGATTAATTTTGGAGGAACAAAAATGTCAAAATCCAAAGGTAATGTAGTTGACCCTGAATCTTATTTCGCTACACATGGAGCTGATGCGTTAAGGCTTTATATTTTGTTCATGGCACCACCAAGTGATGGAGTTGAGTGGAACGATGGAGGAATAGAGGGAACAAAAAGATTTCTAAATAAATTTTGGGACAATATGGCTAGGGTCTCAGATTTACAAATTCAAAAAACAATTGGCGAGGATGACCTTGTTAGGTCAATGAACCAAACAATATTTAGTGTGACTAGACATCTTGAAAAATTTGAATTTAACACGGGTGTTTCTGACTTAATGAAAGCAAACAATGAAATTTCTAAGTATTTAAATGAAAACTCTACGGTATCTGAAGAAACTAAAGATTTTGTATTTAATACAATGTGTAATCTCCTTTATCCTTTTTCACCACACATTTCTTCTGAAATCTATAATTTATTCTCCAAGAAAGACATCTCAGCCCTCAAATGGCCGGAATTTGATGAATCAAATTTATCAAATCCATCTTATGAGCTTGTTATACAACTTAACGGAAAAAAGAAATTTACAAAAGTTGTAAACACTGGAACTTCACAACAAGAAGCTGAAGAGGCCTGTGAGGTTACTTTTAATATAAAAGCTTCTGATTACAAAAAAGTAATTTTTGTTAAAGATAAAATAATAAATTTTATTGGCTGATGACATATTTAGTAATTACAGATATTTTGATAGACAATTTGGATGATCTTGAAATTAATGAATTAAAATATGAAAAGATAAAATCTGACGAAATTAGCAACAGTAAAAATGTGAGTTTGTTTTCAGATGATTTATATAAATTTGTAACGGATGAATTTTTTACTTATAAAAAATTGGAGAAAATAAATTATGAATTTAATTCAAAATATATATTTCAAGTTAAAAAGGCTAATTTAAGTCAATTTCAACATATTGAGTTATTGCAAATTATTCATAATTCTAAAAATGTTATTGAACATTTACCATGGGATCTCTCTAATATAATTTTTGATAATAGGAAAAAAATAGATAAAAATCTGCTTTCCTTTTTTACTGAAACAGAATCAAATTTTAGAATGTTTTTAAATTTTTTTTCTAAAGAGATTTTCCGATTAAAACTTTTGACATCGAATGATAAAAATGATGTTTTAAAGGTTTTAAGCGAAAAAGAAGATTATAAATATAAAAAAGCTCAAACTCTAATCAAGAAAACAAACATTGATAAAATTGACGATTCAATTAAATATATATATAAAATAGAAAAAAAGCTGGTTGAATCAAGTTATAATCAAGAGAATTCAAAAAGATTTATTATTGCAATGAAGCAAAAATTACAGGCTTGAAATTCTTGACTTATTTCTATCTCTATAGTTTTTAGAAATTACACCTTTAGAGAATGCTATATCGAGTGATTTTAAAGCTTGATTTTTAATTTCTGAAGAAACTTCACCATTTTCTAATGATTTTAATGTTGTTTTTAGCTCACTTTTAAGTGATTTGTTACGAATATTTCTTTTCGAATCTTGTCGAATTCTCTTTTTTTGTGAATTAATATTTGCCATGTAAAACCTTTCGGTATATAAGATATTAACTTAGTAAATATGTTACATAATAAAAATCTAAGAAATATTTCGATCATTGCTCATGTAGATCATGGTAAATCAACATTAGCAGATCGCTTAATTGAAATGTGTGGATTAATTAAACCAGGCGAACATGTAGATCAGATACTTGACAGCATGGATCTAGAGAGAGAAAAAGGGATAACAATAAAATCCCAGCCAATAAGGTTACAATTTGAAGATTTGACAATAAACCTAATTGACACACCAGGTCACGTAGATTTTTCTTATGAGGTATCTAGAGCATTAATTGCTTGTGATGGGGCTATTCTATTGGTTGATGCAACACAGGGAATTCAAGCTCAAACTTTTGCGCACTCTTATGCAGCAATTGAAGCAGGCCTAGAAATTATTCCTGTTTTAAATAAAATAGATTCTATTGATGCTGATATTGAAAATGCAAAAAAACAAATTTTTAATTTAATTGGATCTAAAGAAAATGAGATATTTCAAATTTCTGCAAAAACTGGAGAGGGAGTGGAAGATTTATTACTTGAACTTCCGCATTTAATTAGCCCTCCGGAGAAGAAAATAGATGGAGTTAATGCATTAATTTTTGATTCTTTTTTTGATTCTTATAGGGGTGTTGTTGCGTCTGTGCGTGTTTTTGGTAATGAAATTAAGTCAAATCAAAAACTTAAACTTGTAAATTCAAATTACTCTTTTGAGCCTTCTGAGATGGGTTATTTTGATTTAGATTTTGTACCATCCAATGATTTAAAGACCGGAGAAGTGGGATATATCATTACAGGAGCAAAAGAATTATCTCAGATACGAGTTGGTGACACTTTAGTTTCTGAAGAAGATGAAAGCCCAATAATAGTATCTGGTTACAAGGAACCTCAACCAACTGTTTTTTCAAGTGTGTTTCCTTCAGACTCAGACGACTATACGAAGCTTAGAGATTCATTAGACAAGTATGTACTAAATGACGCGAGTTTTTATTATGAACCTGAAACATCATCAGCTTTTGGCTTCGGATTTAGATGTGGATTTTTAGGTTTATTGCATTTGGAAATTGTAATTGAGAGACTTGAAAGAGAATTTGATCTTTCATTAATTGTCACTCCTCCTTCTGTTGAATTTAAAATTGTTAGAAACAACGATACAGAAATAATTATTCGCAATCCAAGTGAAATTGAAAAATATACTGACATTAAGCATTTAATGGAAAAATACTGTGAAGTTAATCTATTGTTTCCGAAACAGTACTTAGGTTCAATTATGCAATTACTAAGCGAAAAAAGAGGTATTCAAGAAGATTTAAATTATTTGAGTACATCAATGGTCAAGGTCAGATATAAACTTCCATTACTTGAACTTGTTAGTGGATTTTATGATACTTTAAAATCTATTTCACAAGGGTTTGCGTCATTGGATTATGAAATTTTAGATTTTGAAAAAGGAAATCTTGTCAAGCTTGATATATTAGTCAACGGACAAATAATTGATTCATTTAGTTCTATTCTTGCCAAAGAGAATGCAGAATATGTAGGTAGAAATAGAGTTAAAAAATTATCTGAACTAATTCCTCGTCAACAATTTGATATTCCTATTCAGGCAGCTGTTGGATCTAGAATAATAGCTAGAGAAACAATTAAAGCTTTAAGAAAAGATGTTACAGCAAAACTATATGGTGGAGATGTGACAAGGAAAAGAAAGCTTCTTGAAAAGCAAAAGGAGGGAAAGAAAAAAATGAGACAAATCGGCAAAGTAAATGTACCAAAAGAAGCTTTTAGAGATTTTTTGAAACAGTAATGTTTGTTCCAACTATTTATATTGAAAATTCAAATAATAATAATATGAGTGTTGAAGTTTCTGATAAAAAATTACATCATTTGAGTAAAGTATTAAGACTTAGAGATGGAGATAAAGTTAATTTATCCGATGGGAAAGGACTCATCTCTTATGGACATTTTATAAATAATTATGTAGAAATAAAAAATTCAAAAATTTATCAAAGACAAAATAAGTTAAAAATATTTGTTCCTTACTTAAGAGAGAAAAGTAGGTTTAGGTTTTTAATTGAAAAATTGACGGAACTAAATGTTAATGAGATTCACATAGGTACAACCAAAAATACTCAAAATACAAACTACAGCAAATCAAAGATTAGAGAGTGGTTAGTTTCTGCTTTAGAACAGTCAGGTTCAGCATATCTGCCTGAATTATTTTTTCCTGAAAATTTGAATTTTAATCATTTTAGTACATGTTTTGATATCAGTGGAGAAACCTTTGATAAAAACGTCAAAAAATTTAATAACTTTGCAATTGGCCCTGAAGGTGGCTGGTCAGAAGAAGAATTGTCAAAATTTCAACACAAATTTAAGATTTCAGAATTTAGTATGAGAACTGAAACTGCCGCAATAACTGCAGTATCATTAATGATGTAATAAATATGGAAGAAAAATCAGTATTTGAATTGATATTATCTGGAGAACTTGATTCTGAGATTATTTATGAAGATGATGAAATATTTGCCATAAATGATATAAATCCCGTTGCAAAAGTTCACATATTAATAATTCCAAAAAAAAAGATTGAGACAATTAATGATGCTAATTTAGAAGATCAAAATTTACTTGGAAAAATGATACTGTTAGCAAAAGATTTAGCAAAAAAACATAATATTAGTGATTCTGGGTACAGATTATTATTTAATACCAACTCAGATGCAATGCAGACAGTATTCCATATACACCTTCATTTGATAGGTGGAGAAAAACTTAAGAATATTTAATGAGTATTGAAAAAATTATTCCAGTTGATAAAGAGCTCGTAAATATTTTTGGTGTAAATGACCAAAACTTAAAATTTTTAAAAGATAAGTTTAGAAAAATAAAAATTAATGTCAAAGGCAATGTTGTTTACATATCTGGAGATAATGCTCAGACAACAGATATTATGAAAATTCTTGATGAGATGCTTTCAATGGCTGAGCGAGGTGAGATTATAGAGATTGAAGATTTAAAATTAATGTCAAATATTGAATCAAAAGATATAAGCAATATTACTTCAACAAACAACATATCAATTATTGGATCAAAAACAATTAAGGTTAAGAATGTTACACAATTTAAATATATTGAAACAATCGAGAATTCAACTATAACTTTTGGAATTGGTCCAGCTGGTACTGGTAAAACTTTTTTAGCAGTTGCAAGTGCAGTCAAAATGTATACTGATGAAAAAATTAAAAAAATTGTCCTTACTAGACCAGCAGTAGAAGCGGGCGAGAGACTTGGATATCTTCCAGGAGATTTGTCTCAAAAAATAGATCCTTATTTAGTACCACTATTTGATTCACTAGAGTATTTTTTTGGTAATGAAACTTTACAATATTTAATTGAAAAGAGAAATATTGAAATTGTTCCATTAGCTTATATGCGAGGCAGGACATTAAACAACGCATGTATTATTTTAGACGAAGCACAAAATGCAACCGTAAGTCAAATTAAAATGTTTTTAACAAGATTGGGTGAAGACTCAAAAATGATAATAACAGGAGATGAAACCCAAATTGATCTTCATAATAGAGACTTTTCAGGCTTAAAAAAAACTAGAAAATCTTTATCAAATATTGAAGAAATATCAGTAGTGGAATTTAAAAATTCTGATATCGTAAGAAATAAAATAGTATCTAAAATTTTAGAAGTATTTCCTGATAAATAATGAATATTTACTTAACTCACTTTAGAAAGATATTTTATATTATTTTATTTTCAGCAGCTGTATGGTTTATTTCTTTTTCAATTTTTCCAGAAAACCAAATAATTAAGATTGAAGTAGGAGATGAATCACCGACAGCTTTTTCTGCTCCTAGGTTTCTAACTATTGTAGATGAACAGCAAACTGAAAAGTTAAAAGAAGAAGCAAGAAATGATGTTGACCCCGTTTACTCAATTGATAGCAAAATAAACATATCGGTAATTGATGGAATTACTGAAATGTTTCTCACAGTAATAAAATCTAGAACGGATGAGGTACTTGTTACTGATAGTGATAGCAATCCAGAAAATCCTCAATCCAAAGTTGAAATAGTAGAATTGAGTAAAGTTGAGCAAATTGAAAAAGTTCAGTCCTCATTATTATTTTCAACTATTTCAACATCTGCCATTGAAGTTTTAGTTGAAATTTCAAACTTTGATAATTTAAATAATTCAAATTTTTTGACGCAAATTGAATTTGAAGCCAAGAGTCAGGCTGACAAATTTTTGTCGAATGGTATAAATAATGAAAATCTAAATCAAATTAGGCAAACAATCGTTCAGACGCCTCCTAATTTAAATTTACCAAGTGAATTATACGTTTTAGTCCCTGAAGCAAGAGTAAGATCAATGGTTGGAGAAATTATTGCAGAAAACTTAATAGCTAATCAAAGGCTTGAAGAAGAACTATGGAATGATCAAAAAAACAAAGCTTCTGATGCAGTTGAAGAAGTTACTATTCAATTTTTTAAAGATGAAATCATTGTAAGTGAAGGTGAAGTTATAAATGAGGTTTTGTACAAAGCTTTAGATGAATTCGGTTACCTTTCAGGTGAATCAAGAACAGTCCAAACATCTGCTATTCCGATAATCTTCTCCGTATTCCTTGTTTTATATGTTCTTTTATGGAGATTAAGAGATTCAATTTGGAAAAATGATAATGAATTACTTCTAATGCTTACTTTAATTCTTGTATCTTCAATATTTCTAAGAGGGGTTTCATATTATTCAAACTTGTCAGATTTAGATTTCATTCAGTATGCCTTACCCGTTTCTTTTGTAGGAATTATCTCAGTTATACTTTTAAATCTTCGTGCAACTTTAATCCTGTCATTGTCTAGTTCACTTTTAGCGCTTGCAGGTGGTGGAAACATTGGACTAGTAGCTTTAGGAGCATTAGGTACAATTATTCCAGCAGTATTTTTATCTGAAGATACGGACAGGACATTACTTAGAGAAAGAATTATTTATATATCTTTAACTCAGCCATTGCTTGCTTTTGGGGTTTATTTCTTTTTGAGAGACGATGGTAATTTAACACAAATTTTAATTTTTTCTTTTTTAAGTGCATTGGTTGCAAATCTTGCAGCTTTTTCTCTAACTTCTTACATAGAGAGTTTGTTTAGATTAACCTCGAGCTTTAAATTATCAGAATTGGCTGATAGAAATCACCCAGCTTTACGTTATCTAGAGGATAATGCTATTGGTACTTTCAATCACTCATTGGTAGTAGGAACTCTTGCAGACAGAGCAGCAAATAAAATTGGTGCTAATAGTCAATTAGCTAGAGCAATGGCTTATTATCATGATCTTGGAAAAACAGCTAATCCAACAATGTTTGTTGAAAATCAAATTGGTTCATCGAACCCTCACGATGGGCTTCTTCCTATGGAGTCTGCAAATATATTAAAAGCGCATGTCACAGAGGGTGTTAAATTAGCTAAGAGATTTAAAATACCTGAAACTGTATATAAAGGAATTTTAGAACACCATGGAGATGCAGTAATAAGATTTTTTTATGAAAAAGAAAAAAAGGTCAACAAAAACGTTTCAAAAGATGAATTTAGACATCTTGGAAACAGACCTACGTCTAAAGAGTCAGCAATATTAATGATGGCGGATTCTTTAGAAGCAGCTTGCAGAGCAATTTTTATGAATGAAGATGCTGATGAGGAAAAAATAAGAAATGTCATTAATGAAATATTTGAAGAGAAGATTACAGATGGACAATTAAATAATGCACCAATTACATTTAAAGAATTAGATATAATCAAAAAATCTTTTCAAGGGAGCTTGGAGGGTCTTTACCACCAAAGAGTTTTATATCCTGAAATAACAGAAGAAGAATAAAAATATTGAAATTTCAATTTAACGGTTATTTTTTTAAAAATGAAAAACATGCTTTTGAAGATGTAAGAAAAGTTTTTTTAAATAAGTTTTCAATTTCTGAAAATTTTTTATTACATATTCACTCTGTTTCAGATCACTACTCAAAGGAGCTGAATAAACATTACTTTCAAAAAGATTATCCTACAGATGTATTGACTATCCCTCTTTATAAAGATTTGTCAAGTATCAACAAATTAGACAAAAACAATAATGAAATTCTTGGAGATTTATTCTTGAATAGAAAACTTATTAAAAAACATTCAAAAAAGTATGCAAAAACATTGATTGAAGAATATCAATTAGTACTTGTTCATGGATTGTTGCATTTAATTGGATATTCTCATGATGATTCTAAAAAGCTGAGTAGTATTGAAAATACAATTCTAAAAAAGGTTTGGAATGAATAAAAACAATCTTGATCATTTAGCAATCATTATGGATGGTAATGGTAGATGGGCTCTTGATAAAGGTCTTGATAGAACAGCTGGACATGCTGCCGGTGAACATTCTTTATCAAAAACTATAGATTGGGCAATTAATAACAATATTCAATGGCTCACAGTTTATGCTTTTTCTACTGAAAATTGGCTTCGTTCTGATGAAGAAGTTGAATATTTGATGTTTTTTAATCGAGATATTCTTATAAGGAGAAGAGATGAATTTAATCAAAAAGGTGTACGGTTTAGATTTTTAGGAGACCTGACTGATGAGAAAATACCTGATGAGAATAAATTGTTAATGAGAGAGACAGAAAACTTAACTCAAAACAATAATGAATTAAATTTAAATTTTGCATTTAATTATGGGTCTCATGATGAAATTCATAATGCAGTGTTAAATTTACATAATTTAAATCTAAATAAAAAGTTTACTTTAAAAGATATTAAAGAAAGCTTTATTAATTACTTTCAGTACCCAGAGATTCCATTTCCTGATCTTCTATTAAGAACAGCAGGAGAGAGCAGAATAAGTAATTTTTTACTTTACCAACTTTCGTATACCGAACTGTTATTTATTGAAGAACTTTGGCCTGATATAAATGCTGACATATTAGATGACGTTTTACTAGAATTTAATTCAAGGAATAGAACTTATGGAAAAAATTGATAATTTATTCGACAAAATTGTAAAAATAGCAAATGCGAGAGGCTTTGTTTTCAATGCTTCATCAATATATGGCGGATTAAGAAGCTCTTATGACTATGGTCCATTGGGTGTTTTGCTTAAAAACAACATCTCTGGAAGCTGGTGGAAAGATATAAATCAAGATAGCAAACTTTCTATATATCCTATTGATACAGCTATTATCCAAAGTTCTGAAGTATGGAAAGCGTCTGGCCATCTAGCTGAATTTACAGATCCTATGGTAGATCATAAGCCTACAGGTGAAAGATTTAGAGCTGACCAAGTACCAGAAAATTTAAAAAAAGAAGATTTAACAGAGCCGCGTCAATTTAATCTTATGTTTGAAACAAACATAGGCCCAGTACAAAATGAAAACTCAGCAGTGTATTTACGACCAGAAACAGCACAAGGTATATTTGTAAATTTTGAGAATGTTCAAAGAACAATGAGAGCAAAACTTCCATTCGGAATAGCTAATATTGGAAAATCATTCAGAAATGAAATTACTCCTGGTCAGTTTATATTCAGAACTAGAGAATTTGAACAAATGGAAATTGAATATTTTTGTAAAAAAGAAAATGAAAATGAATGGTTTGATTTCTGGGTAAATAAGAGACTTGATTGGTACAAGGGGATAGGCATACCAGAAGAGAAGCTCAGGTTGAGAGAACATGAAGATAACGAATTAGCTCATTATGCATCTAAAACTGTAGACATTGAATTTGATTACCCATGGGGATGGGGTGAGCTTGAAGGCATTGCAAATCGAGGAAGTTTTGATTTAAGTTCACACGAAAGCTCTAGCGGAAAAGATTTATCATATTTTGATTCAGAAACAAATGAGAAAATAACTCCAGTTGTAATTGAGCCTGCAGGGGGATTAACAAGAACACTCTTTGCTTTACTGTGTTCAACATATGATGAAGAGGAAATTAACGATACTACTAGAACACTTTTTAGATTTAATTTTGAAATCGCACCTATCCAAATTGGAATTCTGCCTTTGAGTAAAAAAGAAGAATTAATTAAAGTTTCAAATGATATACAACAAACTTTGCAGAAATTTTACAGAACAGAAGTTGATGTAACTCAATCGATAGGTAAAAGGTACAGAAGACAAGATGAAATTGGAACCCCTTATTGTGTAACTATAGATTTTGACTCATTAGAAGATTTATCAGTCACGATAAGAAATAGAGATTCAATGGATCAGGAACGAATAAAAATAAAAGACCTTCTCGATTATTTCTCAAAAATATAATGGGTATATCAAAGCAATCAATCGAAGATTTAAAAAAAAGATCAAAAATTAGCGACTTTGTTTTATCTACTACAACTGGAAAACTTAGAGGAACTAAAGGGATGGCATTGTGTCCTTTCCACGGTGAAAAAACTGCAAGTATGAGTTTTACAGATGTGGAAAATTTATTTCATTGTTTTGGATGCAAAATGGGTGGTGATATTTATAAATATGTACAAGAAATCAATAATTCGGAGTTTCAGGATGCAGTTGAATTAGTTGCTGAAAAGTATGGTTTCAAACTTACGTATACTGAAACTAGTCAGACTAACGATTTTAAAAATTTTCAACAAAAAATAAATCTCATTGATGAATACTTTAAAGAAATGATGGATTCGAAGAAATCTAAAAAAGCAAAAGAGTATCTTACTTCTAGAAAGTTCAATGAACAAGATTTAAAAAGATATGACATATCTTTTATTGATGCAAATGTTGAAGATTTTCAAAAGTTTTGTGATAAAAATAAAATCTCTGACTTTGATTTAAAAAAATTAGGATTTATGTCTAGCAATAATAATTTTTTATTTAAAAATAGAATTATGTTTCCAATTCTTAATTTTAGATCCGAAACTATTGCTTATGGCGGAAGAGCACTTGAAGATTTTGGTCCTAAATATTTAAATTCTTCAGATTCAGTTTTATATAAAAAAAACAGGAATTTGTATTTCACAAAAGAATTCATATCTTCTGTTAAGAAGAAAGGGTATGTATTTTTAGTAGAAGGCTACTTTGATGTTTTATCCTTAAACCAATTAGGTTACTCAAATAGTGCCTCACCGTCAGGTACTGCTCTTACGATTCAACAGTTAGAAGCCGTTTCACGCTATACAAATAAAATCTTGCTTTGTTTCGATAATGATGAAGCAGGACTGAAGGCAACTGAGAGAGTTCTAGAAATTAAAAATCAAGTTTCTAACCAACTTGAAATACATTGTCTCAATTTACCGGAAAAATATAAAGATATTTCAGAGCTGTATGAAAAAGATGAAGATATTTTTAGTAGTGTTCTTAAAGATAATCTTGAAATAATTGAATTTTTGATTGATAAATTTATTGAAAGTACATCAGATAAAAAAAGTATTTTTAATTATTTTATGAAAATAACATCTAATCTAAGTCCTCTTGAAGTCGATGTCTCATTAGATCTACTATCTTCAAAATTAAACACGGCCAAAGACATACTTAAAAAGGAGTTAAAATTTCAAACTTCAGACGAAAAAGAAGATGTGACAGAACAATCTATAAGTTCTATCTCTATTTTTAAAGATTTAATTATTGCAGAAATGATTTCTGATAAATTTAGACCGAATGAAGAAATTGACCAGTTAATAGAGTTGAATTCTGAATTTAAAAAGTTAGTTGATAATATTAAAAATGAAAATTCAAAAAAAGAAGATTATCTCAATATTTCATATACAAAAGAGCAGCACTTAGAAGCAGTTTCAAGATTGTATTTACATTTTGCAAACCTAAAAATCGATGAACTGATCCAAGAATTTGAAGAATCAGAGGATAAAAATTTCCAACTCCTTCAAGAAGTAGAAGACATTAAAAAGAAAAAAGAAATTTATCAGAATACCATTTAATTCATAGTATTATTAATTTGCTATCCGAGGTAGCTCAATTGGCAGAGCAGCGGACTGTTAATCCGTTGGTTGTGGGTTCAAGTCCCACCCTCGGAGCTATACAATTTTATTTTCACTATACTTAGAAATGAATGGAGGAAAAATGGATTTAGTAGCAATAGTAAAAGAAAGAGCTGAAGGAAAAGATCTAAGTGTTTTAGGTGGATCTGTAAAGTTTGTTGTTGATGAAAATGTAGTCTTGATTGATGGTAATACTGGTGAAATCTCATCAGAGGATAATGAAGCTACATGCACAATTTCAACAGATGCCGACACTATGCAATCAATAATGGATGGTTCATCAAGCCCACAAGCTGCTTTTATGACTGGTAAATTAAAAGTTGCTGGTGATATGAGTATTGCGCTTAAAGTTCAATCTGTAATTTCTTAAATATTTAGGGCCTGTAGCTCAGTTGGTTAGAGCAACGGACTCATAATCCGTCGGTCGTAGGTTCGAGTCCTGCCAGGCCCACTTGAAAGAAAAAATAAACATATTTTTATTAGGCTCTCTTGTTTCAGTTTCTTTAATATCACCACCAGGATTTCTCAGGCTGAGCTTTATTGAGTTTTCTGATTTTCTTATATTAATTTTTTCCTTAATATTATTTATCGATTTTATTAGAAAGAATAATACTTTTGACTTAACTGACAATGTGACAAGATTTTGGGGTTCTCTTACCTTGTTACTAATTTTATCTTTATTTCTGTATGGCGTTAATTTTTTTACACTTAGGCTAATTTTTTATTGTCTAACGGGGTTTTTGTTTACTATATTCGTTAAGAAAAAAACAACTAATGAATTACAGTATTTTTTATTTCCTTTTATTTTTGTTTCAATATTAAATTTTGCATCTTCACTATTTCAATTATCATTTGTTGACAATACAATCGGTTGGATTACTTATTATTTTGAAAACCCTACATTTTTTAATAGAGGCAGGCTTTCAGGCTTTCAGGGATCTGGGCCAAATGTTGCAGGTGGAATGTTTACTATTCTTTCTTTTATATGTTTATATTTTTATAATGAACTCAAAAGCAAGTTATTTCTTTTACTTACATTTTTAAACTTATATCTTGTATTTATTTCCTATTCCAGAGGTTCTTGGCTTTCTTTATTTCTTGGGTTATTTATATACATCTATTTGAAAAAAAGAAATCTAAAACAATTAGTTTATGCTCTTATCTTCATATTTCTTGGGACTTTAGGTTTTTTAAATATTTTTAATTCTGAAATTTTACTAAAAGAAAGTGACAGAGGTTTTTTAACAAAAATTGCATTTGATAATTTAAATATATTAAAAGGACTGGGACCAGGAAACTATGTTGATAATATTTATAAAGATTATTTTTTATCAATTAACCCTGAGATATTAGAGCAAAATTTGAATATAAATTTAAATAAAGTTGAATTAGGGATTACTCCAATTGAACACAGAGATTCCAATGTAAAATTTTATATAGGAACTTCAGGTGGAGGATATGAAATTCTTGTTCAAAGTAGACTTGTTTCAGAGTGTTCAGAAGATAGAATTACCTGCCAACATGTTAGAGTTAAAAAAGATTTATTTTCTGACTTTTTTGCTGCAATATACACAATAGACAGCAAGGAAATAGCGTCATTTATGGAAGAGTCTGGATGTTTTGATGATTCCAATCTCAATATTTTAAGAGGAGAAACTTATTGTTTTTTGAATTATATTTACGACAATATTATTGACAATCAAATTCCAAAAAACTTAACCTATGTACCTTGTACTGACACTAGTGGATATCAATGTAAAAGTAGAGAATTAGCCGTCGGAGAATTAGCCGTAATGGTTGAACAATTAAGTATTAGAAATGAATTTGTTCCGTTTGACAATTATAAAATATTTTGTGAAGAGTGTAATTTTAGAAATGTTGAAGGTTTTATAAAGTTAAAATTTGATAAGAGAGATACAATTTTACCAAGAAGCATAATTAGCTTTTACACATCTAAAGACGGAGATAATTGGGATATGGTGGGATATGAACGAACGAGTGGTGCGATAATAAATCTAAATAAAAATAGTGCCTATATTGAAATCGGAGGACATTCAGATGGACAATCTTTTGGAAATACTTTTCTAGATTCTACAGTTAAAGAAGTTAATATTATTTCCAATAACATAAGTAAAAATGTTATATTTACAAAAAATAATTTAAATAAAGATTATTATGTCTTTAAACCAAACCAAGTCAATGAATACACTGCCAACATTACATATGAAAATAATGGAATAAAATTATTTAGGCCCAATAAATATTGGGTAGCAATTGATAATAATTTAGATTTTTCTGAAGATTTTGAAATTGTCTTACACTTATCATTTCCAGAAATTCCTCAGCGAAGACAAACTCTGATTTCAAATACTTCAATTATTAACGGCCAGGTACAATCTTGGAAATTAGAAACAGACGACGGAAGATTATTTTTCAGTTGGGCTGATAATGAGGGCGTTTTTCTTGATACAAATAATATAGGTGACAAAAGTTTAAGAAGTGGTGTATTAATTCAACAAAATGGTCAATTATCAAATACTAGCCCACCAATTGTTGATCCATCTTTTCTAAGCCAGTTGACCACTGCACATAATGGATATCTTACGTTTAGTGTAGAGTTTGGATTAATGTTTTCAATATTGTTCTATTTGATTATTGCTTTTGGAATGTTTAAAGCCTTGAGCTTCATTAATTCAAGCAATATATTTCCATATTTAGCAATGATGATGTTTTTGATACAAAATATTACAAATGATATGATTTATTCACCGGATATGTTTGTATTATTTATACTAAGTACCGGAATTTTTATTCAATCAACCAAATCTTTTGAGGATAAAAAGTCGTAAAAATTTTCATTTAAAATCAATACTTGAGCACCATTTTCGGTTGTATAGTTATATGTTGGGACAGTTAGTTTATTAACATTATCAAAGTTGATTTCTCTGAAATCCCATAACAATCTAGAAGCTTCTATTACTGAGATATTTTGATCAATTGTAAAGGCATTTTCAAGGGCATTTACAAAATTTAGAAAATTATTGAATGAATCAAAATTATTTATTTTTTTCATAAGAGAAATTATTAGCTGTTGTTGTTTTTTAATTCTGGTTAAATCACTAACCCCAGGCATTGGTTTCCAATTTGATATGTCCTCACCGTTTTCATCAATAACCTTTTCACCATCTAATATTTCAGTACTTCTCGAAACAATCCAATTTAAAGCTATTTCACCAGATAAATTGTTACATCCTTTTTGAATTTCAAATGAGTAACCTTCTCTTTGTGTTTCTTCAACACAAATTTCGACGCCACCAATTGTATCTATAATATCTTCGAACCCTTCAAAGCTAAACTTAACGAAGTGATTAATTTTTAAACCAGTAATGTTTAAAATAACAGCTGATAAATTTTCTGCGTTTGTACCACATCCATTGCTTGTATAAGAACTATTAATTCTTTGAATGCTTTTAGTACACGGATCTTCTATTAATAAATCTCTTGGTAAAGAGACTAAGGAAACGTTTGAATCATTATCGACTAACACAATTAAAATGACATCGGCTCTATCACCCTTAGCATTACCTCTACTTTGAGAAGAATTAGGACTTCTTTCATCGCTTCCAATTACTAAATATGATGTAAATAAATTATCTATTCTTGTTGTTTTGTTATTTACTAGTAGTTGATCATATACATTGGTTTCAAAAACTTCAGTTTCTTCATTACCGGGAATTGTATTGGTAGATGCATTTTCGTCATTATTTGAACTATTTCCATTGGTTGTTGTGGTTATATTTCCAGCAGATATTTCTTCAACAACACTTGTGCTAAATTCTTCTCTTTCAAAATTTGGAATTAATACAAAGGCTGTGATTCCAATAATTAATATAAAGATTAATAAAATGGCTTGTTTGTTTAATTTCATAGTCAAATTTCTACTTTAATCATAATGTTCTTTTAATATAGAAAAATGAGAAAAAATTATGCAGTAATTGCTGCTGGTGGTTTAGGTACAAGACTCAAAGACTACAAACATAATGAATCTACAAAAGTTCTTATAGACATTGGCGGTTTAAGTATGATTTCAAGTCAAGTTATGCAATTAAAATCATGGGGTTTTCGTGATTTTATTGTGATAACTAATCCTGACTTTAATGATTTGATAAAAAATGATCTTCAAAAAAATTTTACAGACGAAAATATTTCTTATGTTATTCAGCCTAGTCCTAAAGGCATTGCTGATGCATTGTCGTATGTTGAGGCAGAAATTGACAACAATTCTCTTTTAACATTTATTCTTGGAGATAATTTTTTTGGAGAAAATCCTTTAGAAAAAATAAATTTGGATAATTTTTCTGGTGCTCATTTATTTGTCAAAGAAGTTGAGAATCCTGAAGAATTTGGAGTTATGGAAATTGACAAAGATGGCAATGCAATTGATATATACGAAAAACCAAAAGAGTACATATCGAATCTTGCAGTAGTTGGAATTTATATTTATGATACAAGCTGTTTTGAAAACATTCGAAAACTAACCCCATCAAATAGAGGTGAGTTAGAAATTACAGACTTGAATAAAATATATTTAGATCAAAAAAAAGTTTTATCTAAAGTTCTTAGTTCTTGGTGGATAGATGCTGGCACACCTGAAAGAATTGAAGAATTAAAAAAACTAATTTAGAGGTTTCATTTTTTGAAATTTGAAAAATAAAAAAATAATAAAAATTGCGTAAATTATAAAAATTATTAAAGATAGATATTCATACATTATTGATAAACCTAATAGGAAGAAAATAAACAAATTGATACATACAAATATAATAAGGACTTGTTTTACATTATATCCTTCATTTAATAACCTATGAGAAATATGATCTGTACCGCCTCTAGCAGGCGAAATTTTATTTTTTAATCTGTAAACAAACACTGTTAAGAAATCTAAAAGAGGAATTGTAAAGAATAAAAATATTGGCGCAATGGAACTGTATAAAAAGCTTTCACCTGAAGGATTCCAATCAAAAAGAATACTTACAAATCCAAATATGAATCCAATGAACAAGCTACCTGAATCACCCATGTATATTTTGGCTGGAGGGAAATTAAATAAAATGAATGCAAGAATTGAAAACAAAAGAACAAAACTTACATCTGCAAGATAATTTTGATTATAAACAAAGGATAAAATTGTTAATGCAAGACAAATAATTGCGCTATTAATTGCTGCAAATCCATCCATATTGTCAATAAAATTTATTGAATTCATAAGAACAATCACCCAAAAGACAGTAAAAATTATGTTGAGGTTATTGCCTAGATTAAAACCAAGTAGATTTTCTACATTGATAACAGTACCAAGAATTATTATTGGAAAAGAAACTAAGAAAAATTGAAAAAATATTTTTAGTTTCCAATTTAAATTTTTGAAATCATCTATAACTCCTAATATTGATATTCCAAGTGCAAAAATTGATATAAATACAATATTTGAATCTGCTTGACCTAAAAATCTGACTGACACAAAAAAACTCGTTGCCATTGCCACGCCTCCTAAAGGAACAATGTTTAAATTACTTAATCTTTTTTGATCATTTTTTTTGAATTTATAGGATTTATTTAATTTAATAATTGTGTAACAAAATGAATATGAAATGAGAAAAGATAGGGCAGAGGCCCCATATATAGATAATTGAAAAGTTTCAACTGAGTTCATAGTAAATTTCTTTCAATTTTTCTGAAATTGCATCTACAGAGTAGAGTTTATTGATAATATTTCTTGAGTATTCAAAATTTTGATTTAAATAATTTGAATTGTAATTTTCAATTTCAGTAGCGAAGTCAGTAACATTGTTGTTAGAAATTAGTATTCCAGATTTTGTTTTTTCAGCTATGGATATAGTTCCAGGAAGATCATTTACAATGCACAATAATCCAGAATAAATTCCTTCTAGAAATATTCTTGAAAATCCTTCATGATAAGAGGGTTGAATTAAAATATCATATTTGTACAATTCACTGTAAACATCTAGCTCACCTAGATAATTTATATTTGGATTATTTTTTATCTCTAAAAATTTTTTTTCACTAATGCTACTTTTATTACCAAAATCGGGTTTTCCTGCAATAAAAAATTTTACTTTTTCTTTACCTGAAAAGATCTCTACTAATTTTAGGTATTCCCTGATTCCTTTCTCTACCAATAATCTTCCTACAAAAATAATTTTTACTGGATTATTCAATTCATGTTTTATTTTAATTTTTTTTGTATTGAGACCGCTTCCTTCAAGCAAGGTAGTTTTATTTTGAAAATTTGAATATGTTAAAAATTGTTCCATATTTGATTTATTTTGAAATATAAGTACATCAACAACTTTATTAATTCTTAATTTAATCACGGGTTTTATAATTATTTTTAGAAAATTTGCTAATTTAGTTCCAGCAAATAGAAAACCAAGTCCAGTAATTGAAGCTACGACTTTATATTGTTTTTGAGCAAATAAAGTTGCGAGAATATATAGAAATAAACTTTTCAAGGTAAATATATGAAGGATATCGTTTGAATTAATATTTTTTAAAATTTTTGTTAAATTGATTAAACCAAGTAGATCTAATGTTTTTTCCCTTGAAATGTTCCAGTTTATTGAATCAGAGTAAGTCTTTTGTATTTTTTCATTATTTTCTTCAAGTGGGCAGATAGATGTAATTTGAAATTCATCTTTAATATTTGTAACAATATCAGCTCTTGATCTTTCAAGTATCCAATCCCAATGTGCAAGAAAATAAATCACTTATCTTATTATAAAAATATTAAAAAGGTTATCATCAAACTTATGAATATTGTTGTAATCGGGGTTGGTTACGTAGGCCTTGTTACCGGATTATCTTTAGTTAAGCTTGGCAATAAAATTACATTTTTAGATACCGACTTAAGTAAAATTCAAATGTTAAATCAAAAAAAGCCAACATTTGATGAACCAGAATTACTTGATTATCTTACGAATGATAAGACTGCAAAAAATGCTACATTTTGCCATTCTTATGATGAAATAAAATGGGAAGATGCTGACATCGTCTTAATTTGTGTACAAACACCTATTGATGAAAATAGAGACCTTGATTCTACTTTTATTAAGAAAGTCTTCTCATCATTAAATGGTAAAGTTGCAAATAGCACTACAGTATGTATTAAATCTACAATTCATCCAAGTGCACTCCAAAAAGTCTTAAGTGAAGTTAACTATGACTACAAAGATTTAGTATTTAATCCAGAATTTTTAAGAGAAGGTTCAGCTTTTTATGATTTTTTCAATACTGATAGGATTATTATAGGATCTGAAAACTTAGAAAAAAGTCAAATAATTGCCAGTTTATATGAAGAATTGAAATCTGAAATAATTTTTACTGATCCAATCAGCTCTCAATTGATTAAGTACCTTTCAAATGCTTACTTACCTCTAAGACTGTCTTTCGTAAATGAAGCTTCTCGACTTATTGATAGTCTTAACGCAAATCAATCTGATGTTTTAAAAGGAGTTGGATTAGATTCTCGTATAGGAGAACAATACTTTAGACCCTCTCCTGGTTGGGGTGGGTCTTGTTTTCCAAAGGATGTCATGGAAATTCAACAAATAGCCAAAGAAAACAATCTAAAACTTCCAGTAATGCAATCTATTAGTAATTCAAATAGTGAACATTTATTGTGGTTTTCAAAAAAGTTAGTAAAAATAATGAATATAAATAATTTACAAAAAATTATTTTAATAGGTGCTGCTTTTAAAGAAAATACAGACGATACCAGATACTCACCAACATTTGAAATTTACAATATTTTAAAAAATGAAAAAGAAAATGTTGAAATTTATGATGAAAATATGACTTTAGATAATAAATATGATCAAATCTTTTCATTTGAAGAAAATGCTTTGTATGTTGAAATGTATCCAATGGGAAATAAAGTTAAAAATCAAATTGCTGAACTAAATAACATTGTACATTTTAGGTTTTGGGATTCTTAGTTGAGATATTTAATTACTGGCGGTGCAGGCTTTATTGGTAGCCATCTCGTTTCTAAAATAATTGATAATGCAGAAAAAATTATCATATTAGATAATTTGCTAACTGGTAGCGAGAAAAATATTAATAAATATTTTGATTTATCAAACTTTCAATTTATATCGCATGATATTCAGAATCATTATGATCCTGAAGAAAATATTGATTGTGTTATCCATTTAGCCAGTTGCGCATCTCCCGTTGCTTACGTTGAAAATCCTATTAATACTCTTAAATCTGGAAGCATTGGCACTATTAATGCACTTGGAATTGCTCGAAAATATAATTCTAGTTTTTTACTTGCATCTACATCTGAAATATATGGAGATCCAAAAATATCTCCACAACATGAGGAATACTGGGGAAATGTTAATCCCGTTGGTCCTCGGAGCATGTACGATGAATCAAAAAGATTTGCAGAAGCAGCAACGCAAGCTTATATCACCGAATATAAATTGAATGCAAAAATTGTCAGAATATTTAATACCTATGGTCCAAATATGAAATTAGATGATGGAAGAGTTGTAACTAATTTTATTGTCCAGGCTTTAAAAAATAAAGATATAACAGTTTTTGGTAAAGGTCTACAGACTAGATCATTCTCATATGTTGATGATACTGTTAATGGAATAATGTTGGCTTCTAGCTACAAAAAGCCAGATATTTTTAACATTGGGAATGATAATGAAATTACAATAAATCAACTTGCTCAAACAATTATTGATATAACAAATACAAAATCACAAATTATTTATAAAGATCTCCCTAAAGATGATCCTTTACAAAGAAAACCAGATTTGAGTAAATCAAAAAAGTTATTAAATTATGAACCAGTCATTGGATTAGAAAAAGGTTTAGAGAAAACAATTGAATGGGTTAAGAAAAATATTGACTAAATAAATTTACTTAATCTATCACCAAGAGTTTCCAATGAATGTTGCTCTAGATTCATATTTAAAATATTGAACAATTCCTTTAAATCATTATCGTTAAGGAATTTAAGATTATTTATTTTTTCAGTCAGATCTTCTTTTCCTGTAAAGTAGTAATTCTCAGAGTGATTTAGATATAAACTATCAAAATCTTGATTATGATAAAAATTAATTAGTCCAGCTGATAAAGTCTCCAGTACAGATTTGTCGAAGAAACCTATTCCTGCTGAATTAAAATTTACATCATAATTTTTCAAAAAGCTCGGTAATTTTTCATACGGCACCTTGCCAATAAATTTGACATTATTGTAAATTCTGTATTTTTCTTTAAGATAACTCTCATACTGAACATCTTTTTGGTTCAAAGGGCCCCCTATTATATCTAAACTTTCAGATTTAAAGTCGGAACTTAAAAAAGCATCAATAGACACATCTAAATTTTTTGATTTCGAAATCCTAGATAGTATTAAAAAGTTTTTAAATTGATGATTATTTTTTTGGTTTTTAAATGAGCTTAAATCAATTGCATGGCCAATAATTGATACTTTTTCAGACATAAAAGGAAAGGAGGTACTTGAGGCAGTAATTATATTTTTTGTCATTTTCGTAGTTATATATAAAATTAACTTTTTAATTCCAAAACTTGGACCTGGATGAGTGAACCATAATATTGTTTCTATCTTCTTTCGTTTAAGTTGACTTGTTAATACAAATAAAGAAATCGGTGACATGTGAGAAAAGCACTTTTTATATTTATTAGTATTTATTAAATTTTTAGCTGTTTTGTGTAAATAAAAATATTTACTTAGTTTATTTTTGTTACTGTTTGGTCCATAAATATTTACATTATCTGGAAGATTTGGAATAGTGCCCTTTCGTAGTGTTATGACATCAATTTCATCATAAATTTTAGATACTTCTTTTAACCATCCAATTGCAAACCCTAATGAAGTATCTTGGGAATCGATTGCCAAATTCAGATATAATAATCTACTTTTCATAAAGAATGCTTTCTAAATTTTTCCAACTCTCTAAAAATTTTCCTTCACCAGATAATTTAAGAGATAGGGAAAAAGATTTTTCAGCCATTTTTTCTCTAAGTGAACTGTCCTCATAAAAGTTGTTGAGTCTTGAAATTAAGTCATCTAGGTTATTTTCCTCATATAGCATTGTTCCGCCTTCCGAACCAAAGGGAGTTGATATACCATTTATATCTGATGAAATTGAAGGCAAGTTACATAACCCACTTTCAATTAAAACTCTAGGTAATCCTTCGAAGCTGCTCGCCATAACTAATAATTCAGAATTGTTCATTAACTCAGCAATTTCTACAGGAGATTTTTTCATTAAAAACTCGATGTTTAGAATCTTGTTATTCGCTATGAAACTTCTACAAATATTTGAATAGTCGATATTTGGATGATCACCTACTATCAAAAACTTATTTTGATAACCAGTTTTAATTGTAAATTGTTCAAATGCTTTAATTAAGAATAAAACACCTTTTCTAGGTATTACATTTCCAACAAAAAGAATGTTTTTTCTAGGAACTAATATTTTTTTTGATATAAAAGTTTTGTTATCTACCCATGCAGGAAATACAGTACAATTTTTATCATATTTTTCTGCTAAAGACAATGTTGCATCTTTATGAACTCCTCTAATTAAGTCACAATTTTGATAAGTGAAATTTGAAATTAGCTTTAGAAATAAGGCAATCAATCTTTTAAAATAAAATCTTTTTTGAGTTAGTAACAAATCTAAAAAATTTCCGTGATGCTCAATAATTAATTTGAAATCATTCTTCTTAGTTTTTTTTAGTAGGGTAGGGATTAATGCTGAAATGGGATCTTTGGCAGAAACAACATCAATTTTGTTCTCGTTAATAAAATTCTTGAAAAATATAAAATTAAAAAAATAGAAATTCAGATAATTTAATAATTGAGAATTTGTTTTTTTTGAATAAATAACTTTTACATATTCACTTTCGATATCTTTTTGGTTTCCTTGTGATAAAACAAAAATATTTTCAAAGCCCTCTCTGAGTTCTTTAAATTTATTCTTATCAGAATTAGATAATTCTTCACCATAGTCTGTTGTTCCGTAAAATAACAAATTTCTTTTCATTTTAATAATTCCAAATACATCTGAAAATTTTTGTCTTCATCAAAGGTAGAAAATAATAGATTTTGAGCATTTGTCCTCTTCTTAATATCATCAAATGAATTTAATTTTAAATTATTTAATATTTCTACGAGATTATTTTTGTTTGGTTTGAAATTGTTTTCTAGTTCCCAAACCCAGCCATTTTTACCATCTTGAATAACTTCATTTGTTCCTCCTATTGGAGTACTTATTATTGAAAGATTATGACTCATAGCTTCCAGTATTACGTGAGGCAAGCCCTCATAGCTAGATGCTTGAATATAAATATCAGATTCTTGTAAATAATAATTTAGATCATCTTTTAATAATTGTCCAGTAAATGTAACAAAGTTTTCTAAATCCAGGTCATTAACTAGTTTCTTTAATTTTATTTCTTCAGGTCCAGAACCAACAATATAGAAAATAAAATTTTGATTTGCTTTTTTATAATCACTTAAAGCTTGAATAATAATATCTATATTTTTCCATGGTGCGAGCCTGCCTATTGTAATAAATTTTAAATAATCATAAGGTTGATCGTCTATTGGGTCTGGTTTATTTTTGAGTTTTGTCCCATTGTAAATTACTTTTATACTATTTTCCTTCACACCCCATCCCTTAACTACATTTTTTAGATGGTTTGAAGGTGTAATAATCAGATCAGCTTTTGTAGCAGTCCATCCTCTTGAAAATTTAGCAATTTCAAGATGCAGATTGTGTTTATTATTTTGGAATTCATCAAAAGACTCATTAATAATTTTTTTGTTCATGCCTCTCTCCCAGGCCCAGTCGCCAACAATTTTTCTAATTAATTTTTTTCTAGTAAATATATTTGCAATATATGACTCCATAGGCAGCCCATTTACAAATAACAAATCAGCATTGTACCCTTGACGAATTATTTGAGATACTGTCTTTATCCACCTTATGAGTAAGTTTTGATTTCTTAAGATTCTGACTACTTTAAAGTTCAATTTGTCAGTTTGTTTTTTATCTGTAAGGCAGACAACAGTAACATCATGTCCAGAATTCGAGTACAATTCTGCTATTTTAGGAACAAAACTTGCTGGACCCCCAATATCTGGAGGAAATATTCCAACAGTAATTAATATTTTCAAGGGTTTGTTTTTTTATATTTAATAATTTCTCTGATCATATCTGGTATTTCCATTGTTGGCGAGTAACCAGTTGCATTAACGATTTTATCAATTGATGGTGTTCTTCTCATAGGGTCTTCAAACTTTGATCCGTAAACTTCTTCATGTGGTAAATAAGTAATCTTAGAATTTGACTCTGTAAGCTCTACTACTAATTTTGCTAAGTTATTAATAGAAATCTCTTCAGTTTGACCTATATTAAAAATCTCTCCATAAAGTTTCTTATTAGCAAGTAAATAAAAGTATTCAATTACATCTTGAACCCACGTAAAGGATCTTGTTTGTTCTCCACTACCATGAACAATTAATTCATCTCCATTAAGAGCAGCTTTAATAAATTTCGGAACTACCATACCAAAATCAGAAACTTGGTTAGGTCCTATAATATTAAAAAGCCTCACAACAATAGGATTTAAATTTCCATCATTAAATTCTGAAAGAACAAGAAATTCGTCAATTAATTTTGAAGCAGCATAAGACCACCTTAATTTTGTAGGCGGACCAATTAAACTTTTTGTTTCTTCAGTCCAAACCTTATCATTTGAAACACCATAAACCTCAGAAGTAGATGTAATTAAAATTGGAAGATTATTAACTTTACAGGCTTCAATCATCAAATGAGTAGCTTCAATATTAGTGAGTAAAGCTTTGCTTACATTTTCCATAATATATTGAACTCCTACTCCAGCAGCTAGATGAAAACAAAAATCAAAATTTGATAAAGTTTTATTTAAATTTTCAACGTCCTCGACGCGCGATTCTATAAATTCAATTTCATCTAATTTCATTAGGTCTTCTATATTTTTAATTTTTCCAGTAGATAGGTCATCAATAATTAATATCTTCTCAGCACCCTCTTTTAAAAGTTTTCTAGAAAGATTAGAGCCAATAAAACCAGCTCCACCTGTAATTACAATTCTTTTTAAATTATTTTTCATAGTCATACTTAAATTTAATATCTGCCAATTCATTTTCGTATTTTTTATACCATTCAATGGTTTTATCTAATCCAGTGTTCATATCTGTAGTTGGCTCCCAACCAAGTTTAGTTTTTGAATTTTCTAAACTGGGCAAAACCATATCTACATCACGAAAGGCCCTTTCCTTATATGTAACATTAGCTTCAATATTTAATTTCTCTTCAATTTTGCTAATTACTTCATTCAGTGACCAAGTTGTGTTTGAGCCAAAATTAAAAGTACCACTCCCTTCAAATTTACACAGCTTGTTTAGACCTTCAACTACATCATCAATATAAGTAAACGATCTTCTTTGCTCTCCAGTACCATATAGAATTACTTCTTTTTTGGTGGAAATCCAGTGAATAAATCTCAGAATTGACATATCTGGCCTACCGTAAGGACCATAAACTGTAAAAAACCTTGGTATCTGTACAATATTTTCCTCTTCAGATAATATATTTTTTACCATAGTTTCTCCAAACATTTTTGTAGCTGCATAAATTGATGGTGGATCTGCAAGCTCATCTTGGTTTTCTACAGCAAACTTTTCACCTGTATCACCATAAATAGATGAAGTTGATGCAATAATAAATCTTTTAATACCAATATTTTTTGTTAACATTGCAAGATTAGTCGTCGCAGACGTATTATCATCAATGTATTTATTAGGTTCTAGATAACTCTGTCTAACACCTGCTCTAGCTCCAAGATGCAAAATTAAATCTACATCATTAAAAATTTCAATATTTTCCTCTAAAATTTTTTTATTGGATAAATTTAACTCAAAAAAATTAAAATTTTCATTTTTATTGAGTTCATCTAAACGAAGTTCTTTTAACTTTGGATCATAAGCATCATTGAGTGAGTCAATACCGATTATTTCAACTTGTTTAGATAATGATTTTGCAAAATTGAACCCAATAAATCCGCATGCTCCTGTTACTACTATTTTTTCCACTATTAAAGTCTAACTCTTTTCGCCATTATCTTTGGATATTTCTTGGTTCTATTACTATTATTTTATGCTTAAATTTATAGGTCATGCTGGCTTTATGTATGAAACTGATGACAAAATTTTGTTAATGGATCCTTGGATGTCTAAAACAGGAGCTTTTGACTCATCTTGGTATCAGTTTCCTTCTAATCACAATCTAGGTGATGAAATTAGAGATACAATTCAAGAATCAAATAAAGATATTTTTATATATATTAGTCATGAACATAAAGATCATTTTGACGTCCCTTATTTAAAAACACTTGAACTTAGTAAAATTAATTTTATAACACCTAAATTTCGCAGGGATCATGTTGCATCAGTATTAAAAAAATTAAATCCAAAATCGGTTATGACACCTATTGACTCAGAAGTAATAAATATTGATAATCTAGAATTAAGACTTTTTTTAGATGATCAAGAAATTGTTAGAGATTCTGCCATTGGCCTTGTTGACAAGGATATAGATTTTACTTTTCTCAACTTAAATGATTGTAAAGTTTATGATCGTGTCGACGAGCTAAAAAAAATATACAAAAAATTTGACATATTTACTTGCCAATTTTCGGGAGCTGTATTTCACCCAGTATGTTATGAGTATCCAGAAAGAAAATACAAAGAAATTTCAGAATCCAAGGTTTATGGAAAATTTGGCTCAGTTAAAAACTTGCTAAAAAAGTTTGAACCTAATTTTTATATACCTGCAGCAGGCCCCCCTGTATTTTTAGATCCAAATTTAGTATCAATCAATTATGAAGAAGTTAATATATTTTCTTCACCGTACAAATTTAAAGACTATTTAAATAAAGAGCTCCCAGATTTAAAAGTTGAAGTTCCTATTCCTGGAAGTGCTTTTGAACTAAATTCTGGTGATATAGATGTTTTCCATCAAGTTGCAGATGTTGAAGCTGAATATGATAAAGAAAATATAAAAAATTATGCTGAGCAGTACGAGTACGTATTTAAAGAAAGAGAAAATCAAAAAGTAAATTATGAACCATTAGACATTCAAAAAAAATTATTTGATGAACTTAAAATGAAACTAAGTAAATTCAAGATTGAACAAAAAATGAATGTAACGATGGAATTTAGTCTAGACGAAATTTCAGAAACATCTATATATGTTGATTTTGACAATAAGACGATTGATATTTTGGATAAAACAAAAAACTTAGAAGGAATTTACGAAATCAGTTGCTCTGCTGGAGATATAGGGAGATTACTTGATGGGTACTGCAATTGGGAAGATTTTATGCTTTCTTTTAGACATAAACTTAAAAGAACCCCGGATATTTACCAGGTTGCAATTAATGGTTTCTTAACAATGGAGATAGAAGACGTTCCAGATTTTGTTGAAAATTTAATGAGATTACAAAACCAAAGAGAAAGAATAACTATTGAAGCTGGTGGTGTAATGTATTCTATAGATAAGTTTTGTCCTCATCAAGGTAGCGATTTAACAACTCATCAAATTGAAGATGAAAGATTTCTAATTTGCCCAAAGCACAGATGGTCTTTTGATTTAGAAAACGAAGGTAAAGCTGTTGGCATTGATGCAACAATTAATGCTGTCGATCTTGATGGAGATGGTTCGTAGAAAAGTTGAATATTTCTTCAAATTCTCATTTAGTTGTTATCCCAACTTATAACGAGATCGATAACATAGAAGAATTTATTAAAAAAATAACTGAAATTGATGTTTCAATTTTAGTAGTAGATGACAATTCTCCTGATGGTACCGGAGATTTTGTACAACAGATATCAGAAAATATTGAACAAGTTAATCTTCTTAAGCGTAGTGGTAAATTAGGTCTTGGTTCTGCATATAGAGACGGTTTTAAGTGGGGTATAAATAATGGATACAAATACTTTATTGAAATGGATGCCGATTTTTCACATAGATTTGAAGATCTTGAAATAATACTAAAAAATTCTAAAGATTTTGATGTTGTAATTGGCAGTAGATATATACCTGGTGGTGGAAGCATTGGTTGGGATCTTAAAAGAAAATTATTATCAAGTTATGCTAATAAGCTATCTAAAGTTCTTCTAAGAAGCAAAATAAATGATATGACAAGTGGTTTTAGATCCTATTCAAATAAATCTCTCCTTGAAATTGATTATTTTTCAACAAAATCAGATGGATATTCTTTTCAAATTGAAATGACAATTAGATGTTTAGAAAAAAAACTGAATATTAAAGAGGTGCCAATAATTTTTAACGAAAGATCTCTTGGAAATTCAAAAATGTCAAGAAAAATTGTTTATGAAGCTTTCTTATTTCTTTTACAGAATGGATTAAAAAGATGGTTAAATATAAAGATAATTTAGTAAGTTTACAATTATTTTTTTGTCTATTAATTCCTTTAACACCCCACATTAATATTTCAAAGAATTTGCAAGTAGATGATATTCCAGTATTAATATTTTTTCTACTTTTCTTAATAAATTATTTTCTAAAAAATATAAAAAGAATATTTTTAAAAGAAACATTGCCACTTTTTTTATTTTTTTCGTATATTAGTATTCAAAATTTGTTAATTAATAATCAAATTATTTTTAGTGAAAGTTTACGTTACTTATTCTATATTTTACTATTTATAACAATTTTGAATATTGATGATCTTGCCATAATTGATAATTTTTTCAAATATTTAATGATATTTGTATCATTTTTTTCAATATTACTTTATATTCTTGAAATTAATCTTGGTAGTGATGCATATGATTACTGGAAGATTGGATTCAACGAAAATCAATGGATTTTTACAAATGGGAGAATGAATGGTTTACAAGCTGGTGGTCCAAACGCATTTGGAGCTCTAATTGCATGTCTCACTGTATTTACCGTATCAAAGTTCTCTGATACAAAATATAATTATCTGATATTCCTTGGAGTGTTAGGTTGTTTTTTTACATACAGTAGGGCATCAATAGTTATATTGATTTTAATTCTTTTATTTTATTTTTTTAGCAAAACTTATTTTCTAAAAGTAGGTTTATTATTTGCTTCAATTTTGATAACAATAAATTTTGGATTTATTGAAAGAATTACTTCAGAAGCTGAGACTCAAGGTATAGAAGATAGAATTCAAATGCAACAAGCCAGTGTTTCTGACATTTCTTCAAGAAATATATCCCAAAATATTTTTGGTTATGGTCATAACAATTTTGGACTTGTTAGAGATGAAATTAAATCATTAGACCAGTTTTCAAAAGACTTGAGACCCACTGGACCACATAATTCCTTTTTATTTGTTGTTTTAGATTATGGATTTTTTGGTTTGATACTTTTTTTAAACATATTTTTAAATGCTTTTATCAAATTTTTGCATAATTTTAAAGTAAATATATTTAAGTCGGAGTATTTGTTTTTAGGAGCTTTTGTTGCACTATCATTTACAGGTGATTTTATACAAAATCATTCAATTTCAGTTTTATTTTTTTTGATGCTTTTTAAAACTATCAAGGACTTTTCAAATGAATAAAAAGTTAAAAGTATTACATGTATTACCAACATTGAAAAAAGATGGAGCTGAGGTTCAATTGGCTAATGTGTTACAAGAAATTAAAAATACAGATATTGATGTATTCACTTTTGATATATATGAAAACGGAGATTCTATAAAATCAATGTTGAAAAATAATAATCTCTATTTTAAAAATTCTATATTCTATTTAAAAAATATAATTGATAAAAATGAATATGATATAGTTCATTCACACTTACCTAAAGCAGATTTAATTGTTGGATTGTTAAGATTATTTAATGAAAAATTTAAACATATCGTGTCGGTTCATGCAAAATATGGTTCGAGAAAAAGTGAAAGTAAATTAAAGTATGTATTTTCAAATTTCTTTTGGAAAAAAACATTAAACAGGTCCTCAGGTGTTATATCAATATCAGAGTCAATTAAAGATTGGTTAGTCGAAGAAAAAGATATTGATAACAATTTAATTAAGACTATTTATTATGGAGTCAAAATTAAAGACAGAGAACAAAAAGTTAAAAATAAAAACATAATTGGAATGGCTGCGAGAATTTTACCTTGGAAAGGTTTTGACAAAGTACTTGAAACTGCTCATTATCTAAAAAATGAAAATATTGATTTTACTTTAAAGTTAGCTGGTTCAGATGATATTGGATATTTAAATAATTTAAAAAAAATATCTAAGGAATTAAACATTGATGATAATGTTGAATTTTTTGATCACTTTTCAGATATAGATAAATTTTTTGATCAAATTGATCTTTTTTTGTTTCTTTCTGAGTCCGAAGGCTTTGGTTTAGTAGTTCTTGAAGCAATTGAAAATAATGTTGCTGTAATATGTTCAAACATTAGTCCGCTTAATGAATTTGTAAGTAATAAATTCAATTCACTTGTAAACAGAGAAAACCCCGAACAAATAGCAATATTGATTAAAAGTTATTTTGATAATAATTGTGAAATCTTAAAAAAAGCCCAAAATATCCAAAAAGAATATATCAGTAAAAACTTTTCTATTGAAAATTCAGCTTATAGATTGGAAAATTTTTATAGTAATACGTTTAATGTTTAGTTAGCATATAGTATTGAATTGTGAATATTTTAATTGTTGGCGGTGCTGGTTATGTAGGTGGTGGTATAGTTGATAAACTTAAGAAGCACCATCAAGTCACCGTTTATGACTCATTGATTTATGAAGAATCTTACAGGAAAGATGTAAATTTTGTTTATGGAGATGTTAGAGAACAATCCAAATTATTAAAATTATTTAAAAACAATGATGCAGTAATTTGGCTTGCAGCATTAGTTGGTGATGGGGCATGTGCAATAAATCCAAAATTAACTTTTGAAATTAATTCAGATTCTGTAAAATTTTTAGTCGAGAATTTTAAAAAGCGTATAGTTTTTCTTTCAACTTGTTCAGTATATGGAGCACAGGATGGACTTTTAAATGAGGATTCTTCAATTAATCCATTATCCGAATACGCCTCCTCAAAAGTTCAAGCAGAAGAATATCTAAAACAATCAAACGCAATAATATTCAGATTAGGTACACTTTTTGGAATCAGTGATGCATTTTCAAGAATAAGATTAGACCTTGTTGTAAATATTCTTGTCACCAAAGCTTTGACTGAAGGGAAGTTGACAGTATTTGGCGGCGAACAGTGGAGACCTTTACTACACGTCAATGATGTTGCTAATGCAATAGAACAAACTATCGATTCTGAAACTAATGGAATTTTTAATTTACATTATAAAAATTTTAAAATTATTGATATTGCGGAAGCAATTGTAAATAAAGTTGATTCAGCAATCATTGAAACAACTCCAATGAAATTTCAAGATGCAAGAAATTACCAAGTCAGTAGTGAGAAATTATTGAAAGAGACTGGATTTCAGGCAGAAATAGATTTGAATACTGGGATTAATGAAATTTACGATTTAATTGTAAACAATAGAATAAAAAATGTTAATCATAAAAGATACTCAAACCAAAATTTTTTGGAAGAATTTGGACTTAGCTAATGACTGCATCAAGTGTTCCCTTACTGTTAGATGTTGGAAAATCGGAAGATCACAGAGGTTATGTTGAATTTTATAACGAATTAAAGCTTGATTATTACAAAAGGTTTTATATTGTATCAAATCCAATAAAAGGAACTGTGAGAGCATGGCATGGTCATAAATTAGAAGAAAAACTTATAAAAGTTTTAAAAGGTGAATTTTTAATCTGTTTAGTCAAAATTGATAACTGGGATCAGCCTTCAAAAAATTTAGAAATATTAAAATATAAAGTAGATGAAAATTCAGGTCTGCTTTACGTCCCCCCAGGATATGCAAATGGTGCTATAAATTTGAATTCAGAAAGTAAAGTAATGTATTTTTCATCCTTTTTATTGGAGGATTCTATGAAAGATGATCATCGATTTGATGCTAAATACTGGAATCCTTGGGAAGAATATTCACCTAAAATTTATGAGTAATTTAAAAATTTTAATCTTAGGTGCCAATGGCATGTTAGGCAAGATGATTTCATTATATTTTGGTTCTTTAAAAAATTATTCAATTGTATTTTCATCAAGATCTGAGAGCGCTTTTCTAAAAGAAAATTTTCACGATAGCACTGAGTTCTATGATGTCTTGAATGACAACTTTTATAATTTTGCTTCTAAGGTTAAGCCAGATGTAATAATAAATTGTATTGGAAGAATTAAGCCAACAATTGATGAATCAGATCCTATTTCTGTGTCTGAGACTATAAATATTAATTCCTTTTTGCCACTTGAAATCCAAAAATATGCTTCTGATAATAATACAAGATATTTCCAGATTGGCACAGATTGTGTATTTTCAGGTAAGGATGGTAACTATAATGAAAAAAAATATCTTGATGCAGAAGATTTGTATGGAAAATCAAAAATAGTTGGTGAAATTTTAGGGGGTAATAAATATGTTATTAGATCCAGCATTATTGGTCCTGAAGAAGGAAATGGAAAATCATTATTGAATTGGTTTTTAAATAACGAATCATCTGAGGTTTCTGGATTTAAAAATCACTTATGGAACGGAGTAACAACTCTTAATTTTGCCAAAGTTCTTAATGGTTTAATTCAAAATAACAATTACTCTTTTGACCTTCATCATTTAATACCTTCGGATATTGTAGATAAAGCACAATTATTGAATTATTTTAAAACTTACTTTGATAAGAAAATAGATATAAATGAAGTTGACGCAGGTGATATTATTAACAGAACTTTGAACACTAACAATAATGACTTAAATAAAAAGCTTTGGTTAGATGGTGGATACACACAAATCCCATCTATCGAAGACAACATTTTAGAATTAGCAAATTCAGATTTTTCTAAGGCTATTCTCAAATAAGATGAAAGATTTAGCAATAATATTAGGCATTAGACCTGATGTAATTAGGGCGAGTAAAATTTTGAAATTACTTGATAATCAAAATGACATAGAGTTTGATTTTATTTGGTCTGGTCAACATTATTCAGAAAATATGAAAGACACATTTTTCAAACAACTTAATGTGCCTAAACCTGATTTTGAATTTGAAATTAATAAAGGAAGTGATGCAAATATTGTATCATCAACAATTGAGAATTTGTTCAATCACTTTAATGACCATAAATATAAAGCTGCCGTATTTCTTGGAGATACAAATACGGTTATGGGATCAATTGCAGCTGCTCAGCATAATATTCCAATAGTTCATATTGAAGGATGTATGCGATCTTACGACTGGAGGATGCCTGAAGAAAAATATAGAACAGTAATAGATCATTTATCTGATAGGATTTACGCTTACTTAGAAAATTACAAATCCCAAGGTCTTAATGAAGGCATAAGCGAAAACATTATAAAGGTAACTGGGAATCCAATTGTTGATATAATCAATGACAATTTAAAGTACTTTGATTCTGGTCAAGATTATCTATCCGAAGATATTCTTGATTTTTCTAATGAGAAATTTGTTTTGGCTACATGTCACAGGAGAGAGAATATCCTAGATGAAAAAAGTTTTGATAACATTATTAACTTATTTAATGAAATTGAAGACGTAAATGTAATTTTTCCAATGGGTTACAAGACACAAGAAATATTGAGACAATCAAATGTAAATCTAAGTAATAATGTAAAGATTATTGACCCTATAGGATATTTAGAGTTTATGTATCTTTTAAAAAATTCAGAATACGTTGCTACCGATTCAGGAACAGTTGTAGAGGAAGCGTGCATCATAGGGATCCCATCGATTCAAATGAGATTTTCTACTGAAAGGCCTGAAGTTTATGACGTTAATGCCTCAATAAAATTTGACCCTACGCAAGACTATAACTCGCCAATAGAACAAGTTACTAAATTGATAGGTACCAATTGGAATAATCCATTCGGAGATGGTAATTCATCAGAAATCATAGTTGAGGATCTTAAGCAATTGAGTAAAGATAACAATTTTAAAAAACACAAGCCATCTGATTATCAATTTGATACATCTAATTCATTTAAAGGATGACTAGAGTATTATTTCATTCATTGACTATACCTCCAGACAATGTATCAACTGGAAAACTAGTTGCTGATATAGCTAATAAATTTTCTGAAAATGGTCAATATATAGAAATTCTTGCATCTACTCCTCAATATAATTTTGATGAAAGTGTTTTTAATAATGAATTAAAACAAATAAAAGAAAAAAAACTTTATTCATCTAGTTATAAAAATGTAAAAATAAATCATATTTACTCATCACAAAGATCATTCAATCAACAAAAAAGAATTTTTCAGTGGATTTCATTTCATTATCGATCTATAAGATACCTTATTAAACATAGAAATACTTTTGATGTTTTATATATTTTTAGTTATCCGCCTACGATGAATTTAGTAGCAATAATTTCAAAAAAATTATTAAAGAAGAAAACAATTTATTCAGTATGGGAATTGTATCCTGAAATCGCATCAAAATTATCCGAAATTAACTCAAAATTAATAATTAGGTTATTTAAAAAATTAGATAATTATGCCTTAAAAATTATTGATGATATTGTTGTTAATTCAGATGAGTTAAAAGAATATTTAATTAATTCAAGAGGAATTCAAGAAAATAAAATTAAAGTAATTTATCATTTTTCTAGTTCAGATGAAAGTCCAAGACCAGAAAACCATAATAAAGAAATCATTTATACTGGCAATCTTGGTATTCCACAGAACATAGAATCATTTATTAAAAATTTAAATAATTCTTCAGATCAATATAAATTAAAAATTTATGGCTCAGGTAGCCGTTATGAAGATATTAAAAAGATGGAGTCAGAAAATATTAATGTAAATCCTTATACTGATAGATCTGAAATACTCAAACACACTAAGAATTCAACTTTTGCTTTAGTATCATTATCATCTTCTTTGACTGTTGAAGGATTTCCCGGAAAAACTTTTGACTATCTTAAGATGAATAAGATACTTATTGGATACTCAAATCCATTATCAGGCTTAGCTAGATTCATTGAAAAGTACAATGTTGGAATAAACATCGATCCTGAGAATCCAGATATAGATAGTGCACTCAATAATTTGAAAAATTTAGATGAAATTTATCAAAATATAGAGGATGTTAATTTAAAGTACGCCAATTTAAATACAGTTTCTCAACAATATTTAAACTTGCTCTAGTTCGCACCTTTTCTTGAAATAACAGAGGCAATAGTTTTGTAAATAATTTTTATATCCTCGAAAAAAGAATAATTGTCAATATATTGTAAATCCCAAAAGAGCCTTTCTTGTAAACTTAAATCTAACCTACCCTGAACTTGAGCAAGTCCGGTTATTCCCGGAGGTACTGAACAACGTTTGTTGTTGTATTCTCCATAAAGTTCAGATTCATAATTAACTAACGGCCTTGGACCAACAATTGACATATTTCCAATTAATACATTTAATATATTCGGAAGTTCATCAAGTGAAGTTTTTCTGAGAAAAGCACCATATTTAGTAATTCTGTCATCGTTTTCTATTCTTATAGGTTCTAGAGGAGAGTTTGAGGGTTTTATTTCTTTTCCTTTTGCTAAATCTAGATAGTGTGATCTATGAAAGTCTTCCTCAGCAGTTATTTCCATAGTTCTAAATTTATAGAGTTTAAATATTTTATTATTTTTTCCAACTCTATTTTGTACGAAAAATATTGGCTTTCCTTGATTAACAATAGAAAAAATTGAAATCAATAGAATTATTGGCAAAAAGAAAGGCATAAAAATCACAATAATTGCTATATCAAATAGTCTTTTAATCATTATTTACATAATAAACTAAAAAAATTAATGTTAATCAATTAATTTTAGAGCATTAAAGTTAAATTAATGTGTGGAATAGCTGGAATATTTGACTTTTCTGATAATGATATAAATCCAGAAATAGCAAACAGGATAGGTGCTTCATTAGAGCATAGAGGGCCTGATTACTCTGAAGTTCAATTTATTAAAAACAATGTAGTTTTTATTCATACACGCTTAGCAATTATTGATTTAGATAAAAGATCTAATCAGCCTTTTAAATCAGACGACAAAAGGTTCACAATAGTATTTAATGGTGAAATCTATAACTATAGAGAAATAAGAAAAGAATTGGAAGCCTTAGGTGTTAGCTTTAGAACAGAAGGTGATACAGAAGTTTTACTGTATGGATATATAAAATTTGGAGAACAAATACTTCAGAAATTAAGAGGGCAGTTTGCATTTGCTATCTTTGATTCATTTGAAAACAGTGTCTTTTTAGCAAGAGATAGGATCGGCATTAAGCCTTTGTATTATTCATTAAATGATGAGTTTCTAATTTTCAGCTCAGAACTAAAAACTATCGAACAATCAGGGGTAATAAACTTTGATGCTAATGTAGATTCATATTTAGCCTATCTAAGGCATCTTTGTATACCTGGTGACCAGACCGGAAACAAAAATATTTTTAAATTAGAACCAGGACAATACACAGTGATAAATAAAAATGGAGATATTTACAAAAAAACTTATTGGGATCCTTTCAAATTTGAAATAAACAATGATATAAGTGAACATGAAGCGATAAAAAAAGTTGAAGAGCTTTTAATAAAATCGGTCGAATACAGAAAGGTAAGCGATGTTGAAGTTGGCTTATTTTTATCAGGGGGATTAGATTCTTCGCTTATAGGTAAATTAATGAACGAAGGTAACGACTCAAAAATAAAAAGTTTCAATATCGATTATGAAGACCATTTTGAGGGCTACAAGGGTGAAGTACAAGAAGCTAGGTTTGCAGCATCTGAAATTGGAGTTGAATTAGTAGAGGACACAATTTCTTACTCCGATTTTAAGCAATTACTTGATAATTATTCTTTTTATCAAGATGACTTGGTAGGAGATGAGGTAGGTATTCCTCTTTATTTTTTAGGAAGATCTTCCAGAAAAAATAACATCAAAGTTATCCAAGTTGGTGAAGGAGCTGATGAATTGTTTTACGGTTATGAACACTGGTTGAGATTTATGAAATTGAACAGATTGATAAAACCAATAACTTCAAAAAGAAATTCTTCATTTACGTTTGATAACCATAGAAGTAATCTAGTGTCCAATATTCTATTTAATAGAACTTCATTTTCAGGAGGAGCTCTTGGGTTCAATCTCTCAGAAATAAACAATTTAGTTAGTGGTGGTATTTCTAATGAATATAGTTCAATACATTATGTTGACAATATGTGGGATCAATATTTTTCAAATAGAAATTCAAAACTTTCAAAGTGGATGACTTTAGTCGATTTAAAAATTCGACTTCCTGAGCTTTTGCTTATGCGTATGGATAAGCTAGTAATGCAATCTTCTATTGAAGCAAGGGTTCCATTTCTTGATCATGAGCTTGTTGAATTTGTCCTTTCAATTCCCGAAGAAATTATCTTTAAAAACAATGAAACTAAACCTCTTTTAAAAAAAGTTGCGAACAAACATATATCAGAAAAAATATTTAATAGACCAAAGCAAGGCTTTAGAGCTCCTGTAGGTGAATGGATTAAAAAAGATCAGAACTTTTTTTATGAAGGTATATATGAATTTAATAAGTCAACGAATTTGTTTAATAATAAATATTTAAAATCAGTTCTTGCAGGTAGTGATTATCAAAAGAAATGGTATCTCTCAAACTTGGCAAATTGGCATTTAACTAGGAGCAAAATTGATTAAAAATTGGAAAAAAAATACAGTTTATATATCAATAATGCAGTTAACTCTCTTGGTTGTAAATTTCTTTTTAATTACGATTATAAGCAGAGAGTATGGAGCTGAAACATACGGTGAGTATGCATCTTCAAAAAGTTTATCGGTTTTAATAGGGACAGCAGCAGTTATGTCATTAGCTTTAGTAGTAACTAAGCTTTTAGCTCAAAAAAATGAAAATTCAGAGCTTATGTTTTCTAATTCTTATTTTTTAATTTTTAGAAATTTTTTAATTTCACTTGTTATTTTAATCCCATTGACTTCAATACTTAACAGAGATTTATCAATGACTTTCTTATTTTTATTAGGATTTGTTTTTAATGAGATGATTCATGTCGCACTAGCTTATTTTCAATCAAGGGGAGATTTTGTTACTAGCTCCAAGCAAATATTTTTAAGAACGATATTATACGGTCTTGGTGCATGGATTATTGTAATTCGTGGTTTTTCAGTAAATACATTGATAAGCTATCAAGTTTTAATGCTTTTCTTATTTCTTTTAGTTGCGCATAAATCTATTCCTACAAAAGATGTAGTTTTTAATATTGAAAATTCAAAAAATGTAAAAAATGAATTGCAAAGTTCCGGTAAGAAAATGGTACTTACAACATTTTCAAGTGCATTAATTTCCGAATTAGACATTGTTTTACTTGGTTTATTTTATACAGGTCCAATATTAGGAGTGTTAGCTTGGTCAAGAAGGATATTGGAAATTATCTTCCAATTGTTAGCCGCTAGTTTAGATATATTATTTCCAGAATTATCAAAAACACGAGAAAAGTCAGAGGTTAAACAAGTAAGGTCTCAACTTAAAAAAGTATTTTTCTTATCTTTTTCCGTTCCCATTTTATTTTTCTTGCTTCGTAATATTGCAAATGATGTATTTATTTCTTTGCTCGGAAGTGAATTCAGTGATGTATCTACATATACTTCATCTATACTTTTTTGCCTTCCATTAATGGTCTGGTCAAGAATCAACATTATATTCTCAAGAGCTTTAAATTTTGAAATTAATTTAACAAAATCAATAACAATTGGTGCAATATTGTCTTGTATATCTTATTATTTAATACACAATTTTGCTGATAATCCTGCTGTTTTATCAATAGTTGCTTCACAAATTTTGATTGCCTTAGCAACGACAATTAGTTTTAGAAGGTCTTATGTTTAATCTGATTACTATTTTAAAAAGAGTTAAGTACCAATTTTATAATTTATTTAATTCTGAAAAAGAGATTCCCACAGAGTATAAATTATTTGAAAGAAGAGATACTTCATATCAACATTTTATAAACAAATTTTGCCAAGTATCTACTGAAAATGAAATAAGCCTTGATGAAGAAATTAAGATATTTGGAAAATCTACAGATCACTATATTCTTTCTAGAGATATTTTTTCCAACTTCGATTTTGCGAACAAGAAGTTAAAACCTGCTTTTTTTAATATTGCAGATGTTAAAGTACCGTACGAAGCATCAAGGCTTCAATATCTACAGAAAGCAAATTCTGGAACTATAGATGTAAGTAAATTTCCAAAAATATACTGGGATAGCCCAATGGATGTAGCAATTCGTAATATAAATTTAATACTTCATTTTTTGTCTATAGAGAATAAATCAGGAAAAGCTGAAATTTTAGGTAACAATAAAGATTTAATCAGTGCTTACATAAGTCAACATTATGAGTTCATTAAAAATAACTTAGAAGATAGTGGAAATGTAGTAGGCAATCATTATTTAATAGAATTAACATCTATTTTAATAACTATTGCAACTTTTAAATTTGAAAATGATTATGAAGAATTTGAATATTTTCAAAATAAATTAAGATCTGAGATTAAAAAACAATTTAATAATGATGGTACAAGTTTTGAAGGTTCATCACATTATGCAGCTTTTGTTACTGAAGCTCTAATCATATGTAAATTATCAATACAAGAAATGGATAGTCAATCAAAACTTATAAAAGAAATTGACGAAATAATAAAAGCAAACAAAACATTCCTTTCTTTATTAATTGTAGATGGTGAGTTGTCCCAAATTGGAGATAACGACTCAGGAAGATTATTCTATTTTTCATTTAATGAAGATGAACCATTAAAAATGAAATGGTTAGTCAATTTAATTGAAAATCTTTACAGTGGCAATGATCAAGACAATAATACCCAGGATAAATTCAAACAAATTGTAGATTCACATATTCCATCATTGGATGAATTCAAAGTTGTAAAAAATAAAGCTATTCCTGTTTTTACTAAGGACTATGAATGTTATTCATCAAGAGATTTTGGAATTTATATATGGAGAAATGATAATCAGTATTTCAGTATAAGATGTGGGCCTATAGGACAAAATGGATTTGGAGGCCATTCACACTACGATCAGCTTTCTATAGAGTGTTTTTCGGGAGGCAAGTGGATTACAAGAGATCCTGGTACAGGTACATATACAGATAATATTGATTTAAGAAATAAATTTAGATCATTAGCTTATCACTGGGGACCACAACCAAAAATGAATTTTCCTAAGGAGGATGAGTTTGATTGTTTTAAATTAAATCATATAACGAGTGGGGAAGTATTAAAGTTTGATAAAAATAATTTTATTGGTTTTGCTGATTTCAATGGAAGAAGAATTTATAGAAAGATTCAAATAAATGATGGAGTAGTGAATATTGAAGATTTATCTAAAGATGTTGAATTAGAAGAATATAATTCATGGGGAGAAGAAAACAACGGAATTAAAGTACAATTTTCAAATGGCTATAAGAGGATAGATTGAATATAAAATACTCAAAAATTTTAGGTCTCTCTCTTGTATTTTTCGTTACTTTAGAAGGATTAGATGCTTTTTCAATTAGAAATATTCCAATTTATTGGATAGGTGCTTCGTTTTTTTTACTAGTTTATGGAATTTTGTATTTTACTGGTTTTAGAATTCCAAATATCAATTCCATAAATATTAGAAATTGGATTATTTACGGAATTTTTATTACTTTGTTTCAATCAATATTTAACGACCTTGTATTGCCAAAGTATGCAAGTACATCTTATTTTCAATATATAAGTCTCAGAATATTAAAGTTGGTACTTTTTTTAGGGATTATCTATTCTTTAAATTATCTATTTCAAAAATATTCTTTTGAGAAAATAATTACATTTTTACTTATTTCATGTTTGATAATTTCAACTTTATCAATAATCAGTTACTTTTCTTATTTATTTGGATATGATGATTTTCCAAGAAATAGGTCAGGGTCTGGTGGCTGGACGCAACCAATTGAAAGAGCATGTAGTATTTTACGAAATTACGGAACATTTCGAGAACCAAGTTTCCTTGCAATTTGGACCGTACCATTTATTCCTTATTTCTTTTATTTAGGTAAAAAGGATAGAAAATGGTATTTATTATCGCTAATTCCTATTTTGAGTATCGCATTAAGCAGAAGTTTAACTGGATATACTGCGCTGTTTTTGTCCGCTTTATTAATTTTTTTATTGGTCTTATTGATACATAAAAAAGCAGAAATTAATTTAATGATCATGCTTATAGTATTCCTGATAGTAACTTTCTTTTCTAGTTCATTTTCCTATCAATTTCCTCCGGATAATGAATATTGTAAAAATTTAAGTGAGTGCGTTTGTGTTTCTGAAGATAAGCTCGATGAGCTTAAAAATTCACAAAGTGTTCCAGATGCTACTTTTGGAAGATTAAGTGAAATTACATCAATTGGTTTAGATGCATTTGAGAATACTGCTTTCTTACTTGATTATATTTTTGACCAAGGTTTTTCATTATTTGGGGATGGTTTTGGACATTCAAATATCATTTTTTCATATGCAGCAGATGAAGCAACTAAAAAAGAAGTTGATAATCAAATAATTTATAGAAATCCAGGACAAGTAGTTTCTTTTAATAATTTATATGCGAATATATTAATGTCAACTGGGCTAATAGGACTGTTATGGTTTCTCTACATAATTATTGATTCTTTAAGAAAATTAGTATTTCATAATTCCAAACTACAACCTTTTATATTAACAAGCATAATTTCTACACTCTTCATGTTTTCATATCAAGCAGAAGAACTATCGTCACATTTAGCAATAGCAATAGCATTTAGTTTAAACATGAGTAAATATGAAGAATAAAAAAATTTTAATTGTCACTCACCAGTTTTTACCTCAAGTTAGTCCAAGAACAACTAGGTGGAGTTTGTTAATTGATGAGCTAATTAATAAAGGCAATGAGGTAACAGTTTTGTCTGGTACTGACCCTAAAAATATTGAAAAGAATTACAAAATTTTATATTTTGGAAATAAACAATTTTCGTCTAATATAAATAAAATTCGGCAGAATTCTCAGGATTCATCTAATAACTCGATTAAAAAAATTAGTTATTCAATATTAAAGAAAATTTACCGATTTTTATTTAAAACATTTTCATGGCCAGATTACGCAATGTTTTGGGCATTTACTATATATAAAAACAGAAAACGAATTGAAAATGATTTCGACATAATAATTTCGGTAAGTCTTCCTTTTACTTCGCATTTATGTGCGCATATATTGAAAAAAAGAATTAATGCTCAATGGTACATGGATATTGGCGATCCTTTTACATTAAAAATTTATTCACCCGAAAATAATAAACTAATCTATTCTTATTTAAATAAATTTTTCGAAAGAAAATTTTATAAAAATGCCTCAAAAATTATATTTACACATAATGAAGTAGCCGAACTGCATAAAAAAAAGTTTAATATTGATAGTTCAAAGATTGTAATAGGATACCCTATTGCTTTATTGAATAATGATATTATTAAGAGTTCATTAAGTTTTAATTATAAAGATACTCCATTAAAAATTGGCTATTTTGGGGCTTTTACAAAGTCTGTCAGGGAACCTAATAATTATATAATTAATATTGCAAATTCTTTAGGTGATAAGACAAAACACGAATGGTATATAAATGAAGAATCTAAAAAATATTTCTCATCAATAAACGATATTACATTTCATCAATTTTTAGAAATTTTACCAAGAAAACTAGCTCTTGAGGTGATGGTAAACAAGATTCATATATTGTTATCAATTGGTAATTTTAATAAATATCAAATGCCTAGCAAAGTAATCGAATATTTATCTTTAGGGAAACCAGTTTTACATTACGCTGAAATAATAGATGACCCACTTTACAATTTTGAAAAATTATTTGATAATTTAAAAATAATAAATAGTAAAACTACAAAAAATGAATTAGAGATTTATTTTGAATTTGTTAAAGAAAATAGACTTGAATTAAATTTAGAAAATTTTAATAATAATTTTTCAGTATCAAAGTTAATTGATGACTTAATCTAAATCCCAATTTTCATAATAAATTGGTACTTTACAGTACATTTTATCTGAATTTTCAATTGATTCACTACATGCCTTAAGCGCAGATGAATAGTTTCCAAATTCATATTTAAATATATTTTCGTTTTTTAAATTTAAATAGTCCAAATTTGGAACTACAACTTTTAATCCAGATTCTAAAGCTTCATAAATTGGAAGACCTACAGTTTCAAATTCACTTGTATGAATATAAGTTGAATGCATTTTAAAAACTTGTAATAATTCATCTCGGTCTAAATTCTCAAGGATGGTTAAGTTACTATCGTAGATATTACTTCTTTTTTTTGTTGATGTATTAACTACAGTAATTTTTTCGTCATACTTTGACGAGATTTCTTGTAACAGTTCTTTTTGAAATTTAGGATTTTTATTTTTGTTTTCTTCATATATAGTTATAAAGCCTTTATTGTTTGTCTGTTTAATATTTTTAATTTCAAATGATCCAATAATTTTTGTTAAGTATTGATTTGGAACTAAATCTGCAACATGTTCTTGTTGTACAATTATTTTATCTGATATTTTAAACGTATATCTGTAAAGCAAATTCAAAATAAGATTTCTGAATGATGAAAAAGGCCTTACTAATGGAAGAATATTTTGTATGAGAGTATATGATCTTATATTTGTTTTAAATCCAAAATTTCCAAAATGTATTATGTAGTCATATTTCTCAATTTTTTCTTTAATTTCATTATCAAGCAGAAGATTTAAAAATGGGTGGTAAATGCGTTTTGTTACAATATATTGACAATCTAGATTTTCAATATACTTCTTAAACTTTATATTGTCATAAAGTACATATAAGTTTTTAGTATTATTCTGTGCTAAATAATTATTAAAAACAGTGATTCCACCTTTTGACTTTACGCCACATAAATTGATTACAACATTAGTCATTGATTCAATAATAGTTAATAATTTGATTATTAATACCTACTATTATGGTAAACGTGACAAAAACAAATTATGATACTGCAATGATCGTTGGTGCAAGACCAAATTTTGTAAAGGTTGCTCCTCTTTTAAGTAAATTTGAAGAAAATAATTTAAAAGTTCTATTTATACACACTGGACAACATTGGGATAAAAACATGTCTGATGATATTTTTAGAGACATAGGTTTAAGAGAACCTGATATAAATTTAAATATTCAGAAAAAATCTATGAATCAACAACTTGGAAGTATGATTCAAGAACTTGATAGCCATTTAGATAAAAACAATGTTGATAATTTATTTGTATTTGGAGATGTTACTTCTACACTTGCGGGAGCAATAGCTGCTAAAAATAATTCCATCAAATGTTCACATGTAGAGGCAGGCTTAAGATCAAAAAATCTTAATGCCCCAGAGGAAAGAAATAGAGTAATGGTTGATTCTGTATGTGATAAATTATTTACTCCATCACAAGATGCTGTTGAAAACTTATTGAAGGAAAATATTTTTAATGACAGAATTAAAAACGTTGGAAATATTATGATAGATACACTTGTTAAAAATTATGATCAAATAACAGCAATAGACAATTTTTCACCTGAAGAATTTTTTATTAATAGAAAGTATTTCGTTCTTACTTTACATAGACCTATAAATCTAACAGATAATAACCTAGAGATTATTTTTAATGGCATTTCTGAGTTTACAAATAATTATGATGTTTTAATTCCTGCTCATCCGAGACTAAAGGAATTTATAGAAAAAAATAAAATTGACACTTCAAAATTTAAAGTCATTGATCCACAACCATACATTAAATTTTTAGGTTTAGTAAATAATTCTGAACTTTGCTTAACTGATTCAGGTGGACTTCAAGAAGAAACAACATTTTTGAATAAAAAATGCTTAACCCTCAGAGAAGAAACGGAAAGACCCATAACAGTCGAATTAGGTACAAATAAAGTCATTGGAGTAAATAAAAATATTATTAGTGAAATTAATGATTCTTTAAATACTAAACTTGCCTCTAATAATGAAATAGATTTATGGGATGGCAAAACTTCAGACAGAATTTTTGAGGATTTCAATGGGTAATAAATTAAATTTTAAATATGAATTAGGAGTAGTAGGACTAGGATATGTAGGGCTTCCATTGGCTGTTGAGTCATCTTTACAAGGATTGAGTGTTATTGGTTATGACATTAATCCTGAGAGAGTTGATATGATCAATAATGGTTCATCTCCAATAGAAGATATTTCGAATGAAGAATTATCAAATGCTCTAAAGAACTTTCATTCAACTTCAGAAAGTAAAGCATTGTCTGCTTGTAAGAATATTGTCATAAGCGTTCCAACTCCGCTGACTGATTATCAACCAGATTTATCTTATGTTATTGATGCGGCAAAAACAGTTGGCAAGAGTTTAGTTAAAAAACAAGTTGTAATTCTGGAATCTACTACTTATCCAGGAACAACTTTGGAAGTTTTAATTCCTAACTTAGAAGATCAATCCGGTCTTCTTGCTGGAAAAGATTTCTTTGTAGGCTATTCACCAGAACGAATAGATCCAGGAAATAAAATATGGAAGTTTAAAAATACACCAAAAGTAATAAGTGGAATAAACAATGAATCAACTAAAAGAATTAAAGATTTTTATGAATCTATCATTGATGAAATCGTAATTGTCAATGGAACAAAAGAAGCAGAAATGGTTAAGTTATTAGAAAATACCTATAGACATGTAAACATCGCACTCATAAATGAATTAGCGATGCTATGCAAAATGTTAGATATTGACATATGGGAAGTTGTAAATGCTGCTAAAACAAAACCATTTGGTTTTGAATCTTTTAAACCAGGTCCTGGAGTTGGGGGACACTGTATACCTGTTGATCCAGAATATTTATCATTCAAAACTAGACAAATTGGAAAGCCAGTCAGATTTGTCGAGCTAGCTCAAGAAATTAATAATTCAATGCCGACTTATGTTGTAAGTCGTGTAAGTGATTTATTAAATAGTAAAGATAAGATTTTAAAAAATTCTAAAATTCTATTACTTGGAGTTGCTTATAAAAAAGATATAAGTGATATGAGAGAGTCTCCCGCAACAGACATTGCTGAATTACTTTTAGATAAAAGTGTAGATGTTTCATTTTTCGATCCTTTTGTAAATGAATTTTCTGTGTCAGGCAATGTAATAAATAAAGAAACTGATGAAAAAGAATTTAAAAATTATGACATGATATTAGTTCTTACACCACATACACAGTTTGCCAAAATAAATTTCTCAAATCATGAAACTATTATTTTCGACACAACGGGAAGTGACTTTATTAAAAGCACTGAGAGGATTTAAAATATCAGTTCAATTCGACACACTGCCTAATACGATAAAACTTCTAGGAAATGAATTAGGTCATGTAATAAAACAACAAGCAGGTGCAAAGTATTACAAAATAGTTGAAGAAATACGTCAGAAATCAAAGCAATATAGATCAACTCAAAATGAAAAATATTTAAACGATATTTTTGATCTTCTTAAAAATCTCAAACCTGAAGAAATATATGTAATAACAAAATCATTTACAATTTTTTTCTATTTGTCAAACATTGCCGAGCAGGTTTTTCGTGAACATTTTCTTGAACTTAAAAAGATTAAGATTAAGACTTCAAATAAAAAAAATTTAAATTTCACTCCTGTTTTTACAGCCCATCCTACTGAAAGCTCAAGACAGTCAACACTAAAAAAAATATATAAAATTGGTGAAATTATAGAAAATAATAATTCACATGACATGAAAGAAATTAACGGTTTGATTGCACAACTTTGGTATACAAGAGATACAAGATCTTCTAAACCAAATCCATTAGATGAAGTTAAGTCATTAATTTATTACTTAGACATTTTATATAAAAATGTTTATGAAGATATAATTTCAGATTTAGACATTAGAAAAAGTACCACTAACTTTAATATTAATTTTGGTTCATGGGTTGGGGCAGATAAAGATGGTAATCCATTTGTTACAACAAAAATTACTAAAGATGCTTTAAAAATATATTCAAATCAAATTATAAATATCTATAAAGAAAAAATTATTGAATTATCTGATGAATTTAGTGTTTCAACTAACTTTGTTGAATGTCCTGATGAATTAGATAAAAGAATCAAAAATTATGCTAATTTGATGAAAAAAGAATTTGATCATTATTCAACCATAAATTTTGATGAACCATTCAGAATATTTCTTTCACTAGTTTTTCATAGATTGGACAACTTTCAATTAAATAAAAAAGGCTACAAATATTTTGATGAATTTTTAAAAGATTTAGAAATTTTTCAAAATAGTGTTAGTTATGTATTTGGTAAAAACTTTCGAATTTCTAAATTAGATAAATTTGTTAATTTTGTAAAACAATTTGAATTTCACGGTGTCACTTTAGACATTCGTCAAAACTCTTCAGTAATAAATTCAAAAAAAGGAAAACTGTATAAGGATTTTACAGAATTGATAAAGCAGATTCCAGAACTTCAAGATATATATGGTAATAAAGTATTTAGTTCAATCATTCTTTCAATGACAAAATCGCATGATGATATTTTAAATTTATACAATATATGTAGTTCGATTATTCCAGATAAAAATATCCCAACCCTCACTCCACTGATTGAAGAAATTGAAGAATTACAATCATCACACTTAATTATTGATAAGTTGTTAAAAGATCAAAAATATAGAGAGTTTATTAAAACATTTAAAAACAATAACCAGGAGGTTATGCTTGGCTATTCGGACTCAAATAAAGATGGTGGGATAATTGCTTCACAATGGAATGTTTACAAAGCTCAAATTTCTATATTTAAGACAGTTAGCAAAAATAATGCAAATATCAATTTTTTTCATGGTAGAGGTGGAACTATTAGTAGAGGCGGTGGTCCGACATATGACTCAATTATGTCACAGCCAAAGGGAACAATTACCTCACAAATTAGATATACAGAACAAGGAGAAGTTATATCAGACAAATACTCTACCCCTTATCTAGCTTTTGAAAATTTAAAGTTAGGTTCAGCAGCCTTCATTAATACTTCTTCAAGTAGTCTTGAATCAACTTTAAAACATGAAAACATATTTGAAGAGGTATCTGAAACTTCCTATTTAAAATATAGAAGTCTGGTAGAAAAAAGACATTTTCTTGATTATTTTGAAAATGTAACACCTGTTAATTTATTGTCTACATTAAATATTGGGTCAAGGCCAGCAAAGAGATCTAATAAAGTTACTTCACTCGACAATTACAGAGCAATACCTTGGGTGTTTGCATGGGCGCAAACACGTAATACATTAACAGGTTGGTATGGTGCTGGAACAGCATTTGATAGCTTAGTCAAAAAACATGGGATAAAAAAAGTAAGGCGTATTTACCAAACATCTGACTTTTTTAAGAACCTAATTAGCAATATAGAGATGACAGTTTCTAAATCTGATTTAAAAATTTCTAAACTATACGTTGATGAGCTTTTTGGTAATGAGTACCAAGATATATATGAAGACATATTGATTGAGTCTAATTTAGTTATAAAAATGATAAAACAAATAAAACAAAATTCTGAACTTTTAAATGACAATAAAGTTCTTAAAAATACTTTAAATATAAGAAATGCCTATCTTGATCCTCTGTCTTTGATTCAAGTTTCACTTATGAAAAAAATGAGAAAAAAAGAGTTAAGTCAGTTTGAAAATAATGCTCTGTTACTGTCTATTAATGGCTTAGCCGCTGGTCTTAGAAACACTGGCTGATAAATCTCTTAGTTCAAAATGCATCTCATCGGGAGATGTCCATGTGCCTCCCCAGGCAAATCCCCAGTCATTAAATATTTCAACTACTCTAGGCGGATAACCAGATTTTGTGTTTATATCAATTGCTATTCCCCAAGCATGCCTCGAAATACTACCTCCGGCATCAAACCTGTTGATTCTCCTTGGAGCATAACATCCACCAGAAGATTTCCATTCTTCAATTGATAGATATTCTTCAAGGCCTTCTTCAAGAATTTGATTTAATGCACCCTCAAGCGGTTCCCACATTAATCTATGACATCGTGTAATTCCTAATATAGGCATTCTTTTATTTTGAATATTTTCTTCTCTCCATTCAGGTTCTGTTGTAATCCATACGCCGTCTCGTTCTTTTATTTGAAAATCTCCAAACATTTCTTTTACTAGTGCTGTTGGAAGAACCCAATTTTTATTAACTCTATTTTCTCTAAAAGTTAATTTAACTTTTCTGTAATTAATATTTTTATGAAGTTCAATCAAAAAATTTTCATTTATATGACTATCCCAAATGATAGCTTGGATATTTCTATAAATCCCTAATTTAAAACCCAAATCTTTATTTATAACTCCTTCAAACCAGCCTATTTTGGAATCCTTAATGACTTTACCTACTTCAATTGGAATAGTTTCACTATTAAGTCCAACAAGATTTACATAATCGCCAACATTTAATTCATACCTGCTTGCAGTTAATTCAGAAATAACTATTTTGTTGTCTCTAATAGCTTGAGCACTTTCTTCATCATAAAAGTAATCTACGTCCGACGATTCGATTGTTTTGATAGATAAGTTGTATAAAAAATTATCTAATGTAGTTAAATTTATTTCATTATTAGCAAAAGTTGTTGATTCAAGGCCAACATTTGCTCTTCCTATAAAAGTAACATTCGTATTTAAATTATTTACGCTTTCTAAAATTTGATTTGTAACACTATAGAAAAGACTTCCAGATTGAGAAATAGTAATTATGTCGTAATTATCAATTTTATTTTTAGTGTAATGATTTTCGTTTTCATGACTCATATCTGGTGAAATTGAAAAATTTAATATCATTGAAGTTAACAGTGCATAAAGCATATTATTATTTTAAGTTTTTCGTAGATTTACATTAATTTAACATTAATAAAGTACAGCTAAATTTATTTTTAATGTAATCTTTAGATTTATGAAACTTTTAACAAACTTTTTTTCTTCAGCTGCAACGAAAAGACCTGTTATCACAATACTTGTTGTTTTTCTTTTAACTGGTTTTTTTGGTTATATGGCAGGTCAAGCCGAAGAATTGAGTACAAGTTTTGGTGGAGAACTCGATACTCCAGAAATTCAAGCCCAGTCTAAATTAGGCGAGTACTTCCAAACATCTGGTTCACAATCAGTTTTCCAAATTATTGTAAGTGGCGAAGATGTTCTTACTGTTGATGGATACCTTGCCTGGCAAGAAATTAATAAAGCAGTTTTACAGAGTGAAATATACCCATATTTAGTTAAAGATCAAGGAGGTGCTGTACAAGGTTTCTTTGCACCAGTTGACTTTGCTAAAGCATTTAATCCGACTCTAAATGTCAGTGCCATGTCAGATGAACAATTTAAACAACTTTATAACCAAGCCAATGGTCAAATGCCTCCAGAATTCAAAGCTTTTGCTGCTGCACTTTTGTCATCAACTTATGATGAAGACAAAACAACTGCATCAGCAGGCTTGGCAATTGTTACTATAGACAGTTCATTGATTGTTGAAGAGTTCGGTGGTTCAGATGGAGTATTTATTGAACAACCGCGTATGGAGGTAGCTCTTTCTGATGCATTATCAGAAATTTCAATTGGAGATATAAAAGTCTCTGGTTTTTCTTTTGGGCTTTTACTTGGTAATGAAGGCGATGATTTTTTACAGGAAATTGGTATACTTTTTGGCCAAGCATTCATCATCATTCTTGTTGTTCTTGCATATATATTTTTCATTAGACCAAGGAAAGGTTTTGGTATTCTCAAATCTGGAAGAAGAACATTTAGTGATTTACTTTTAAGCTTAGGTGCAATACTTCTCTCAATAGGCTGGATGCAAGGGGCAGGAACAATACTCGGACCTGGCTATTTAGACATAATTGGTGCACCAAATCAGGTATCTCAAATTGCTCCAATCATTTTGATTGGTCTTGGTGTTGATTATGCTATTCACTTTACTTCAAGATATAGGGAAGAGATTGGTTCAGGTAACTCAATAACTGGATCCACTTCATCAACACTTAAATCTGTTGGTATTGCACTAACGCTTGCAACGCTTGCAACTATAGTTGGTTTTTTAACAAATATAGTTTCCCCACTACCTGAATTAAAAGATTTTGGAATATTAGTTTCTACTGGAATATTTTTTGCCTTTTTTCTTGTAATGACTTTTGTACCTGCAATAAGAACTTTATTAGATAAAAAAGCCGAAACAAAAGGAAATATTAGTACCGAGGCTTTTTCATCATCTGGCGAAAGTGTATTAAACAAAATTGCTGCATCTAGTGGAATTATACCTAAGAGACTTAAATTGGTAGCCATAGCATTGTTAGTAGCTATTTCTGGTTATGGTTATTTCAGTTTTACCAACTTAGAAACAATTTTTGAATTTACAGATTTTCTTCCTGAGGATGATCCAGTTGTACAAACTCTTGATTTATTAACCGAAGAATTTGGCGGTGGATTTGGAGAAACTACTGCAGTCTTAATTGAGGGAGAAAATTTAGCAACTCCAGAAATACACAATGCACTTATTGAATCAATTAACAATCTGAGCGATAAGGAAAATATTGTAGTTTATGCTGGAAATGTTGCAGCTGAATCTGTTATTGGTACAGTCGGACAGTTACTAGCTCCACAAGGAGCAGCTCCTGGAGCACCACCAGCTATGCCAGATATGGAGCTTTTAGGATCACTCGGGTCTTTTGGTGTTGATTTAATGTCTGGATCTCAAGGTATAGATGCATTAAAAGTTAAAGACTCCGGCGACGTACAAGGACTTTATGAGTATCTTACAAGTACTGACCCAGAAGCATTCTTAGCAAGCCTTTACTTTAATGAAGAAAGTACAGTAACTGCGCAACAAGTAAGAATTACAACTTCTGCAGGTTCTTTAGGTGCTGCACAATTAAGAGATGATATATATGATGCATTTACGCCATTATCTTCTCTTGGTGTTTCAATTGCGGCTACTAACGATGCAATTGTTACTCAAAGTGTGAGCGATTTAATTTCTGAATCACAATTTCAATCACTTATATTTGCAATTTTAGCTTCAATGACTTTCTTAATTTTGTATTACTTAATTGACATTAGAAAACCATTTCTTGGTGTCATTACAATCCTTCCAGTTGTAGCAATTGTAATGGGTACTTATTTAGGTATGTATTTTCTCGATATTCCGCTTAATCCTGTGACTTCAACACTATCGGGATTAGCTATAGGTATTGGAGTCCCCTTCGTAATTCATGTTACTAATAGATTTAGAGAAACCCTTCTAACAGCACCTAATCCAGTTGATGCTGTCAAAACTACTTTAAAGACAACTGGCGGTTCACTATTCGGTTCCGCATTTACAACAATGGCAGGCTTTGGTATTTTGATGACATCATCACTAAAACCATTTCAACAAATGGGACAAGTTGTTGTTGTCGCACTAGGTTTTGCACTTGTAGCATCTATTTTAATCTTGCCTACACTTCTTGTATTTTGGGCAAATTATCACAATAAAAAAACTGCAAAATCTTTATAAATTTTTTATTACTATTAAATAAGTGAATGTTGGTAAATTACTAGAAATTGTAAATACATTAGTACCTCTTGATTATGCTTTTGATGATGATTTTGTAGGAATTACTGTTGGTTCACAAAATTCTAAAGTAAGTGGATTGGCCGTTGCGCATGAATTGGAACATTCTGTTTTAGATTATTCAATCATGAACAACATCAATACATTAATAACCTATCATCCACCATCTCTCCAAAAAATTATAAAAGAAGATGGTACCGAAACTTTAGAAGAAGATTCTTTAACAAAAAAATTTAGAGAATCTGGATTAAATATAATTACTATTCATACAGCCCAGGACGTTTGTAATGGAGGAAATGCAGACTCATTAGTAAATTTATTTAAAATGACAGAAACTAAAGTTTTTGCGCACACTACAGGTGAATTTGGAGCTGGCCGTTTTGGAAATATACAGAAAACAACAAATAAAAAATTTATAAAAACTGTCGAATCAAAACTTAATACAAAAGTTTTAAGGACAAATGAATATTTTCAAAATATTAAAGACATTGATACAGTAGCAATCCTGCCAGGATCAGGTACTCAATTTATAGAAGATATAATATCTAAAGTTGATGTTTTTATTACAGGTGATATTTCTCATAGATATTTACTAAAAGGTGACGAAACACACTTAGGATTAATTCAAGTAAATCACTTATCAACTGAAATTCCAGGAATGAAAAAATTTGTCAATAATTTGAGTAATGAGCTAGGAACACAGCTCGAGTATTTTTATAATAAGTATTATGAGTAAACCTTTTTTGTTGAGCAATTTAATTGATTTACAAGATTTAGATAACGAAATATTTAAATTAATTGATGAAAAGTCTAAGGGAGAAAGTGTAAATATTTTAAAAGATTTAGAAAAAAAATATCACGAAAACAATTCACTTTTAATCAAAAAAAAAGATGAGCTTAAAAGTTATTTTGAAGAAAAAAAGATTTTAGATAAACAAATATTTGAAAGCGAAAACAAGTTAAAAAATATTTTAGAAAAACTCCAAAACCCTAAACTTGATGCTGGAGAGTTACAAAATTTTAATTTACAAAAATCAAGTGTTGAGAACAATATTATCGATTTAAATGTTTCAATTGAAAAACTAAATAATTTAAATGCTGAAGAATTATTAAATTATTCAAAAGTAGAAAACTCGTTGGAAGAATTAAAACCAAATATAATTGAATACTCTAAAAGAATTCAGTCCGAATGGAAAGATTTAGATAACAATATAAATGAACTTGAAATTAAGAAATCAAAATTACTTAGTACTTTTCCTGAAGACATTGTAAAATTTTACGATCAATTGAAACATAATGGAGTAGAGGTTATAGCAGCCTATAAAAACGAAGGCCAATGTGGTTGTTGCGGTGTTAATCTAACATCAAGTGAATTGGATAAAATCTTTGATTCTAAATATAATCAATGTCCATATTGTCAAGGTGTGGTTATTTAATGTATGAAATATATTGTGACGGAGCTTCTCGATCTAATCCAGGTGAAGCTTCCATTGGAGTGTCAATCAATAAGGATAAAGTGGAAATTGACACTATTAAAAAAAGGATTGGTATTAATACAAATAATGTAGCAGAGTATTTAGGGTTAATTGCTGCTCTGGAGTATTGCGTTGAAAAAAAAGTTAATGATGTAAAAATATTTTTAGATTCTTTATTGGTTGTTCAACAAGTAAATATGGAATATAAAGTTAAATCAAAAAAATTACAAAGTCACTATGAAAATAGCCTTAAGTTGATAGATCAAATTGAGAATATTGAAATTCATCATATTAGAAGAGAATTCAACTCAAGAGCTGATCAATTAGCAAATCAAGCATTAGACGAAGTATGATTATCTGGACATCAAGTATTTCTGTATTACTTTTTCGTTACATTTTTAAGGATTATTCAGCAGATTTAAGATTTATAATACTTGGAAGTCTATATCCCTTATTATTCGATTCAATCAGTTACAATTTTGGAATTTCAAACAAAGCTCAATTTTTAGGTCATAGCTTGCTATTCAATGTTTCTTTATTCTTCTTAATAATGATTATTACTAAACGTGGTTCAAAAGTTAGACGTAACTCTTTATTATTTTCAATTGGTTCTTTTTTATATTTGGTTCTAAGTTTTACATGGTCAAATCAGAGTGTTTTTCTGTATCCTTTTTTTGAAAATGAACAAAATCCTATTGTTTTTTCTAGTCAAATTGAAATAGTTTTAAATTTGATTGGAACCTTATATTTAATAATTAAATTAAAAACTATTGAAAATTTGAAATTGTTTGTAAAAAATGGAAAATTACTTTGATGTAAAAAACATATTTATTGAAACAAAAATAAGAAATATTCCAAAACTAACATTTAAGATATTTTCAGAAATATCAAAGACAAAATTACCACCAATTACAGAGCCAGTAATACCAAAAATACCTACGTAAAGACCATTCTTAATTGAATCTTTATTTTTTCGAATTTTTGTTATGGCAGCTGTTAATGCTGTAGGAACAGTAGTAATTAATGAAATTCCTTGAGCAATAATTTGTTCAAATCCTCCGAGTAAAATTAGCATTGGAATTCTTATAATCCCTCCGCCTATTCCTAACAATCCTGATCCAATTCCAGATATAAGACCAACTAAAAAATAAAGAAAAAAATTATTTTCGTATATTGCATCAACAGATGTAGAAAAAATCATTCTGTAAGCTGTCGCAATAAGTAATAAAGAAAAAATTCTTATTAAAATTTTTGTATTTATTTTTGGAGTCAATTTACTCCCCAAATAGCCACCAACAATTCCACCAGTTATTATAATTCCAATAGCAAATACAAGATTAGATCCTCTATTGAAGTCGTTAAATATGTAGGTTAAACTGCTCGCGGAAGCAACAAAAACTACCGCAAGAGAAGAAATTCCTGTGTTAGTTTTAAAATCTATTTTTGTTAGATATGTTAAAAGTGGAACGAATATTACACCTCCACCAACTCCAAGAAGGCCAGACAATAGTCCTCCAGTAAAACCAATTATCAGATAGGTCAACAATTTATTTGCGAAGTTTTGGCAAAAGTTCTTTACCTAATAGTCTGATCGTTTCTTCTTGGTTAATAGATGAGATTTGAATTGTTACAATTTCTGAATCAAATTCCTCAACCAATGGTTTATAAATTTCATATAGTTCATCAACAGTTGAAGCTTTTGAAAATTTACTCATAATTTCTTCTTTAGAAAAACTATCTGCTTCAAGTCTTAAAGCTTCTGGATCTAGCTGTTGAAGCCTACTAGGAGCACGCAAACCTCTCCAAGATCTTAATGCAGTCCAAGCATCATCGTCATTTTCAGCAAACATTGTCCATCTATATGTATGAACAGACAGACTATCTTTTTTTAGCTCTGACGTTTTTTCTTTCGCAGGGTCTATAACTCTCTCGTAAGAATCTTTAGGATCTTTTACACTTATCATTAGCCCATCTGCATGTTCAGCGGCTACTTGAGCTGATTTAGGACCACCAGCAGCTAACCATATCGGTATATGTTTTAATGGGGGAGAGTACAACTTCGCTTTTTCTGTTTTATAATATTCACCGTTAAAGGTAAGTTTTTCACCATTAAAAAGTCTTCTGATAATTGTTAGTGATTCTATTAGTCTGTTTTTTCTTTCTTCATATTTAGGAAATTCATATCCAAGTGGACCTTCATTTATGTTTTCTCCAGTTCCAACTCCTAAATGAAATGAAGAAGATGATAGTCTGTCAATAGTTGCTGCAGCTTGAGCTACCACTCCAGGATGCATTCTCCATAAAGGAGTTGTTACACCGGTACCAAGATCTAATTCAGGAACTTTGTTGGCAAGAGCACCTAAAGTAGACCATGTAAAATTTGATGCAGAGTAATCATCAACCCAGGGATGAAAATGTTCTGAAATTGTTAACATCTCAAAACCTGCTTCTCTAGCTATTTCAGCATGTTTGATTAAATCTTCGGGTTGCCATTGTTCTGAACCTAAAAAGTATGAAAATTTTGTCATTAGATAATAATAGTTTGATATTTTTTTTAGGTGGGTGCCCCATAAAGAGGCACCCGAGTTTTGTGAAACTATAAGCCGGATTCTGTATACGCATTACGCATGATAATCATCCATCTTGTATATTTGTTACCAAATATATCTAGCTACTTACCCGCAATTATCAACCGAGCAGGTCAATTGCTTCTTAGTATTGCTCCAAGAGGGGTTTTCAAGCTAGCTTAATCACTTAAACTACTGGTGGTCTCTTACACCACCTTTTCACCCTTACTTGCCAAAGCAAGCGGTATATTTTCTGTTGCACTTTCCGTCAATTACTTGCCTGGGAGTTACCCAGCTCTATGCTCTGTGGAGTCCGGACTTTCCTCGATAAATCGCGATTATCCATTTCACAATTTCTATTTTAATTGTATATTTTATTGATTTGAATAAGAATTTATTATTTCTTCTACGTCACCCAAAGATAGAGGACCTATGTATTTTTTTACTATTTTATTGTCGAGAATAATATGAGTTTCAGGAATTCCAAAAACACCAGAATAAATTGCTAATTTACTTTCAGGATCCTTTGCATAAATTATATTTCCTCTTCCATATTCATTTAAAAAATTTATTGAATTTTCTTTTGAATCTTGAAAAGATACAAGAATAATTTTTTCCGACAATCCTTTTGTTTTCGATAATTGAATTAGGAATTGATGTTCCTCAATACATTCAAGGCACCATGATGCCCAATAATTAATTATTACGTAATTTGATGTATCAATTGATAAATTTTCTTCTGTTTCAAGTACTTTGAGATTATTCAAAATATTTTGATCAATCTCAATATTCGACTTACTAGGAGTAGTAGAACATGAAAGAAATATTAAAAATAGAAAAGCAAATTTAATTTTCATAAATATCCAAAATTTCTTGAATAATTGTAAGGTCTTCTTTCGTTAACGCAGGATTATTTTTCAAAGAGTTAAGTATTAAAATACCTTCATCTCTTGTTTCTTCCTCCTGAATTAAAATTATACCCTTGTAAGTTTCAGCCAATAATGACTTTGGAGAGAGACGCAAAGATTCATTTATATAATTTAAAGATGTAACTTTATCACCAGATTCATATACCATCCATCCAATTTGGGATAGAGATAGGCTTTTTAAATCATTATCCTCTGAATTTTCAGCAACATACATAAAGTGCGGTAAAGCACTCGAATAATCAAAAGCTTCAAAATATCTATTAGCTAAAGCAACGCGCATAGGCATTATATCTGGATTTAATTTAATAACCTGTTCCATCTCTTCATTAGTAACATCATCTAGATTTGTTGATTGATTATTTAAAGTTTCAGTATTGCTTTGTAAATTTATAAATAAAAAAATAGGGAAAAGGATTATGAAAAGTAATGAATAGAACCATTTATTTTTTAACATACAAATTCCTTACAAACATTAAAACGAACACCAATATCAAAAACAAAGGGATTAATACTAATTCATTGTTTCTTTCAATAGGATTTGTAATTATCTTTTCTCCATATCTTGTAACCCAAAATTCATAAATTTCATCATCATTCAAGCCGTTGGCAATTTGTTCTTGAAGGATAATACGCATATCATCTGCATATTCAGATGGAGAGTCATACAAGGTCTCACCTTGGCATACAGGGCATAGTAAAGACCGACTCCATTCATCGAATCGAGACTCATCACTTGGAAGAAATATTGGAACCAAGGCAATTATGATGAGGAGTAAAATAGTTAAATATTTTTTATACACGTTTCTTTATCCTAGGTATAAAAGAAATTGATGAAATAAACAAACCTACCCACATGATGAAAATACCATAATTATTTCTGACAATTAATTTATAGCTATCTTCATCAATAAATTTTACAGTTATATAAATATCATTAATAGCTGATCTAAAAACAGCAGGAGAGCTGATAGCTTGTTGTGATGAATTTCTAAATATGTTTAGTGACGTATATTTAGTTTTAACTTCATTCGATATTGGTAATTTAATAACTGTTTTTTCTGGTTTATTTTCTTGGATTGAGTCATAAACAAAATATGTTGTATTGTTAAATTCGAATTCTTGGAAAGAGTTTATTTCTTCTTCAGTTGAATAACTTTGCGTTACGTTCAAAACAATACCTAAAGCAAATACGGCTATACCTAGATGAGCTATTTGTCCTGTCCAATAAGTTTTATTTGTACTACTCATCCTAAATTTTATAAACATATTTTTCATTGTTAGAAGTATAAGAATTAAAGATGTAGCAACTGTAACAACCAGAAAATAGGTATTATTTAGATTTATTAACATAAATATAGCAATTACAAGTGATAGATTTAACAAGTTTGAATTTAATTTAAACCAAGAATTGATATCTATATTTTTTACAGTAAGTTTGACAGAAAATATCATCAACAACAATAAAAGTAAAAGCATAGGACCTACAAGAATATCGTAATAAGCTCTACCAATAGTTATTTGTCTGTCATATAAAGTTTCATAAAATAATGGAAAAATAGTTCCTATGAATATCACTAAAGCAGATGAAAATAAAATGATGTTATTGAGGATAAAGAATCCTGATTTACCAAACCAGTTCGTAATTTTTTTTGAGTTTGTAAAATAATCGATATTTCTCGATCCAATAAATATAAACAGCAAACTAAATAATGTGAGTCCAACTAGAAGATAAGTGCCGATATTTCCATTTGAAAATGCATGAACTGAAATTAAAACTCCAGATCTTGTTATAAAGGTACCAAATATTGTAGAAAGAAACATTAAACCAACTAAAATATAATTCCAATTTAATAAGGTATTATTCGTTTTTTGTACTTTTGAAGAATGTAGAAAAGCTGTTGCTAGCAACCATGGTATAAATGAGACATTCTCAACAGGATCCCATGCCCAATATCCTCCCCATCCAAGGACCTCATATGACCAAGCAGCACCTAATGTAATTCCTGTTGTTAAAAATAGCCATGGAATATAAGTTGTTTTTTCAGCAACTTCAATCCAATCATTAGATTCATCTTTTTTAAACAATCTACTCGTTGCAGCTACAAATGGAAGCGTCATACCAACATAGCCAATATAAAGCATAGGTGGGTGAATGGCCATTAACGGATGATTTTGAAGTAATGGATTAGGACCTCTTCCTAAATTACTTTTTAGAGTGTTTTGAAATGGTATTAATGTTGACTTTTCACATCCAATTGTTGCGAGTTCAACACAACCAGCAAAAGGAGATGAGCTAAATACTGTATAACCAACAAAAAAAATTGTAATAAATGAAAATATTCTCATATCCAAATTTGAGTCATTTATTTTGTAATATTTTAAATATATATACATAAATATACTTAAACATAAATTCCATAATAAAATTGAACCATCCAAAGAGCCCCACAAAGACGCAAATTTATATAGTGGAGGAGTGGATTCTGCTGAGTAGTTAGCAATATATGACACAGAGAAGTCATTAAGAAATAAACCTATTTCAAGTAAGCAAAATAGTGCTACCTGTAAGAATAAATTTATTCTGACTAATAAATTAGTTTTATAAGTATTTTTTGTAAAAAATAAAATTGTTAATAGGGCAAAACTTAACCAGCTGAGCAAAATACCAAGATTGTATATCATTTTGAATAATTTTCAACATTGTATGTTTCACCATCGCTAGAAACATACTCATTGTCATGTTTAACTAACATATCATCAGCAAAAAAAGTATCATCATCGAAGACGCCATCAAGAATGACACCCATATTCTCTTGAAATAAATCTGGAATAAAACCGTCAAATATGATTTTTATATCTTTATTTCCATCAGTTATGGTGAAAGAAGTAAACTCACCATCTTTAGATATTGAATTCTCTACTACAAATCCACCTAATTTAATTCTTTCGTTTTTAGATGTTTCTATATCTAGTGTCTCTGATGTTGTGTAATAGTAGATAGTATTTCTAGATGCAATTACTGTACTTGCATAAACTACTAACACTATGCCCAAAAGGACAATAATAAAATTTTTTTTCACTCTATTTAAATTTTAGCTCTTGATTTAGGATTTAAATAATCGTCCCACATGATATCGTTAGAAACTCTGAATCTCTTCGTAAGGAATACGTGTACAAGAGTAACTAATAAAACGCTTAGTAAAAGAGTAATTAAGATATCAGTAGACATTGGAGCATCACCAGATGTAACTGTTTCTTGACTTAAAATACTCGCTTGCTGGTGAACGGACCTCCACCAAATAACACTAAAGTGCAGTATTGGTATTTGAATAATTCCAAAAATACCTACGAAGGATGAATTTTTTGCAGTTTTTGCTAGATCTTTATTAAATTGTCGTGATGCTACGTACCCAAGATAAACAAGAAGTAATATTGCAGTTAAGTTAAGTCTGGCATCACCCCATACCCACCAAGTTCCCCAAGTTTGTTTACCCCAGTAAGAACCTGCTAGTAATGTAACAATTGTGAAAATAACCCCAGACTTTGCATTTGCTACTGCAATAGAATCATATTTGGGTTTTTTAGTGAAAAAATACATTAAGGAATACAAGAAAGTTAAAGAATAACCAAGATATGCAACCCAGACAGTAGGGACGTGAATGTATAGTAATTTAGATGAAACACCTTGAGTTACATCATAAGGTCCAAAAATAGATAAAGCCAACCATACAAACAAAGGTCCATAAAGCATCATTTTGTACTCCTTAAATAAAAGTTAGTAAATGCATAGATAACTAAAGTTATGCCTAAATACATTACTAAATAAATACTACTGATTTCTTGATTTACACCTAACCAAAGTGGTGCAATTAATATTGCAAAACCAATATAAATTGGCACAATCAAAGTAAATTGTACAAATCTACTATTAAAGCTTGTAAAAAATTGTAAAAATAGATTTACCATGATTGCATTTACACAAAAAAACAATACAGACAAACAAATATAAATTAATGATGAATTTAGTGAAGTATTTGTAAATCCTGAAAAAAGAATTAATAAAGCCATTACCTGTGGATAAAATATCACAAGTTCTGAAATTGTTTTACTGTAGAAATAATCTGTCTTGTTAATAGATGCAAAATTCAATTCTTTAATTAATTGTTGTTCATTTAAAGGGTTCCTAATTGAAAAAAGTGTTGTAAACATGATTAAAAATAATAGTTCAACAATTAAAAATAAGTCATTGTCAATTCTAAATCTGTTTTCTGACAAAATTGGAAATACAATTATTAGAACACACATTGTTGGTGTAATTAAGAAAAGAGAAGTATTATTTCTAAACTCCACATTCATTTCTTTTTTAATAATGTATTTTTTAATCATTTAGGTTTATAGATCTTTCAATGCTTGTTAATAAACTAGAATTTTCTTGGCTGGAAAGGATTGAAGAATTACCTTCAGTACTTCTTTTTTTAAGTAGATCATTCAATAATCCAATTCCATTTTCATCGAGGTATACTTTTGGTTCGTCAATACATAAGACATCGGGATTTTTTAAATCTGCAATTGCTATTTCGCTTCTTTTAACCATTCCACTTGAAAAATCTTCGATTTGATCATCTAAAAAACTATCTAATTCATATTTTTTAAGAATGTTTAAGATATTTTTTTTATCGATATTTTCTTTGTGCAAAAAGTATTCGATGTTATCAATTAAGGAAAGCTTTGGAATTAAAGATGGTATTGAACCTATTTCCATAACTGAATTTGAATTCCTTTCAATATTAGAGTTAAAATCATTTCCAATAAAGTTATTACTAATACACATGATGAGCGTAGTTTTTCCAGAACCATTTCTTCCAGTAATTTCATAATTTTTTGACAATTCAAGAGAAATATTGAGATTTCTTATGACAAGTTGGTTCCCATATCCAAGCGTTAAATTTTTTGATCTAAAAAATAAACTCATACCTATATTGTATTCGGTTCTGGTTTTCTTATGTAACGCAAAATCAATTGAAGCTCACTTAAATAATGTCCATAGGTGTATTCGTTGTGCAAATATTTACTAACAAATAAATTTTTAGATTCATTAAAACTTTTCACAAAAACTTGATTATTATAAATCTCAATTCCTAATCTTGATAAATCTTTTTTTAATTTTTCATTTTCTTCAGTTATATTGTTTAATAATTCATTAAATTCTTTTTGCTCTTGAAGAACAGCAGTAATTTGTTTATATTTTTGAGCATTTTCAAATTCTAAGTTTTTTGAGTATTGTTCGATTGTAATTTTCAATTTTGCTAAATTTTTATCTATATTTTTGAAATATTTTAAGAACTCATTTTTAGTTTCCTTTACATATTTTTCAATATTGAAATTTTCCACACAAGCGCATTCAGAATTAAGCAATGTTGAGATATCGCATTTTTCTTTTCTAGAATTATTGTTTTTACAATTTATTAATTTGAATATTTCTTCTAATGAACTTTTGTAATTTACAGCTCTTGAATATTTCATGAAAGGTCCGAATTTATATAATGTATTTTTTGTATCTTTTATTTTTGAAATTTCAAGCTTGTGTTTATTGGCTTTTAATTTAACCCAATATATATTTTTTGAAACTTTTCCACTTCTGTTGTATTGAGGTTTTTGAAAATTTATAATTCTATGTTCTGCAATTAAAGATACTAATTCGTTGTCCAGTTGCAAATACTCTAAATTGTCTGAATCTTTAACAATCTTATTTGATTTGTAACTGCGGGAATAACTTAAATGAGATCCTACTCTATTTTTTAAATTATTAGATTTACCGACATATTGAATTTTATTATTTTTCATAAAATAATATATACCTATCGAATTAGGAATTTCATCGTATGAAAATATCTCCTTAAAATTATCATCAACTTGATTAAGAAAGTTATTCAAATCAGAAATACTTTTCTTGTTATTAATTTTTTTATTGTTTCCAAGATGTCTCAAAACTTCATATGTAGTTAAAACGTCATCTTTGGAGTTATGATTATTTTTATTGGTTGTCTTAAAGAATTGGCTAAGAGTAGATAGTTTATGATTTCTAACTTTATTTCTAAGTAGAGCTCTCGACAGTCTTAATGTGTCTATATTCTCATTTGATAAAATGTCGAATCCATTGTTAATGAGATTATAATTCAAAAATGACAAATCGAATTTTAAATTATGACCTATCACAACCGAATCATCAATAAAGTTTTTTATATTTTCAATTTCTTGAGTAATAGTAGGGGATGAGTCTACATGCCACTGATATATTCCCGTTAAATTAGAAATGAATAGAGGAATTTCGATTTCTGGATTAAATTTTGAATAGTATTCATCTACAACCTCGTTATTGTTAACTTTAAGCATGTAAAGTTCAATAATTTTATCAGTATTGGCTTTTATCCCAGTAGTTTCAACATCTAAAACGACAATATTTTTATTTTTTACAAATTCCAATTATTTTGTCAGCTCCCACATTGCTACAGCTGCTGCTGTAGATGCATTTATAGAGTCAACATTATTAGTTGATCTAATAAATAAGGATGTATGGTTAGAGTTAAACCAGTTATCTGATATTCCATATTGTTCAGCACCGACAACCAAAGCAAAATTCTGATTCGGTATAAAACCTTCTAGACTCTCATCTCCATCTGGATCTAACAACAGTACTTGGTAATTATTTGCCTTCAACAATGAAATTATTTCATGATTGGTACCGCTAGATATATTTGAATTAAATAAATGACCTATTGAAGCTCTTATAACATTTGGATTGTACACATCTGTTATTTCATCAGATAATAGTATGTTATTTATACCAAATGATTTTGAAGTTCTAATCATAGTTCCTAAATTTCCAGGTTTTTCAATTTGGTCGGGTATTAGAATAGGGCCAGATATTGTTTTTGGTAACTTGTTTTTATTTATATCAAACACGGAAATTATTCCATCTGGTTTATCACGATAAGACATTTCTTTAAACACTTTCGATGCTACTTGTACGACTCGTATATTTTTACTTTCAAATTTTTCAATAAGTTCTTTATTACTTTTACCAACAAATAATTCTGGACAGATATATAAAGTATCAACATTTAAGCTTGAATTAATTAAATTTGAGTTTTCTCTGTATCCTTCAGCAATAGATTTATTTTCAGATTTTCTATTTCTATTTTTTTTAAGAGATATTAAAAATTTATACTCTGGATTATTTAAAGATTCAATATGTTTATTTACCGAATTGCTCATAATGTGTAAGTTTTTTCTTTATTTTTGTATTTGATTTTTTACTCATTTCAGTACTATTTTCTATCCCAGCAGTTATCATCCCAACAATTTTATATGTATTTGGAATATCTAGGATCTCATGCACTCCATTTCTACTTGTATTGTGCAAACCCATAAATCCACTTTGTAATTTTTGCTCTTCAATTAATAACATACAATTCATCATTGCTGCACCCGCATCTACATACCAATAAGGAATATCCCAATCTTTTGAATTTATACTTTTAATCTTGTCAGGGTTTTCGTATCTTTCATGGTAGGCATTTTCATTTAATAAAATAAAAAATAAACTAACAGAATTTGATATCCATTTTGGCATTCCTTTTTTAATGTATTCTTGCTCTTTAAATTGTTTAGCAATATTTTTAATAATCTGTTTATTAGTTACCTGGAGAATTTCTATTCCACGTGAAAATCCTGCAGTCGGAATTTTCACACTAAACTTTGCAATATTTTTTAATTTTTCAAGGTCAACTTCGACGTTTTTATAATTTCTAACAACTTTTCTATTTGATATAAGGTTTTCAAGATAGGTTATATCTTCATTCATTTAAATTAGATAATTCTTCAACTACTGAATCTCCAACTTCTTCAGTGGACATTCCCATTTTTCCTGCAGAAAGGGAATCTAATTTAATTGCCGTTTTAATAATTGCTTTTTCAATATCTAACGCATATTTCTCATCACCTAGTTCTTTAATCATCATTGCAGCAGCTCCAATGCAAGCTAGGGGATTAATAATGTTCTTATTTGTATACTTTGGCGCTGAACCTCCTATGGGTTCAAACATTGATATTCCTGAAGGATTGATGTTTCCACCAGCTGCGATTCCCATACCTCCTTGAATCATTGCCCCCAAGTCAGTGATAATATCTCCAAACATGTTATCTGTGACAATAACATCAAACCATTCTGGATTTTTAACCATCCACATACAAATAGCATCTACGTGTCCATAATCAGTTTCAATTTCAGGATATTCTTTTGCAACATCATAAAAAATTCTTTCCCACAGATCATGTGCATAAGTTAGTACATTTGTTTTAGCACAGAGAGTAATCTTTTTTCTATTATTATTTCTTGTGTATTCAAATGCGTATTTTATACAGCGATGAATTGCATGATATGAGTTTATGGATTCTTGAGTTGCAATTTCATTTTCAGTACCATAATGAATGTAGCCTCCAGCTCCAGCATAGAGCCCTTCTGTATTCTCTCTAACTACAATAAAATCGATATCTTGAGGCTCCTTATTGGCTAAAGGTGTTTCTACTCCAGGATATAAAACAACTGGTCTGAGGTTTATATACTGATCAAACTCTTTTCTGAGTTTTAAGAGAATACCTTGTTCTAATATTCCAGGCTTTACATCTGGATGACCTATGGCACCAAGAAGCACCGCATCTGAATTTTGAAATTGTTTAATATCATCGTCAGTAACTAAATCTCCAGTTTTTAAATATCTGTCTCCACCAAGATCGTTACTATAAAAATTGAATTCAGTGTCATAATTTGAAGATGTTTTATTGAGGACTTTTACTGCTTCGTTTACAACTTCAGGTCCTGTACCATCCCCAGGAAGAAGTGAAATATTATATACTTTACTCATTTATTTAGTGCATTTAGAAAAGATTCAACAGAACCTTGAACGACATCTGTAGATACAGCACGTCCCTGTTTCATCAAGTGGCCATCATTTATAATTGTTACTATTTCTGCTGTTGCATCTGAACCTTTAGTTATACTCTCTACACGGTAGTCAATTAATGTTGCATCAGAATCTAATATCTTCTTTACTGCAGTGAATGCTGCATGAATCATTCCATCACCTGTAGCTTCTTCAGTAACTTCATTACCACTTACTTTAAGTGTTACTTTTGCGGAAGCATATTCATCTTTACTATTTACAGATACTGATATTAACTTTGTTGAATTTTCTTTATTTTCAACTTGCCCAACAATTGCTCTTAATTCGTTTTCAACAATCTCTCCTTTTCTATCAGCAATTTTTTTAAAAGTATCAAAAGCATTACTAAAAGAATCATCATCAAGGCTTATATTCAAGTTGTCTAGAGCGTCTTTAAAACCAGCGCGACCAGAATGTTTACCTAAAATTATTTTTGCTTCCTGTCCTACAGAGTCTGGAGACATTATTTCATAAGTTGTGGTATTTCTTAAGTAGCCGTGCTGGTGGATTCCAGACTCATGACTGAATGCATTTTTTCCAACAACTGCCTTATTGTATTGAACAGGGTATCCGGTTAGTTTTGAAACTAATCTAGAGGTTTCAAAAATTTCAGTAGTTTCTGCTTTAATATCTACACCAAACTGATCTTGCCTTGTTTTTATTGCCATAATAATTTCTTCAGTAGAAGTATTCCCTGCTCTTTCACCAATTCCATTAATAGCACCTTCAATTTGTCTTGCACCAGCTGTTATTGCTGTGAGTGAGTTAGCAACTGCTAATCCTAGATCGTTGTGACAATGAGTAGAAATAATGACATCTTCATTACCGTCCTTTACATCTTCATATACCGATTGTAGAAGATCTAGGTAGTCTTTTGGTGTCGCATAACCTACTGTGTCTGGAACATTTATGGTTGTTGCACCTTCTTCAACAGCAATTTTTAAAACTTCTATTAAAAAGTCTTTGTCTGTTCTTGTTGCATCTTGAGCAGAAAATTCTACATCTGCACATAATTTTTTTGCGTACTTTACAGATTCTCTTGTGTCTTTAAGAATATCTTCTTTTGTCTTCCGTAACATATGCTCCATGTGGATTTCAGAAGTTGATGTAAAGACATGAATTCTTGAATCTTTTGCAACTCTAATTGCTTCCCACGCTTGTTCAATATCATCTGGATGGCACCTTGCAAGAGACGCAATTGTAGAATTTTTAATATTTTTTGCAATTAGATTAACACCTTCCCAATCACCAGGAGACGATGCAGCAAAACCTGCTTCAATCACATCAACTTTTAACTTTTCTAATTGTTGTGCAATTAAAAGTTTCTCTGAAGGAGTCAAAGCAATACCTGGACTTTGTTCTCCATCCCGAAGTGTGGTATCAAATATTACAAGTTTATCTTCACTCATTTGTCTTTTTTAACATCCTTCGCATTTAAGAAAGGCATCATATTCCTTAAATTTTTACCAATTGCTTCAATTTGATGAGCTGAAGCTTCCTCTCGCTTTTGATTAAGAAACGGTGCACCTTCTCTAGCTTGTGCCATCCACTCCTTTGCAAATGCTCCAGACTGTATTTCTTCCAATACTTTTTTCATTTCATTTTTTGTCTCGTTAGTGATAATTCTTGAACCACGTGAAAAGTCACCATATTCAGCTGTATCTGAAATTGAGTGCCTCATCCATTCAAAACCACCTTCATACATTAAATCAACAATTAATTTAACTTCATGAAGAGTTTCAAAGTAGGCGCTTTCAGGTTGGTAACCAGCTTCAACAAGTGTTTCAAAACCATTTCTTATCAATTCTGTTAGTCCTCCACAAAGCACAACTTGTTCGCCGAATAAATCAGTTTCTGTTTCTTCCTTAAAAGTTGTATTTAGAATGCCGGCACGTCCGCCGCCAATAGCTGAAGCATAAGAAAGCGCAATTTCATGTGTATTGCCACTTGAATCTTTTTCGACCGCTACTAGGCATGGCATTCCACTTCCTTCTTCATAAGTTCTTCGCAATAAATGACCCGGTCCTTTTGGCGCAACCATGCCAACAGATAAATCTTCCCTTGGAATGATTTCATTAAAATGAATGTTAAATCCATGAGCAAATAGCAAAGTTGCACCTTCTTTTATATTGTCGGCAATTTCAGAATTATAAACGTCTGCCATAACTTGATCTGGAAGTAGCAACATTACAACATCTGCGCCAGATGCAGCATTTGCTAAGTTTTCAACTTTTAATCCCTTTTCTTGTGCTCTTGTGAATGACTCTGAATCTTCTCTGAGACCAACGGTAACATCTACACCCGAATCATGTAAATTTAACGCATGTGCATGGCCTTGGCT
>CACOBL010000004.1 GCA_902625455.1 uncultured Candidatus Actinomarina sp. | reverse complement strand
CAAAAAGACCAGAAGTATTACTGCTAGTTGGCATGTCTGGAGCTGGAAGATCTGCAAGCTCCAATGTTTTTGAAGATTTGGGATATTATGTTATCGAAAATCTTCCAGCAGAACTAGTAGAGTCTGTAGTCCAGTCAAATGATGTCACAGAAACAAATAAGCAGTTAGTTTTAACCATTGATGCTAAAGACAGCTCTGCACAAACACAATTGAAGGAAAGTTTGGATAAATTAAGCCAATCAGGAGTTTTAACAAGGATCATATTTTTAGACGCAAGCAACGAAACATTAATTGAAAGGTATGAAGAAAATAGAAGACCACACCCTATGGGTATGGAATCTATTTCACAATCTGTAAAGTCTGAAAGAGAATTGTTGAAGCCTATAAGAGAATTAGCTGATCAAGTAATTGATACCACCGATATGAATGTCCATGAATTGAGAAAAAGAATTATAGAAGGTTTTCAGGGAGAAGCTTCAAGTCAAGATCTGAAAATATCTGTTACTTCATTTGGATTTAAAAATGGTACACCTAGAGACGCAGATATAGTGTTTGATGTTAGGTTTTTACCTAATCCTCACTGGAGAGAAGAGCTTAGAGCTTCAACGGGTCAGTCACCAATGGTAAGAAATTATGTTCTATCTTTTGAAGATGCTCAAATATTTTTAGAAAAAATAAAAGATATGGTTGAATTTTTACTTCCTCGGTTCATCTCAGAAGGCAAATCATATGTCGGCATAGCCATTGGTTGTACTGGTGGAAAACATAGGAGCGTGGTTATGGCAGAAGAGGTTTCTAAATGGTTAAAATCAGAAAATAATGATGCCGTTGTTCTACACAGGGACATGAAAGAAGCATAAAACCTGTGACAATGAATTTAGGCAATGTTTTAATAAGATCAGATTTAAATGTTCCTATTTCAAATGGAAATATAAGTGATAATTTTCGAATAAAACAAGCCCTATCTTCAATTTATAAAATAAAAAAAATTTCAGAAACTATAACATTTATAAGTCATTTAGGAAGACCAACTGGATTTGACTTAAATTTTACGTTGAAGCCAATAGCTAAGGAAATGAGAAAAATTTTAGATGAAGATGTCGTATTTATTAATGATGATGTGATGGAACTATCATCAATTTTTCAATCAGAATATTCCTCTAAAATTTATGTTTTGGAAAACCTAAGATTTTATGAAGGTGAAAGAGAATCTGATACTCAGTTTGCAAAATGTCTTGCAAAACCATTTGATACTTTTATTTTAGATGCTTTTGGAGCAGCACATAGGAACCATGCATCAATAATTGAAGTAGGAAAATACCTTAATTCTTATCAAGGACCCTTAATGAATAAAGAAATAAATGAATTACAATCGCTTTTAGAATCCCCAAATCAACCATATACAGTAATAATGGGAGGTGCGAAAATATCAGATAAGTTAAATTTGATTAAAAATCTTCTTCCAAAAGTAGATAATCTTATTCTTGGAGGTGGAATGTGCTTTACATTTCTTAAATCACAAGGCTATGAGATAGGAGCTTCTTTGTGTGAAGATAATTTTTTAAATACTGCGGGTGAGCTACTGAATTCTAGAGATGGAAAAAAAATAATTTTACCAATAGACTTTGGTGTTACTGATGATTTATTTTCAAGTTATAGAAATGATAAACCACTAAAAGAACTTAAGGTAAGTGATATTGGAGTTGACATTGGACCAAAAACTGTTGAATTGTTTAGCAAAATAGTTCATTCATCAAAAACGATATTTTGGAATGGACCGATGGGTGTGTTTGAAAATGAATCATTTGAATATGGGACAAAAGAAATTACTAAATCTGTTTCTGAATCAAAAGCTTATACAGTAGTAGGCGGGGGAGATTCTGTTAGTGCTATCAATAAATATTCTAAAATTCAAAACTTCAATCATATATCAACTGGTGGAGGAGCCTCAATGGAGCTTATGGAAGGAAAAAAATTACCTGGTGTAAATATTTATGAACCACTTATAATTTAAATTTATGAAAAAGATAATCATAGGAAATTGGAAGTTGAATCTTGATCACTTAAAAGGCATTCAATTATTACAAAAAATTAATTACTCGTTACCTAAAGATGTTGAAGAGAATATAGAAATAGTTTTAGCACCATCCCACACATCTTTAAGATCATTACAAACTGTAATATCAACTGATAATTTAAAAATGAAATTATCTTCCCAGGATGTTTCAATGTTTAAAGAAGGCGCTTACACGGGTGAAGTTTCATCTGCACAATTGAAAAAGTTAGATATAAGCTATTCAATAATTGGCCATTCTGAAAGAAGGACACTCTTTAACGAAAACGATGAAATTGTTAACTTAAAATTAAAAAGATTGCAAGAGCAAGATATAACTCCTATATTCTGTTTTGGTGAACCAGTTGAAAATCGCGAAAATAATACTCATTTAGATTTTATTCAAAATCAATTAAATGAGGGATTGAAGGGTATTCGTAAAGATAATGTAAATGAAATTATTTTTGCATACGAACCTATATGGGCAATTGGAACAGGCCAAGTAGCAACAATAGAAAATATTGTAGAAGTATTAGATTTTACAAAAAATCTTATTTCTTCAAAATCATTTTACGAACAAGAAAAATCAAGATTTATATACGGTGGCAGTGTTTCTCCAGACAATTCAGATGAAATTTTGAATTTAAATATTGTGGATGGAGCATTAGTTGGTGGAGCATCACTAGATTCTGAAAAGTTTGTAAAAATAATTAAATCTATACAACTATGAACTTAATATTCGTAAGACACGGTCAAAGCATTTGGAATCTAGAAAATAAATTTACTGGATGGGTTGATGTTGGATTATCAGAAAGGGGAATAAAAGAAGCTGAAGAGGCTGCAAAAACTCTTTTATCATATAATTTTACACCTAAGATTTGTTTTACTTCCTTTCTTAAACGATCTAAATCAACAGCTGAAATAATTTTGAACAAAATGAATGAAGAAACAGATTTCAATATTGAAACAAAAGCTATATGGCAACTGAACGAAAGACATTACGGAGCACTTCAAGGTTTAGATAAAATTGAAACCGCAAAAAAATACGGTCAAGACCAGGTGCAACTTTGGAGAAGAAGTTATGATGTACTTCCACCACTTGCTGAAATAGGTTCTAAGTTTGATCCAAAAACAGATAAAAAATATGAAAATATTAAAGAAGAATTACCTTTAGGTGAGTCGCTAGAAAAAGTCGTCGAAAGAGTAAATCCCACATTTATAAATTTAATAGAATTAGCAAAAACAAAGCAAGTACTAGTAATTGCGCATGGTAATAGCATTAGAGCTATGGTTAAGATGCTAGACAATTTATCTAATGTAGAAATAGTAGATGTCAACATACCTACAGGAATTCCACTAGCATATAAAATATCTGAAAATGAAAATGTAAAAATAGGATATCTAGGCGATTTAGATAAGATTGAGCAACTTCAAAAAGAAGTTGAACTTCAGTCAAAAGTAAAAGATGAGAAAGGCTAATCTTTAGTTTATGGATACAATAACCGCGATATTGATAACTGTTCACATAATTATTTCTATTGCACTCGTAGCACTCGTTTTATTAAACAGTGGTAAGGGTGGAGGTCTCTCTGATATGTTAGGAGGCCCTGGATCCTCTGGAAACATTGGTCAGACATTAGCTGAAAGAAACCTAAGTAGAATTACTGCTATTGTTGCAGTCTTGTTTGCAGCTACAACACTATCTTTATTTTGGTTTCTTGATTGAGTTTGCGCGGGTGGCGGAACTGGTAGACGCGCAGGATTAAGGATCCTGTGGGGTAAAACCCGTGGAGGTTCGAGTCCTCTTCCGCGCACAAACTATAAAAAAAATGAATAAAACAATTGCAATAATAAATGACCCAGATGTTACTCTCGGAACATTACCATCATCAATCAAAACCATAAATGCTTGGGAAGCCGAATGGAAAAAATTTAGTTTTAATGATAATTACATCATTCTTGGAGGTCATATGGGTGCTTATGAAGATGAGAAATATGATTATTTAAAAAAAGAAAAGAATTGGCTCAAAAATGCAGTTGAAAATAATACAAAAATACTTGGAATTTGTTTAGGTGCTCAATTAATTGCTGACTCAACAGGCGGTAAAGCATACCTATCTAAAGAAATTGAGTTTGGATTTAAAGATTTAGATTTTATCAAGAATGATGCTTTGGCTGATACATTTGAATCTGGGCAAGTTTTTACTTGGCATAGGGACACTTTTGATTTACCAAAGGATGCTGTATTAATTGCCGAAACAGAATTTCCTCAAATATTTAAAATACAAAATACTTATGGATTACAATTTCACCCAGAAATTACAAAAGATTTATTTACAAATTGGTATTCAAGTGAAATCTCACAAAAAGAATTGTTACATTTTAATGTTGAAAAAGAGTCTGCAAATTTATTCAAAAATTCAAATAGTCTGAAAAAAACAATGTCAACTTTTTATAATTTATGGAATAATACTTAATTCTCATTAATGTCTTTCGTATAATTTTTTAGTATTTCATATTTTTTGTACAGATCATTTTCAATTATTATTTTATTTCTCAAATTAATACTCATTGGCATGACAATACAAAGCTCATTTAGTTTATTAATTCTGTTTTGTGAGTCGTATATATAGTTTGGCAACTCAATATCCATTCCATTTTCAACTAATTTAGCTATTGCTTTTGTTATATCTTTTTCAAGCGAAATAAGCTCATCAATTGTAGGTGGTAAACCTATTTCTGTATATTCCTCCGCTAAACAGTATGGATATTCTCTATCTAAATCAATTGTGTTTATTTTGTACAATTTGACACACTTAATAATTACCAATTGTTCAGCATTAGATATATCTTGATGTTCTACAATTTGCACTTCAGAACCTATATCATATTTATCACTTAGACTTGAGCTGACTATAAAATTTTCTTCATTTAAAATTGAATCAGCTATAAGTAATAAATATCTTGGTTCAAATACTCTTAAGGCGGATATTTCGGTTGGGAAATAATTAATACCTGCACCAAAAATCGGAAATTCAACTAACATTATGTCTGTTATTTAGCATAAAGGACAAATATAAATAATGAGAATTGAAGATGAGATAAAATTAACATTCGATGACGTTCTTATTAGACCAAAAAGAAGCACACTAGTTTCTAGGTCAGAGGTTGTACTAGAGCGTCAATTTAAATTTAAGCATACAGATGAAACTTGGACTGGGATACCTATATTCTCGGCAAATATGGATACCACTGGTACATTTGAAACTGCTATTACACTTCAAAAACATAAAATGTTAACTGCAATACATAAGTTTTATTCAATTAAAGACTGGGAAAAAAATATTGAAAACCTTGATGCAAACTTCGTAGCGGTTACTGTAGGACAATCAAAAGAAGATTTAGATCTTGGCAAAAAAATATTTTCACTCGATAATGAAATAAAATATTTATGCATTGACGTTGCTAATGGCTACAGGGAAGATTTTATAAATTCTGTAAAAAATTACAGAGAAACTTTTCCCGATAAAATTATTATTGCTGGAAATGTAGCAACTAGAGAAATGACCGAAGCATTAATATTGGCTGGAGCAGATGTAGTAAAAATAGGTATCGGACCGGGGTCAGTGTGTACTACAAGGAGCATAGCAGGGGTGGGATATCCACAGCTATCCTCAATTTCAGAATGTTCCGACGCGGCTCATGGTTTAGGTGGACATGTAATGGCTGATGGCGGCTGTAAGTATCCTGGTGATATATCCAAGGCTTTTGGTGCAGGAGCTGATTACGTAATGCTTGGTGGCATGTTTGCAGGACATAAAGAGTCTGGTGGTGAATTGGTTACTGATGAAAATGGAGTTCAGTACAAGGATTTTTATGGCATGTCTTCAACAAAAGCACAACAAACATATTATGGTGATTTAGCTGACCATAGAGCACCAGAAGGAAAAAAGGTTAGATTAAAATATAAAGGTGATTTAGATAAAACTATTCAATCGATACTGGGCGGTATGCGTTCAGCGTGTTCTTATGTAGGTGCAAAAAAACTCAAAGATTTACCGAAAAGTACAACTTTTATTAGAGTAACTCAAACAACAAATGAAATATTTACAGGAAGTGAAAATAGTTGAATATTACTGTTTACTCCAAAGATAATTGTATTTGGTGTGATCGTGCAAAAAATTTACTTAACTCTGTAAATATCCCATTTGATGAAATCGACTTATCTAATGATGATGAACGTCAAAAATTTTATAAAAAAGTAGGTAATGGCGTTAGTACAGTACCTCAAATATATGTAGATGAAGTACGAATCGGAGGATTTCCCCAATTAGTTACATGGTTTGAAGAAAATGGCTTCTAACGATTCTTCAAAAACAGTATTCTTAGCTTTTTCTGTTAATTTCTTCATTGCAGGTATCAAAACAGTTATTGCAATAATAACATCTTCATCCGCAATGTTTTCAGAGGCAGTCCATTCATATGTTGATTCAGGTAATCAATTTATTTTATGGTTTGGAATAAAGCAATCAAAAAAACCAAATAAATTAATTTATCCTCTAGGAAGAGGAAAAGAAGAATATTTTTGGACATTAGTCGTCGCTGTTTTAATTTTTACTATCGGTGGATTAGTTTCATTAGAACATGGAATTGAAGCTTTGTCTCATCCAAAAGAATTGAAAAATTTATTTATCTCAATAATTGTATTATCAGTATCTATCATTTTAGAACTCTATGTTTTGTACAAAGCTGTTAAAGAATTACGCAGTAAAGCAGTTGATAAAAATTTGCCAGTTTTTAAGTTACTTAAAAAATCAACAGATGGTCCATTAATAGCAATAGTAGTAGAAGATTTTGCTGCAACTCTTGGTCTTGGCATTGCACTTATTGGTTCAATTCTTGCAAATGTTACAGGTAATCCAATTTTTGATGCTGTCAGTTCCATAATGATAGGTTTATTGCTAATGTTGTCAGGATTATTTTTAGGCTATGAAATGAAACATCTAATTACTGGTGAAACTATTAACATTCAAACAAAAGATAAGGTAATCAAATTAATCGAAACCAATGAATTTGTAAATAGTGTAGAGTCCTTAAAAGTAGTATCCATAGGAGCAAATAAATATTTGGCTTTATGTAATGTTGATTATGTTGATTCAACTTCTGATAATGAAATAGTTGAAATAAATTTATCTTTAAAAAATCAAATATCTACAGATTTTCAAGAAATAACAGAAATATACTTTAATCCTATTTGATTTAAAATAAGTTATGGATTTTAATACCAATCATTTAAGTAAAGAAGAATATGAAGTCACTCAAAATTGTGGAACGGAGCCACCTTTTTCTGGAAAACTATTGAATGAAAAAAGAAATGGAATATACATATGTATAGTTTGCAAAGCAGAGTTATTTAATTCAGACACAAAATATGATTCTCATTCAGGGTGGCCAAGTTTTTTTGCATCAATAGAAAATAAAATTAATAGAAAAGAAGATCGTTCTTTTGGGATGACAAGAATTGAAATCACATGCGGTGCTTGCGAAGCACACTTAGGTCACGTTTTTCCGGACGGTCCGCAACCAACAGGCGAGCGTTATTGTGTAAATTCTTTAAGTATGGATTTTATAACAAATGAATAAGGTATATATTGATGAGGAGTGTAATTTATGTACTTCTTATGGAAATTGGATATCAAATAAAAATAAAAGTCTTGATATAAAATTTCAAGCTAATTTATCATCTCATGAAATTAATCTCGATACTTTAGTGTACGAAAAAAATGGAGACAGATTTTATTATTCTGATGCCGTAATTAACTCTATAAGTGATTTAGGTGGAATATACGTAACGATTAAAGTACTTAAAATTTTTCCTAAAATTATCAGAGATAATGTCTATAAAATTATTTCAAAGTTTAGAAACAAATTTTAATGCAATTAATAAAGAATTTAATTGAGCATAAATTTTTTAAAACTTTTATTCTCTTCTCAATATTTAGGGCTATCTATGGAGCAGCAGTATTAATTATTTCGTATTTTCTAACTACTTCATATGAAGATGGCCTATTATTCACAATTTTATTTTTAATATTTAGTTTTTTATTCTCTCGTTTAATTTTTAAAAAGTTAAAACCAAGATTTAATCTCTAAAATTTCCAAAATTTATTGGTGTATCTATGTCTGAATCTTTTAATAACTGAATAATTTCTTGTAAATCATCTCTTTTTTTTGCAGATACTCTTATTGATTGATTTTGATATGCACATTGAGCTTTTTTGTTAACTTTTTTAATCAAGCTTATTATTTCTTTTGATTCTTCTTGTGTTATTCCAGATTTTAAATTATAAAAATGTTTGACTTCAGAGGGTGTTTTTTCAAGTTTTATATCTGATAAAAATTTAATTGATACATTTCTTTTCACAAATTTTTCTTTCAATACTTGTTCCGCAGCTTTAAGCCTTTCTTCTGTAGAACTTTTAAGTGTAATTGTTTTTTCATTGAATTCTATACTTGTACCAGTATTTCTAAAGTCATATCTATTTACAATTTCTCTAAAAGCTTGATCAACAGCATTGACAATTTCTTGACTGTTAAATTCTGATGTTATGTCAAAAGTTGGCATTTTCTTAATTAAAAATTTTGTTACCTAAGTATATCCCAATACATAATGCGAGTATTGAAAGAAACAAAGAAAAAAGGACATACATAATAGAAATTAAATTACTACTATTTTGTAATTGAATAACATCAAATGAAAATTGAGAAAAGGTAGTAAATCCTCCTAGAACACCTGTCAGTAAAAAAATGTTCATAAATGATGTTTTGTTACCTAAAATTACAAAAATTAATCCAAATAAAAACGACCCAAATACATTTACAAACACAGTACCACTTTGTGAGTAATTTAATTCTTGAGAATATATATTAACAAAATATCTAAGACTAGATCCTAAACCTCCTCCTACAAATACTAGAATTAATTTACTTAACATTAGCTTGTCTAATTGATTCAAACATAACAATGCCAACAGAATTTGCTAAGTTTATACTTCTTGATTTATTTTTCATAGGTATTGTTAAATTTTCATATTGCTCTCTTAATTTATCTGGAAGCCCAACCGACTCAGGACCAAATAGTAAAAAATCAAAATTATTCAAATCTTCGTTCCAGTATTCTTTTTCTCCTTTAGATGTGAGACATGCAATTGATTTATTTTTATTTATCTTAAAAAATTCATTCCAACTTTCAAAATTATTAACAAATGCTAAATCTTGATAATCTAGACCTGCTCTTCGTATTTTGTTTTCTTGCATATTGAAACCAAAAGGTTTAATAAAATTAACAGGAATTCCTGAATTTGCAGATAGTCGTATAATTGCGCCAACATTTCCAGCTATTTCGGGTTGATAAACGACTATTTCCATTATCTAATTATATTCTTATTTAAGTCGCTTGAGATATGTAAAATATTTATGTGATAGAAATAATTAAATTGTTTTTTCCAAATATAAATTCTTTTAGATCAGTTATGACTGAAACTGAAAATACTTCTATTTCAAGAGAAAGATTTATCGACTTTGTAAAAACATTAGGATTGCTTTTATTAATAATTAACTCATTTATTTTTTTAGGTGTTAAAAAATCTGGTGGTGAATTTATAATCTCTAATTTATCAACAAGCTCAGATTCATTTATGACAATTTCATGGTTCACAGTAGGTATGTCATTATTTATGTTTGCTATGGGATTTAGTAATTTAATAGCTTGGTACTCAAATGTAGGTAGAGATGGTAGTCAGTGGAATTATTTAGTTGATAGAATAAATGCCTTGATTGGCCCAGTTCTTGTTTGGGTAATTGTTATAACTGCATCATTAAATATTCTTTTAAACCTAAATATGATTCCAGATTTCCTAACAACCTTTGAAGATGGAGTAATTTCTTCAGTAGAATTTTCTCTATGGCCTCTATGGATGGTATCTATTTATTTAGTGATGGTTATGTTTGCACCATTTACAATTTATATTCATAAAAAATATCCGTATTTAGGTATAACTATATTTATAACCTTAATAATTCTCATAGACTCACTCAACTTTCCAATTAATTTTGCTTATTTAAAAATATTTAACTATTTATTTTTTTGGCTAGCTATTCATCAGATTGGTTATTTCTACGCAGATGGAAAATTACAACTTATAAATAAAAATATTTTCCCCTCAGTAGCTATTTTTTCTTATGGTTATTTGTATTATCAGCTTTATATAAATAAATTATTTCTCTCATTTTCAAGTTATAGATTATCTGATCTAAATAATGAAGATCCTCCGACAACTGTTTACTTTATAGCTTCTATTGCTCTTTTAAGTTTATTATTTAGTTTTAAAAATATTTTAGAAAAGCTTCTTCACTACAAATATTTTTGGAGGATATTTTCCTTTTTACATTCAAATATTTACACAATTTATTTATGGCATTTAATTGTTGTTCTTTCAATATACTTATTTGCTTTACCAGTTTATGTTGGTTTGTTTTATTTATTAGCTGCAACATTAGTATTTGGTAATTATGAAAGATCAATATTTAGATTATCTTCGAATTTACTTAAAAGGGTAAATCCTTTGCAACCATGGCCTACACCTATTAAGGCAAGATTTTCTATGGGAAATTTTAGTCTTGCATGGGTATCTGCATTACTGATTCTTTTAGGGATAGTTCACTTGACTCTAGGCGGAATTGGTCAAAATGGTTTTTTTAATTTACGTGAATTTTATTTTATGAGAAGTAATACATTTGAAGGAATGGGTCGAATTATTACTGGAATACTTTTATTAAATGTTACTGTCAGAGGTTTAACGTATAAAAAAAGAATAATATTTGTATCTATATTGTTCACGTTATCTTCACTGTTCAGCAGGTTAATTATTAATGAAAGTATTACTTATTTTGAATATGGGTTTAATTTGTTTCTAATTTTGTTTTTTATTGTTTTATTACTTCAAAAACGTAACTATAAAATACAAACTAAGGTCAAATAATTGTGAATCTTCCAAAAGGCGAAACCAGACAAGAGCTTCTAAACAGAGCATTTTTGTATATTTTACTTATTTCTATTTCTGTTCTTATATTTTTACGTGTTAAGTCATTAATTTTTGACCTATTTGTAGCAGTTGTCTTAGCTGCCCTTGCTGAGCCGGTTGTTTATAGATTATCAAAAAAAGTAGGAAGAAAGTTAGCAGCATTAATTTCACTTTCTGTAATTCTTTTAGTTATTGGTGCAGCTTTCTTTTCAATTATTCCAATAATGGTTCAAGAAATTTATTTTTTGTCTTCACAAATACCAGCGTATTTTGATAATTTTATTGGATGGCTTAATGTTGAAGGATTCACGGTTTCTATTCAAGCTACTGATTTAGAGTCACAGTTCGATGCTCTTATAAAAGATTATGGGAGTACGGTCGGTTCCAGTGTTGTTTTTGCAGGCCAGGGGTTATTGAGGACCTTGGGTCATATTTTTATAATTTTCTTTTTTACTTATTATTTGATTAGTGAGGGTGACGGATGGAGAGTAAAGCTCAAAGAATCTTTGCCTAGTAATATTTCTACATCAATAGATCAAGTGTGGACAATTGGTGTATCTAAAGCCGGAGGTTTTATTGTAGCTAAGTTTATATTAGGTGTACTGGCAAGTATTGTTTTGTCAGTAGCTTTTTTACTAGTTGGCTTACCTTCACCTATTGCACTTGGCGTCTCTGCAGGTATTTTGTCTCAATTAATTCCAGTTGTAGGCACTTTTCTAGGAGGGCTGGTACCTTTTATAGCTTCTATATCTTTAGGCACAACATCCATTCTCTCAACAATTTTAGTTCTATTGATATATCAAATAATTGAAAACTATTTTATAAGTCCTAGAGTTACAAAATCAACAATGGAGATTCATCCAGCTGTAGCAGTATTTTCTACACTCTTTGGTGCGTATACACTTGGTGGAGTTGGGGCAATCTTAGCCCTGCCTGTTGCCGCTACCGTACAAGGGGTTCTTGGAACAATTATCTCAAATAGAAAGTAAATAAAAAAAAGTGTTTAATCTTCCTGTATCCGCAATTAAAGCCTTAGACAGTTTACTTGAACACATACAAGAACAAACCGTTGAGCCGATAGAGGAATCAATAAAAGGAGCACGTAAAAATTTTAAGGCAGGAAATTATCTGGCAATTGCAACTTTATTTATCCTCTCAGGAGTTTCAATTGTTCTATCACAGATGTTTGAAGGTCAATATTTTATTCAGTCACTAATTTATTTTTCATTTGCATTATTATCTTTATTAATTTTTGGTTTGATAGTTTGGAGAATATTGAAGTGAGTGAGTTTTCAAAAAATTATAAAGATTTAAAAAATCAGATATCTGATAAAGATTCAAAGGTAATACCTTATTTAATTTTTGGTATTGTAATTGGAAGGATATTTGAAAAAATTGTTCGCGCCAAAAAAAAATTATTTAAAAAAAGAAAATGAGTAAAAGAACACAAAAAGTAATTGTAATTGTTGTATCTAGTGCGATGGTAATAACTTTGCTACTTCCTCTTTTATCAGCAATATAAATTGAATTTAGACAACGAATTAATAATTGTAAAAACTGATAACAACAAGTATTTAGCGGTTGTTGATATTACTAAAGAATTTATAACAAATGAAGGTAAATTTCACTTTAAAGATATTACATCTATTCCTAGTATTTTAAAATCTTCTACAGGTCAGGAATTTAAAATTTACAGACCTACATTTAAGGAATTTATCTTAAACATGAAAAGAGGGCCTCAAATTATATATCCAAAAGATATTTCTCAAATTGTTATTGAATCAAATATCTCATCATCAAGTAAAGTTTTGGAAATTGGTACAGGGTCAGGAGCGTTAACTTTGTACCTTGTAAGTATATTAAATGAAAAAGGCTCTTTAACTACTGTTGACATTAGTAAAACTAATCAACGAAGAGCAAAGAAAACTATCGAAAGATACTTATCTATAAAAGAAATTAATGAAGAATATAATTTAAAGTTTATCAATCAAGATCTTAATGATTTTAATTTTTCCGAAATTTCAAATGAAATAGATACTGTAATTACAGACATACCGGAACCCTGGATATTTTTTGATAATAACAAAATTAATACTGATATAGTTTGGGTTTCATACCTACCTTCAATCACCCAAGTTATAAAAACAAAGGAGTGCTTGGAATCAAATAATTTTGAAAATATTGAGGTTAAAGAAGTAATTTTAAGAGATTGGTACTTAAATAAAAAAATTGCAAGGCCAGATAATAAACTAATATCTCATACAGGATTTTTGTTATCAGCTAGATTTATAAAGTTTGATTAAGGCTCAATCATTATGCACTCGCCAGGACATTCTTCTGCAGATTCTACTACAGCATCTTCTTGTCCGTTAGGTACATTTGCTAAACCTTCAGCCCCGCCTACATTTCCATGCTCTTCAGAGAATATTTTTTCACCTTCTTTAACGTAGAAAAGACCGTCATCTAAACCAACGAAAACATCCGGAGCAATTTCCTCACAAAGGCCGTCTCCGGTACACAAATCTTGGTCTATCCAAACTTTCATAATGTATATATTACAATGATGATGTCTTATATAAATTTATTTAATAGTATTTTTGATAAGCAAATCTAAAATAAGAAATAAAAGTTATGAAAAATGTATTAAAAAGATTAATTCAATTACTTAATTTATTCAATAATGATATAAAAATATCCACAAGCAAAATTAAAGATTCAATACCAGATTACCGCGATTTAAATGATCAAGCTTTTAGAAGAGCATTTGAGAGAGATAAATCATTACTTAGATCATTCGGTTATCTAATAGAATACAGTAACGATAAATGGTCCCATGATGAATCAGGCTATACCATGGGTGGTTCATATATTTTTAATGATATTAAAAAAAACAAAAATGTTAATTTAAGTAATTTTTTTAACACATATTTACTTTTAAAAAATAATTATTCACTTCAAGGAATTAATGATAAAAAAACAGAAATGATTTCTAAGATAACTAAAGCAACGAATGAAAAAAGAAGATTAGGCTTCGAATATCTTTCAAAATATAGAAAAGTGAAACCACAAGGATTAAGACTTTTTAATGGAACTTGGTACTTAGGTGCTATTGAAGATAGCAAATTCAAAACTTTCAAACTTGACTACATAGAAAATATGAGACTGGGTAATAAGGAAAATTTATACAAGACCGAATACAAAAATATAAAATTCTCTTGGGAAGAACTAGAAGATTTGATGATAATTCATATTTCTATTCCAGATAATCTATATGAAGTCAATAAAAATGTATTTTCTCATAGAGTTGTTAAAAGAGAAAAAAATAATCTCAAAGTAATCAAGACAAACGATTCTAATGGTTTATTAATCTTTCTATTACTTTGTGATGGATCATATGAAATTCAAAAATTAAACAAAGTAAATTTAATTAAGGATTTGTTAAATGTCTAAAAAAATAGATTTCCAAATTTTACATAATTTTATTCAATTTGTACAAAGTAAAGAGAAATGGAAAATATCTGAAATTTTAGAAAATATGAAAATAACCAAAAAAGAATTATTTTATATTCTTGATATTTTCTCACAAATTTATACAGATTATGATGACATTCTTATTGATTATGAGGTAAATGAAGATGCAGAAGAAATAAATTTCTTTTTTAACGATTCTGTTGTTGAACTTTCATCAATTAACGATTCAGAATTATTTAATTTGTATTATTTACTTACTATGCAAGATAACTTTGTTGCTTTAAAGAATTCAACAAAAGAAATTATGGAATTCTACAAAATACTATCAGAATATTTTGATATAGATGGATTGCCCACAGCAGATGATAAATCTGATAGCTTTTCATTTGAAGAGATAAGTACAATAGAATATATAAAACTTGGAAAAACAGAAGCACAAACATATTTCATTAATCCAATAGCTTTAAAATCAAATCATGACGGTAAAATTTTAGAAGCTCTTGATATACATGAAAAAGTAATTAAAACATTTCTAATTGATCGAATTGTAGGTATAAATATTAATGAAAGTACGACAAGTCAAACATCTTCAAGATCAACTATCAAAGTAAAATACCAAATCAAAGATAATAACTTTCTCAAGACATTAGACAGTACAACATTCAAAGTGAATCAAGACAATCTAATTATCAATTTTTATTCTTTCGAAAATGCAATCGATTTTTCAATAAAAAACAGGCAGTACATTAATGTATTATCACCCGTAAAAATTATCGATGAAATTAAAATAAGACAAGATAATCTATTGGAGAATTTGAATGAGTTTAATTGAGCTAGTAATAATTGTTTTACTTTCACTGGGTTTATTGGATAAGTCAAAATTATCTAAAGCAGTTAAATTTTTATCAAATAATGATTCATTAAAAAGAGAAATTATAGGTGATGAATCTATAGAAGAAAAATGGGTATGGATAGAAGAGGAGTGAAATGGAACAAAAACCATTTTTTGACCATTTTAAAGAACTAAATCAAAGAATTATTTTATCAATAGTTATTTTGATTTCCGCGTTTGTATTTTTTTACATGAACTACATAGATATTTATAATTTATTAACAGATCCGTTAGTAAAAGCTGGCTATACAAAATCAGATTTAGTAGCTTTTACTATTTATGAAGGATTTCAAGTAAAAATATCAAATACTTTGCTTGTATCTTTTATTGCAACGTTCCCAATAACCTTTTTAATCATTGCAAATTTTGTTAAACCTGCTGTAAATGATCTTAAAACCATCACATACATTATCTACATATTATCTTTTTTGTTACTTTTTTATGGCGGTTTACTTGCAGCTTATCAAACTTTTCCAATAGGTATAAAATTTTTACTACAATTCAATGAATCAGAAATAATTTTAAGAACCCAAAATTATTTTCAATTAGTTTCTAGAATATCTTTAATTTTTGGTGTTTCTTTTCAAACACCTCTTGTTATTTATTTTTTGATTAAAAAAAATATTCTTAAGTTATCGTTTTTTACAAATAATAGAAAAGAAGTGTTCATTTTCGTGTTGATTTTTTCTGCTATTCTAACCCCAACTGGTGACCCAATAACGTTATTTGTCTTTACAATACCGTTGTATCTTTTAATTGAATTAGTGATTTATTTGAATCGAAAAAATTAGTCATATGTATGTTTTAGATCAATTTCAAATTGATGCAATTTCTGATATAAAGGGTAATAATAATGTATTAGTTGTTGCACCAACTGGTTCTGGTAAGACTCTTATTGCAGAGAAGTCTATAGATTTTTATCTAGAAAAAAATAAAAATATATTCTATACAACACCAATTAAAGCATTGTCCAACCAAAAATATAATGATTTTAAAAAAGCAGGAGTAGACGTAGGGCTTTTAACCGGTGATAGAACTATAGACAAGGATAAAGATCTGATTATTGCTACAACTGAAATACTTAGGAATATGATTTTTAGTAAAGATAAAAAACTTGAAAATACAGGTTTAATTATTCTAGATGAGGTCCATTACTTAGGTGATACTGAAAGAGGCACAACATGGGAAGAGATTTTAATTCATGCAGATTTAGGAATAAAATTTTTATGCCTATCAGCGACAGTCAAAAATAAACATGAGTTTTTGGAATGGATTGTTTCCTTGAGAGGTCCTACATCCTTGATACAAAACAATCAAAGACCAGTCCCATTAGAGATATCTTTGATTACTACTAATAAGCTTTCAAATAGTATTAAAATTTTAAAATCAACAAACAAAAAAAAAGATAATAATAATTCTAAGTTATCAAAATTAACCCAGAATGTGAAAAAGCCTAGTTTAGATGAACAAGTCAATTTTCTTGAAAATCAGTGGTTAACCCCATGTATATTTTTTCATTTTTCAAGAGAAAGAGTAGAATCAAAAGCTAGACAACTAGCAAATAATCGAAAAGTTGTTGATGATCACAAATTAATTAGAGATAAATTTTATGAGATATTTGATGACTTAGACTTATCAGACCATACTCTGTTAAATTTAGATGAACATTTATGGATGTGGTCCAGGGGTGTCGCGTTTCATCATGCAGGGTTAGCTCCAATTGTTAAAGAATTTATAGAATTCTTATTTTTAAATAAGTACATTAATTTTTTGTTTGCAACAGAGACATTAGCATTAGGAATTAATATGCCAGCAAAGTCAATTTATTTAGACAGATTAAATAAATATGATGGAATTAAATCAAGATTAATTTCTCGATCCGAGTTTCTTCAATTAACTGGACGAGCAGGTAGAAGAGGTATTGATGATAAAGGATATGCTTTTCTATCATATGATAAAAACATTAACCCAGAATGGTACTCTAATTTGTTTACATTAGAATCAAGTAACTTAAATTCAGCTTTTTCCATAAACTATTTTTCAATACTTAATTTATTGAATATTTATTCTGCAGATGAATGTATAGAAATCTTAAATAAAAGTTTTTTTGCATTTCAAAATTCATTTAACATAGATAGTTTAAAAAATGCATTTAATTCAAAACTTAAAGTTCTGGAAGATATAAATTTCATCAATACAAGCATGGGAGAAACTCTTATTGAAACCCACAGGGATCAATTAATTCCCTCTATATACTTGTACAATAAAATTAAATCTGTAAAAACATTTGAATTCTATCTTATGTTTGTCTCTTCTGGTATATCTTCAAATATATATGATGTTGCGACAAGCGATGAGTTTGATAATCTATTGAGTTATTTTGAATCAAGTCTGGAAATTTTAAACAAACTAGAAAATAAACACAGTATCAAAAAATTTACAAACCTAAACTTAACATGGTTCAGTATATTTTATGAATTTTATAAAACTAACAATATCGAATATGTTGTAACTAAATTCAATATAAACATTGGAGATTTTATAAAAGCAGCGAAAGAGGGGTCTGAACTCTCAAAGAAACTATTTAATATCTACCAAGACCAAGAGTTTGAGGCAATATATAATATGTTTGACAATAATTTGATCCAAAAATCTATGTCATGAAAACTGTAGTAATTATCCATAATTTAAATTCAAGAGGTAAACATATAAATGAAACATACATTAAAGAATTATTAAGCAATAAAGGAATAAAATTTCATTATTTTCAAACAATGGAAATAACTGAAATAGATGAAATAATACAAAAATACAATAATCCATCAGATTATCAATATTGTTCTATTGGTGGCGACGGTTCGTTAAATGCTTTAGTTAACTCATTAATGAAAAACAATATCACAATGCCTGAAGTATCGTGCTTACCTGGTGGCAGTGGTTCCGATTTTATTAGAACTTTCGCTCTTCCTCAAAATATTGAAGAAGCAATAGAGCATTTAAGTAACCAAAATTTTTACGAAGTTGACGTTGGTTTAATTAAAAATGACAAAAATATTAAATACTTCATTAACGTTTTAAATATAGGATTTTTAGCTAGCACTGTTGAAGTAAGTGAAAAGTTTCCAAATTTATTTAGAGCATTTAGATATCCTTTAAGTTTTTGGATAAAAATAATAACTGCTCGAGCAAAAGAGATGTCTATTTCAAATGATAAATATGAATTTACTGGAAAGGCATTTAATATTTCCGTTTGCAATGCTCAATATTTTGGTGGGGGATGGAACATATCTCCAAAATCAAGTTTGCAAGACGGATTATTCAATATACAAGTGTTTGCAGTCACTAAAATAAAAGCAATGCAAATATTTTTTCTAGCTAAAAAAGGGTTACATTTAACACAATCTTCAGTCAAACTAAAAAGATTAAGCAAATTAACTGTCAATTCTATAGACCCTATTGAGATTGACGGAGATTTTTTTGGGTATGGTCCAGCAGATATATTTATTAAAAATCGTGCCATACGGTTTAAAATTTAGTAATATTTAATCAGCAAATAGGAAAAATAATGGCAAAAAAAGAACAAGAAGAGCTTGAAGAGCCAACGTTAGAAGATCTAGAAGAAGAGGAAGATTCTGATGATATTGAGCCTCCTGCAGAGGAAGAAGAAAAAGAAGAAGTTGAAACTGAATCTTTAGAAGCAAGAGTTGAAACTGAAAAAAAATCTGTTGAGGATGCAGATGAATCTGAAGGATCTTTTATGTCTGTTGATGCTGCTGAAAAAAGAAATGTAAAAAAATCTGACCTTAAATTAGATGAGGTAGTTCAAGACATACAAGCAGATGAATTTACATGTTCTGTTTGCTTTTTAGTATTAAGAAATACTGCGTTAGCTAAACCAAGAGCTAAAGTTTGTGTAGATTGTGTATAGCCATTCTGATTTTGGTAAATCGTTTAAATTAGAGATAGCTCAGGAAACTAACAAAGAAATTCAGAATAAGTTTTTTAACGAACTGTCAAAAATAGACAAAGATTTAATAGAGTATTACAAGTCGTTTAGTACACCTGAAGATAAATATTTTAATTTATATGCAGATGATAATATCATAGGATACTCAAAACTTACTTTTCAGTTTGATTATGCAGTATTGTCAGAAATTTATATATTAAGTGAATGTAGAGAATTAGGACTGGGTACTTTTATGCTTAATTCTATAAGGTCATATTTAGAAGATTTAAAAATCAAATTAAGAACTATCACTTTACCAAGTGATAGAACCGGTAAAAACTTTTATGAGGCTAGCGGAATAACAGCACGTATTTTGCTTATGGAGGAAAAGCGTGATAACAATCGCTACAGACCTTGATGGAACAATTTATAAAGGTACAGAATTAATAGATGGTGTAAAAGAAAGCTATAAATATTTAATAAAAAACAATGTTGATATATTTTTTATTACCAACAATAGTTCACAGACTCCATATGAAATAAAAGAAAAATTAGAAAATTTATTGAGTTTAGAAGTAGAATTATCGAAAATTATTACTCCATTAAATATATTAGAATCACTATTTGCTGATCAAACCATAAAAATATTTGTATATGGATCTTCAAACTTAAAAAAATTTGTAAAAAGTATAAATCAGAAAATTACAAACATAGATCAAGCAGACTTAATTCTGATTGGAAGAAAAAATAAAAATGAAATTTCCAAAATTAATTTAATGAAAGATTTTATACAAAATGGTAAAGATGTTTTATGTTTAAACAAAGATTTAACTTTTCCATCTGAAAATGAAGATTTACCTGGGAATGGTGCTGTGGTAAAAATGATTGAAGATGATCTTCATATCAACATTGATTCATTAGGAAAACCAGATAAATATTATATCCAATACTGTAGAGCGAAAAATTTCAATTTTGATTATGTTATTGGTGATAGAGTAGATACCGATATCTTTTTCGGTAAAAAAATTAAATCTAAAACAATTCTTGTAGAATCTGGTGTTAAAAACTTTGAGTCTACAGATTTAGCAGATATCAAATTAAAGTCTTTTTCAGAAAGTGTACCTTTTATAATTTGATAACTTAATTATCAAATATCCAAAAAGATAACCACCAATATGAGCTTCCCAAGAAATATTTGAAGAACCTATAGCTATAAATATCTGAGATACAAACCAAAAGTACATAAACGTTCTTGCTTTTATCGTTGTTGGAAACAATATTCCAAATGGAACTAACACTAACAATTTTGCATTAGGAAATAAATAAACATATGCACCCATGATTCCTGATACAACTCCAGAGGCTCCAACAACTGGAACAAGGCTATTAAAATTTATGATTGTATGAACACCTATACTTAAAAATCCAATTATTAATAAAAAGAAAGAAAACCTTATTTTTCCTAATTTATCTTCTACATTATTTCCAAATATCCAAAAACTCCACAAATTTCCAAGAATGTGTACAAAATTAGCATGAAAAAAATTGGAAAATAGAATACTTATGTATATATTTTTTTTTGGAAAGACTAAATCATTTCCTAATAAACTGCAATCATTGCCATAAAATTGAGTACCTGAAATGGGTTTGTTGAGAAATAGTTCACATGGTATTGCTGCAAATTCATAAAAAAAATTAAACAGCTCATTACTATTTTTAGGTTGTAGCAATATGTAAACCAACGCAACTGAGATAATAAATATTCTAGAAATTACGGGAGTGTTCTTTGCTGGATTAATATCTGAAATAGGAATCATTTTATGAACATTATAAGTAACGTGTAATATAAATATATGAAAAAAATTTCAATTGTGACTTCAAAAAAATATTTGAAATCAAAACATTACGAGACTCTTATTGAAATATTGAAATCTAATGATACTGAATATGATGTTGTGAATATTGACGAAAGAGATAAAAAAAATTCAAAATTAGAACAAAGTAATTTACTTATAAGTGTTGGAGGTGACGGAACTGCATTAAGGGCAATGAAAATTGCTTGGCTTTCTCATTTACCAGTTCTAAATATTGGCTCAGGAAGAATTGGATATCTAGTTAACTCACTAAATGAAATTGACTTCCCAAAGTTCTTGGCTGATAAAAAACCTGATAATATTAAAAAACGTACTCCAGTAATTCAAAATGGAGATGAAAACCTTCCTGCTTTTAATGAAATTGTAATAATTAAAAATTCTCCAACACGAATATTAGATATTGAACTAGATGTTTATAATCAAAATGTAAAATTGAGAGCTGATGGAATAATTATTTCAACTTCACTTGGTTCTACAGCCTATAATTATTCAGCTGGTGGCCCTATTGTTCAAACAAGTCTGGAAACAATGATTATTACACCAATATCTCCATTTACTAAATTTCCTAGATCTATAGTTGTTGATAATGGTTCTGAATTAAATATTAAGATTCCTAAAGAACAACATTATTCAATTCAGTTTGATGGGGTAGAGGAATATTTAAGTGATACTAAGACTGATGAAACATACAATTATAAATTATCTTCTCGAAATCTTGAAGTTTTAGCAGAACTTGATATTCCCAAATTGGATTTATTTTTAAATCAAATACTTAGATAGTTCTTTAATTTAAAAATAAACGTGTTATTATTTTCACGTGACCAAATACATATTTGTCACTGGCGGTGTAGTCTCTGGTCTTGGTAAAGGGATTACTTCTGCATCTCTAGGAAACTTGCTCAAATCACGCGGTCTGACAGTAGTTAATCAAAAGCTTGATCCATATATAAATGTAGATCCTGATACTATGAATCCTTTTCAACATGGTGAAGTTTTTGTTACGGAAGATGGTGCAACAACAGATTTAGACCTCGGACACTATGAGAGATTTACAGGAGTAAATTTAAGAAAGGATGCAAATGTCACTACCGGAAGTATTTATAGAAAAGTTATTGAGCGTGAAAGAAAAGGTGATTATCTTGGAGCAACTGTACAAGTAATTCCTCATATTACAGATGAAATTAAAAGAAGAATTAAAGGAATATCAAATGAAGTAGACGTTCAAATTACTGAAATTGGTGGAACTGTCGGTGATATTGAAATTTTACCTTTTTTAGAGGCTGCAAGACAAATACGTAAAGAATTTGGCTCTGAAAATGTCATGTTTGTTCATGTCACTTTAGTTCCGTTTATTGGACCTAGTACTGAGTTAAAGACCAAACCTACACAACACTCTGTCTCTATGCTGAGAAGTTATGGTATAAGTCCTGACTTGATTGTTTTAAGATCCGATAGAAACTTAACTGATGAAATAAAAAGTAAAGTCTCACTTTTTTGTGATGTAGAGTCAGATAATGTTATAAATGCCCCTGATTTGCCAGATATATATGACGTTCCATTAAAAATGCTTGAGGAGGGTTTGGATAGCGCTGTTGACAAGAGACTTTCTTTAAATTCAAATAAACCTAATCTTGATAGTTGGCGTTCAATGATGTCTCTTAAAGATGGTGTAAATCAGAATGTTGAAATAGCTATTTTAGGAAAATATTTTGGCTTACCTGATAGTTATATGTCAGTTGTTGAATCATTAAAACATGCTTGCTTGCAAAATAAGGTGAACTTAAATTTACATTGGATAGATGCTGACAATTTTGAAGTAGAGGAATTATCACAACTTCACGGTGTTGTAATTCCAGGAGGGTTTGGTTACAGGGGTATTGAAGGGAAAATTACTGCCGTTGAGTATTTGAGAATAAATAAGATACCGTTTTTAGGAATATGCTTAGGTCTTCAATGCGCTGTAATTGAATTTGCTCGTAATGTCTGTGGAATAAGTGATGCAAATTCTAGTGAATTTTCTCAAACATCAAACAATTCAGTTATTGATATTCTTCCAAATCAGAATCTTGAAAAAGATGATGTAGGTGCTTCAATGAGATTGGGCACATATCCCTGTAAGATAAAAAAAGATACTTTGGCTTCTTCTATATACAATAATGAAATAGTTTATGAAAGACATAGACATAGATATGAAGTAAATAATAGGTTTAGAAATCAGCTAGAAGAAAATGGCCTAATATTTAGTGGTGTATCTCCTGATGAAGATTTAGTGGAGATGATTGAAATAAAAGACCATCCTTATTTTGTTGCTTCACAATTTCATCCTGAATTTAAATCTAGACCATGGGAACCAGCACCTATGTTTAATTCATTTATTGAAGCGTCAAAGAAAATTGAAGTAACGCAAAAAACAATAGATGATGAAGCAAAAGTTAGAGATTAGTTTATTAATTGATTCTTATAGAGACTTTTTAATTTATGAAAAAGGATTGTCTGAGAATACAATTAATGCGTACATTAGTGATATAAATAAAGTATCTAATAATGATGTGTACTTCAATATTGACAATTTTATTACAACTAAATATCTGAAGAGTGCTGAGAACAAAAAATATTCTGGGTCAACAAAAAAAAGAATACAATCATCAGTTAATCAATTTTTAAAATTTTTAATAGAAGAAAATTTTATAAGCAATATTGAAATCAACAATATCTCCATAAGGTCTGAGCAAAAATTGCCAAATATTCTCTCACCATATGAAATTGAACAACTGATAGATTTTTATGATCATAATTTATTTATTTCTTCGAGGAATAAGACAATAATTGATTTTATGTACTCAACAGGTTGCAGGGTATCTGAGCTTATCAATGTTGAGGAATCAGATATTGATATTGACGATGCATTTGTAAGGCTTGAAGGAAAAGGATCAAAACAAAGAATTGTTCCTTTGGGTTCTAAAATAATATTCAATCTTGAAAAATATCTTGAATTAAGAAATCAATTTAAAAATATTAAAAATAATAACTTGTTTATCTCAAAATCATATAAAAAATTAGATAGGACGGCAGTTTTTAGAATAATTAAATCAACTGGATTGAAAGTAGGAATTAATACAAGTATTTACCCACATATATTACGACATTCAGCAGCAACTCATATGCTTGAGGGTGGATGTGATTTAAGAACGGTTCAAGAATTTCTTGGACATAGTTCTGTTTCAACTACACAGATATATACTAAAGTTACTAAAGCATTTTTAGAAGAAGCATTTATAGAAAGCCATCCTAGATCATGAAAGACATGTTTATAAAAGCTAGAAGAGCTGTTAGATTTTTATTCTATAGAGATATTTCAGTTGTGGACCAGCTATTAGTTTCAAAAACTTTAGAAAATTCGAATTTAGAAATATTATTCTGGAAATTAAATAAAGCAGATAGACATCATTCAATTGAAGTTCTACATAGAACCATGAAATATACTGACAATAAGAATATATTAAAGCTTGCCCTTCTTCATGATATTGGAAAATCTATTTCAGAATATTCATGGATATTTAGAATCTTTACTGATTTAGGAATATATAAATCTAGAAAATCTGAGAATTACAAAAACCACGAAGATATCGGATATGAATTATTAAAAGAATTAGATGATGATGAAGTATCAATATATTACTTTGATAATCTACTCACAAATAAAAATAAAATATTAGATAAAACTGATTTTTAATGGAAATAAACTATTTAATTCAGAGTTTAGAATCGTTACTTATAAAATATTCAAATAATAAATCACAGATTGAAGAAAATCTCCATGAACTTATATCTGGATTAGAACAAAAAAATTTAGATAGTGAAACAGAAAGTTTTGCTGATTTTATATTACTTGCTTCATCACTTTTTGAAATGAAAGCTAAAAGATTACTTCCTCAAGATGAAGAAATTGAGTGGATTGACGAAGTACAGATAATGAAAGATAAAGATTTGGCATTTGCTAGGCTTTTACAATTTAAAGCCTTTTCAGAAATTGGTATCGCATTGGCTTCACGTATAAAAAAAAATGAAAGGTTTTTAAATTCATTTAAGTATTACCAAACCGGAAATCTATTTCCAAAACCTGATATTGAATATTCAATTGATAGTAATAAATTTTTTGAAACTTCTGTTGAAGTTTTTAGAAGATATAAGACTATACAAGGTTTCCAACATATAGATAAAGACTTACCTGACTTACAGAAAGCAATAGACACCTTTCTTTATGAAGTTGATTCTAGAATTAATACATCTTTCGAAGAACTTATTGATAAATTGAATTCAACAGAAGAAGCTGTAGCTTTTTTTCTAGCACTTTTAGAAGCGGTAAGGTGGGGATTTATAAAAGCTGAACAAGAATCAAACAGTATTAACATTAAAAAACAATGAACTATAAAAAAATAATTACCTCAATATTATTAGTAAGTGATGGTGCGGTTGAACATTCTTATTTTTGCGATAATTTTGACATTTCCAAAGAAGAGCTCTTCGTTTATTTTTCTGAAATAAATAATAATTTAATTGAATCCGATTTTGGATTTAAAATTAAATATAACGATAAAAACTCAGATTTTTCAACAATAGATGATGTAACAAAAGAGTTAATTGATTTTAAACCACCATCAATTTTGAGAGGTTTGTCTACACCAGCACTTGAAACACTTTCTATAGTTGCTTATGAACAACCTGTTACAAAATTAAAAGTTACAGAGATTAGGGGAGTAGAGTCAGAATCTTCTTTAAAAACATTAGAATCAAGGGGGCTGATTGAAAAATCTGGTGTACTTGATGTTCCAGGATCACCCCATCAATACTCTACAACACAACTTTTTCTTGAAAAATTAGATATTAATTCAATTAGTGAACTTCCAGTACTAGGAGATTACTTTTCTGATGTACATGAAGAGGAATAAAATATTTGAGACTTAATAAATATTTGGCGCAAAATCTGTTCATTTCGAGAAGAAAAGCAGATGAAAAAATAGCTGCAGGACAAGTAAAAGTAAATAATCATATTGTTAATGTTGGAACAATTGTAGAAGAAGAAGATGTTATTCAAGTAGATGGGGAAGTAATAAAATCAAGAGGTAGACATGAGTACTACAAATTTTATAAACCAAAGGGTTATATTTGTTCACACCAAAAACAAGGTGATGCACCAATAATTTTTGATTTAATCGGGAAGTCCTATCTAAAATTTGGTGGAAGATTAGATAAAGATTCAGAAGGATTGATGCTTCTTAGTACAGATGGTGATTGGTTAAATGGTATATTCAATGCAAAAAATAAAATTTCTAAAAAATATTTAATTAAAATTAAAAATCCATTCCCAAAAGGGAAAAAATTTAAACAAAACATAAATCATAATGGGGAAGTTTTGAAAATTAATAACTATAAATTAATAAATAAGTACACATACGAAGTAACACTTATGACTGGTAAAAATCATGAAATAAGAAGGATATTTAGATTTAATAATTTAAAAATTGTTTCTCTAAAAAGAAATAGAATTGGAAAATATTCTATAAAAGATTTGTCACCAGGGGATTTAGTTAAAATTAATATAAATGAATAAATTAATTATTACAATCGATGGTCCTTCGGGAAGTGGTAAAACAACTCTGGGTAAAGCAATATCAGACAGATTAGGTATTACATTTTTTTCATCTGGATCTATATATAGAGTGATAGCTAAATATTTTTTGGATACAAATGACTTAGGATTTGATAATTTTGAAATAATATCTTTCGAACCTTTAAAAATCAAAATTGACGAAAATATTTATCACGAGCATGATTTGTATACAAAAGAACTAAATACAAAAAGTTCTGAGCTTGCACAACAAATTGAAATAAGAGCGATAGTTGATAATGTATTAAAATTTGTTCAATCATCTGCTGATAAAGGATTAGTTGTAGAAGGAAGAGATATGGGCAGTGTTGTATTTCCAGATGCGACTTTAAAGATTTATTTAGATGCAGATGAGGATATTAGAAGTGCAAGAAGAATTGAACAATCTAAAAACTTGGAAACTGTAGATGATATTTCTGAAAGAGACAAAAGAGATTTATCCAGGAAAAATTCACCTCTAGTTGTGCCTGAAGGTGCAATTGTGATTAATAATAATGATAAAACAATTGAGCAATTGATAGATATCGTTACAAAGAACTTAAAGCTTCAGTAGCTGACCAATCTTTATCATTTTTGATACCCTGCTTAATCTCAGGTTTATTTTCTGAATCACAAAGATTTATCAAAAAATCAGATATTGTACTTACATTATTTCTTAATTCTTTAGGTAATGGGAAATATTTTTCTTCATCTTTATGTTTAAACTCTATTAATTTTTTTGGGTTTAAAGATTCTATAATCTGAAATACCAAATGATCAGGCGCTGATGCCCCGGCAGTAACTGCAATATTTTTTGGTAAATTTAAATTTTTTAATTCATTTACATTATCTATGCGATGTGCTTCGCAACCCTTATTTTTTACCATATTTACTAGAGCTTTTGTATTGCTTGAATTATCGGATCCAACAACAACGACCGCATCTACTTCATCCAAAATTTCAACAATAGCACTTTGTCTATTAGTAGTTGCGTAACATAAATCACTTTTTCTAGGCATTAATAAATTTTCATATTTATCTTGCGAATAGTTCATGATAGGTTCCCATTCTGAGAGAGATAAAGTAGTTTGAGCTAAAAGTGCTGCATCACCTTCAATTTCAAGTTTATCTACATCTTCTATATTTTCTACAAGATGCATCTTATCTGGTGAAACACCTAATGCACCTAAAGCTTCATCGTGACCTTTATGTCCAACATATATAACCTCAGCACCATTAGTTGTGTATTTTTTAGCTTCATGATGAACTTTTGTTACCAATGGACATACAGAATTGATTGTCAGTGAAGATATAGAGTTAAATTTGTTCTCAACATCCGGTGCCGTTCCATGGGCCGATAACATTACTACAGAATTTTCAGGTATTTCAGTCGGATCATCAAAAAATACCACATTATGATCTTCAAACTTGCTGACAATCCATTTATTATGAACTATTTCATGATAACAGTATATTGTCTCGTCATAAATTTTTAACATCCAAGATAAAGCTTTAATAGCCATCTCAACACCAGCGCAAAATCCTCGTGGGTTAACCAAGTAAAGTTTATCAACCATGTAATTAGAATAGCTATATTATAGATTATGATTAAAAAGAAAAATCCAGAAATTTTGTTGTTAGGTTTGCCAAATTCAGGAAAATCAACACTTATTAACGCGTTAACTCGACATAAAACATCAATAATTGCCTCAAAACCTAACACTACAAGGGATAAAATATCGAAAACTATAAATTATGAAAATAATAAAGTTATTTTACTTTCTGATCTACCTGGATTCCTGGAAACACCAGATGAGTTCAACATTAATTATCAAAACAATATTGATAAATTTATAAAAGATGCCAACAAGATATTTTTTATAATTGATGTACACACAAAAGATTTCTCTGCGCTAGATTCAATTTTTAATATCATTAACAAAAAGAACCTTTCGGAAGATGTTATTACGATTTTTAACAAGTGTGAAAATTTTAATGAAAACTCTCTCGATAAACGTTTTTACAAATATATATATAATGAATACTTTTTTGTATCGGGTTATCACAAATTAGGTCTGGAGCAAATACATGAATATTTAAAAAAGTTAGCTATACAATCTGATCAAAATGATAACCAGATAACCTCGTTAACAATTATTGGTAGACCCAATGCAGGGAAATCAACTTTGTTTAATGCTCTACTAAATAAAGAAAGGTCTACAGTTTCTAGTACTCCAGGAACAACTAGAGATAAAATAGAAGAAAATTTAGTTGCAAATGAACGAAAATATTTAATAACTGACACTGCTGGTATACCTCGTAAAAAACAAAAGGAACAGATTGATAGGTATTCATCTGAGATAGCAATAAAATCTCTTGAAAATACAGATATAGCTCTAATTGTTGTTGATTCTGAAATTGGATTATCTTTTGAAGACAAAAGAATTTTAAAAAGTTCGATAGAAAATTTTGTTACACCGTTATTGATACTCAATAAATGGGATCTTTTAGATCAAGAACAAAAAGACAATATTAACAATTCAATAAAAAGAGATTTAAAACAATATCGATGGATTAATGTAATTAGGATATCTGCTTTAAATACAAAAAATATAAATTTAATTTCAAAATATATAGATAATATAGAAAAACAACTTAACTTAAGAATTTCGACTTCAGAATTAAATAGTTTCTTCCGTGATTTATGGGTTAAGTCACCTCCACATCCATTTCGTGGTAAAAAAGCGAAATTAAAATTTGTTACACAATTTTCAACAAAACCTCCAGAATTTGGATTCTCTTTAAGTTCAAGAATTCCAAAAAATTATTTATCTTTTATTGAAAACAACATAAGAGAAAAATTTAATATGAAAGAAATAGCATTCAGGATTAAAATTAATGCATAGTTTTGGCTTCAAGTTTGTTATATTTTTGGCTGGTTTTTACTTAATTATTAGGTTTTATCAGTTAATTTTTCGACTAATTAGCTAAAAATAAAATATCAAATCAATTTATAAAAAAAATAAATAAGAATTGAATATAACCGAAATTTTTCTATGATTAATACATCCACATTTATATGTGGATTTTTTGTATACAAAAAGGAGAGAAATTGAGTAATTTCAAGGGATCCAAGTCTTGGCGTCTTATATTACTTTTCTCAGTTTTTGCATTAGTAGTAGTCGCATGTGGTGGCGATACAGCAGAAGAAGAAGTTGTTGAAGAAGAAGCAACTGAAACTACTGCAGCACCAGCAACTACTGCAGCACCAGCTGAAGAAGCAGCTCCATCAGGACCTGATGGTGTTTATAAGATGGCGATATTCTCAGATCCACAAACACAAAACTACTGGAATTATCTTGATACTGAAACCGATGTATGGACACAATATGTAATGTCTGGACAAGCAGTTTCACTATTCGGCATTTCTTATCCTAACTATCAGTTAACTACAAGTATGGCAGCAGAACTCGTTGAGACATCTGTTGACAATGGTGACGGAACATATACTTATACTGTTCCAATGGTAGAAGGATTTGAATGGAGTAATGGTGATCCAATTACTGCTAATGATATGGTATGGACATTCAATACTGTAAACGACCTCGGTTTGTTAAGTAACTGGGAAACATACTATCGAAAAGCTGTTGGTACTGATTCAAGTGCTGATGACTATGTCGCTGGTATTGCAAGCCTAGTTGCAGTCAATGATTACACAGTTGAAATTACACTAAACTTTGATGCTGGATTATCCGCATGGCAATACAGAATTGCACAAAGTCCTTTCTTGAATGAAACTTATTGGTCACAATTTGCTACATCAAGAGAAGATTTGCTTGCAGCTTCTGGAGCTGATGCACCAGTAGCAAGTGCTTTTGTTTACGACAAAGTCGAACAAGGTGCTTTCTACACATGGAATTATGATTCAAACACAATGTGGTTTGGTGGAGACACAACTATATATAAGAGTGGTACAGTTGTCGAATGGGACAACGGTGTAGCACCAGCAATTAGCCAATCTTTTGGTGACACTACTGGTGATTCTTTCACTTATACTTCAGGACCATATGTTGGTACTGTAGAGTTCACTCTTTATGGTGATCAAGATGCTGCTTACTTAGCATTCCAGAATGGTGAAGTTGATTTCGTTCTTAACCCACTAGGTGTTAAGAGAAATCTTTTTGACCAATTATCAAGAGTACCCGGTGTTGAAACAACTGCTAACTTAGGTAACGGTATGCGTTACATGGCATTCAACACAAGAGTATTCCCTGGTAGTAACAAAGCATTTAGACAAGCGGTTGCTTGTATATCTGATAAAGAGTTCGTATTAAATAACGTACTTCAAGGTGTTGCTGTAAACATGGACGGTCAAATGCCAGAGGCTTTGACAGCATGGGTAGCACCAGTAACAGGTGTACTAGCTGATTGTGCTGGACTCTCTGCAGAAGAAAGATGGGGTAAATCCGTCGAAATTCTTCAAGCAGGTGGATGGACAGCTAGTGATTGGGGTTCACACCCAGGTGGTGCTGACAGAGCTGTCGCACCTACAGGTGTTAAAGGACCTAATGGAGAAACTCCTCCAGGTGACATGTTATTATATGCACCGGGTGCTGGATATGACCCATTAAGATCAACAATGTCATTATTCATAGCTGATTGGATGCAACAGCTTGGATTTGATGTTACAGCTAGACCAACTGGATTTAGCGTTATTGTAGATAAAGTATTCACACCAGAAAATTGTGAAGACTGGTACTTCTACATGTTAGGTTGGGGCTTAAGTGCATTCCCTGATCATCCAGAAGCATTCTTTGCTTCTTACAACGATACCTGCGAAGGTGGATATAATACACCTGGTTTTAACAACGCAGAGTTCGATGCACTTGTCGGAGAATTTAATAAAGCTAAGACTGTAGCAGAAGCTATTGCTCTTTCTCAGCAAATGGAAGCTATATTATTTGAAGAAATGCCATATTTGGTTCTCTTCAATGTACCTACACTTGAGGTATATAGAAATAACGTATCATTCCCATTCACTGACGTATTAGATGGATTAACAGGAACTGGTGGAGGTTATCCTTCATTAGTTAAAGTTTCTAGCTAATTAAAATGTACATAAAATGGCGGGTAATTTACCCGCCATTTTATAATAAATAGGTAAATTATGGCTGAATACATCATTAGACGCACATTTCAAATGACAATTGTTTTTTTCCTTTTTTTAATATTTTCTTACTTACTTTTTAATGCCATTCCAGGAAACGCATTTTCAAATCTTTTATTAAATCCAAATTTACCTCCTGATGCTTACCAAAGAGTATTAGAAATTTATGGTCTTGATAAGCCACTTTTAGAGAGAACACAGATGTATATAGTTAATTTTTTTAAAGGTGACTTTGGTTATTCTTATAAGTATTTCCCAAAAACTCCAATTGAATTAATTTCAGAAAGACTTCCGAGAACTTTGATGTTATTTTCAATAGTAAATATTGTTGCATTTTATACAGGTTTTTTTATAGGTAAAGTCTTAGCATGGAGAAGAGGTTCAAAAGCTGAAACATGGATTACAGTTACTTCGGTATTTTCTTATACAGTCTTCTATCCTTGGTTTGCATTAATGATGCTTTGGGTATTTGGATATAAGCTTGGTTGGCTACCAATAGGTAAATTTCTTTACCCTGAAAAATGGTATGACGCACCTTTTGATAGTGATGTTGTGTTTACATCGATGATTAAATTTACTGTAGTTATCTCATTGATTCAATTTGCAGCATATTTAGCATCTAGAGGTATTGAATCTTTAAGTCTTCGAAGAAATATTAGATTTGGGAGTTTAATCACAATATTTGCAGGTAGTTATTTTTATTGGAATAACGGTGATGCATTAATTCAAAAACCATATGCATCTGATATCGCATTCCACATGATATTACCTGTGATGGTTGTGACTGTTGTAGCTTTTGCGGGAACAGCACTATTAACAAGAACGACAATGATGGAGGTACTAAAAGAGGATTATATATTAACTGCTAGGGCTAAAGGTATTAGTCAAAAAAGAATCAGGGATAGACACGCCGCTAGAACAGCTCTACTTCCTGTGGTGACTTCATTTATTTTTACAATAGTAACTATTATTGATGGATCCGTATTAACAGAACAGATATTTTCATGGCCTGGAATGGGGCAATTGTTACTTCAAAGTGTTTTAGAAGAAGATATTCCAGTTGCTATGGCTACATTTTCTTTTGTTGGTGTTTTTGCATTAATCGCACACTTGCTTGCAGATGTTTCATATTCATATTTAGATCCAAGAATAAGGATTAAATCACAAGGATAGTTATGGAAGAAAATTTTAATCAAGATTTACAAAAAGAATTGCGTAGAGAAGCAATTAAGAGAAATTGGCAACTCTTCAAACAAAGTAAATTAGGAATGATTGGTTTATACATAGTAATTTTCTTTTTATTTTTAGCTTTGCTGCAGCCATTTTTGTTTCTTACTGGTATTTGGAATAAAGGTGTCTATGACCCGGTTGTTGGTTATGAACCTATAAAAGACACACTCCTTGTTGTTGAATGTCCAAAAGAATATCCAACAGAAAAATACGAGTCTTATCAAGACTGCCCTGCAAAAGGTGAGGTCAATGTAAAAAAACTATATATGGCACCTGGAGTTGAGGTAGGAGATATGTATGAAACGTTTATACAACCTGCACCTCCTTCAAGAAGACATATACTCGGTACAGATTCATTAGGTAGAGATATCTTTTCCCAGATTATGGAAGGAAGCCAAGTCGCGTTTATTCTTGGTTTATTAAGTGCAACACTCGGTGTTGGTATATCTACAATATTGGGCACCATTGCTGCTTTTTTTGGTGGGAAAATAGATGCTTATTTAATGAGACAATCAGATTTAATATTAATGCTTCCAAGTTTGCCTTTGTTATTTATAATTTCTGCATTTGCAGAGTTAAAAGTATGGCATTTAGCTGTTGTTCTTGGAGTACTAGGCGGATTAGGTGGATCAGTTATAACTATAAAATCACAAGCACTTCAAGTTAAAGTTAAACCATTCGTGGATTCTGCAAGGATAACGGGTGGATCTAATATGAAAATTTTATTCTCTCATGTCTTACCAAATGTAGCTCCACTTGCTTTGTTATTTATGGTATTCAGTGTTACTGGTGCAATTGCATCTGAATCAGTTCTATCATTTCTTGGTTTATTAAATATCGATATGAGTTGGGGGATTATGATTTATCTGTCACAAACTGATGGATTTATATTTTCTGGTATGAGATATTGGTGGTTAATATTACCGGCTGGACTAGCCGTTACATTCTTAGCAGGTGGTTTTTATTTAGTTGGTCGAGGATTAGATGACGTTTTCAATCCTAGATTAAGAAAGAGATAAATATGTCTAAAGATGTTTTAGTAGTTAAAGATTTAAACATGCATTATGAAACACTTGCCGGTAATGTTTCAGCTGTCAAAAATGTTTCATTCTCTGTAAAAGAAGGCGAATCATTTGGACTTGTTGGTGAATCTGGATGTGGTAAAACTTCTGTTGCAATGAGTTTATTACAATTACAAGCTGATAATGCAAAAATATCCAGCGGCAGCATTTCACTAGATGGTATCGAAATGGTTGGGATGTCCGAATCAGAGTTAAGAAAAGTTCGATGGGACGGAATTAGTATTGTCTTTCAGGGTGCAATGAATGCTTGGAATCCTGTTGTTAAGGTGGGCGAGCAAATTAGGGAAGCAATTAGAGAGCATTATCCAAACAATACAAAAAATGAGAATACTGAAAAAATTGAAAGTTTATTTAAAATGGTGGACTTAGATTCATCGATAATGGATAGATTTCCTCATGAATTATCTGGAGGAATGAAACAAAGAGCTGTAATTGCACTAGCTCTATCATGTGATCCAAAAGTTGTTATTGCTGATGAACCTACTACTGCGCTTGATGTTGTTATACAAGATCAGATTTTAAAAGAGATTAAAAAAGTTCAAGAACTATTAGGTTTAAGTTTAATTTATATTTCTCACGATATTGCTGTTATTGCAGAAATGACAGATCAAATGGCTGTAATGTATGCTGGTTCAATTGTTGAAATTGGGCCTACAGATCAAGTATTTAGCAATCCAAAACACGCTTATACTCGGTTATTATTAGAGTCAACCCCATCCGTTGTAGGCGAGAAGAAAAAATTAAGATCATTAGAGGGTGAACCCCCAAGTTTGATAGGTGAAGAAAATGGTTGTTCTTTTTCACCAAGATGTCCTGACCCATCAGACAAATGTAAAAGTGGTAATTCAGAAATGGGATTAATAGAAGTTGCTGATGGACACTTTGCTGATAAATGTTGCGTGGAGTGTGGATAGATGAAAAAAAATGTAATTGAAGTCAAAAATTTAGAAAAATATTTTGAAGTTTCTGGTGGCTTTTTTTCAAGAAAAAAAACTACGGTAAAAGCTGTAGACGATATAACTTTTGAAATTCCTTTTGGAGAGAGTTTAGGACTTGTTGGTCAAAGTGGATGCGGAAAAACAACAACTGCAAGAGCACTTTGCCTATTAGATCCTAAAACTGGGGGAGAGGTTAATTTTTTCAATAATGAAACATCATCAATGCAAAGTATCGATGAGCTTGAAGGGGAAGAATTAAAGAAATTCAGAAGAAATATACAAATGATTTTTCAAGATCCCTATGAATCTCTTAATCCAAGATGGACTATTAAAGATATTATATTAGAACCACTCAATATTCATAATATTGGTGATTTAGATGAGAGAGAAGAAGCAGTTTCTGAAATTTTACAAACAGTAGGTTTGACACCACCAGAAAATTATATGCCTAGGTATCCCCATGAATTATCTGGAGGTCAAAGACAAAGGGTATCAATAGCAAGAACTCTTATAATGAAACCAAAGTTTGTAGTTTGCGATGAACCAACATCTATGTTGGATGTATCTATAAGAATTTCAATTATGGACTTAATGTTAAATCTTGCTAAAGATTTAGAAGTTTCTTATCTGTACATTACCCATGATCTTGCGGTTGCAAGATATATGTGTAATAGAATTGCTGTTATGTTTAATGGAAAGATTGTAGAAATTGCCGAAACTGAAGAATTGTTAAATAATCCAGTACATCCTTACACTAAAAGATTGATTTCATCTATTCCTGTTCCGGACCCATCATATGATAGGAAAGTGTATGATATAAATTTTGAAGAGTTAGATTCATTGATTGAGAAATATGGATCTGATAAACCAATGATTGATATTGGCAATGAGCATTATATTGCAACTCATGATGTTAAGGGTATTATTTGAAATTTAAGGATATTTTCCTTGCTCCAAATTTAATCACATTATCTCGTTTGGTAATTGTGACAATCATTTTCTTTCGATTTACACCCAATGATTTTGAAGTTCTTCCTTTAATAGTTTTTATAGCATTAGTTGGATTAAGTGATTCATTAGATGGAATTGTTGCAAGAAGATACAATTTAGTATCAAAGTTAGGAATAATTCTTGATCCATTCACCGATAGAGTAGTATTTATTCTTCTTTTATTTTGGATAAGAGATATTATTCCTGGTTATTTTTTATCAGGAATAATTGTTAGAGAAATTCTTATTTTGATAGGTTCTCTAATCGTACTATTCAGCAAAAGAGAAATAAAAGTTTCTAATAAGGGGAAATTGTCAACGGTTCTTATGTTTGTTGTTATATGCCTATATGTACTTAATACAGATATTTCAATTCTATTTATTAATGAGTTAGCTATTGCAATATTAATATTATATTTTTATGTTGCTTTTGAATATTTATATAACTTAATATATAAGCATGGATGATCATACAAAACCTCTAGAAAAGCAGGCAAGTAATAAAAATATAAAGTACTTACTCACATTATTAAATTTAGAATTAATGTCTTCTTCATGGATACTTCTAAATGGTCAATACACTATTGGAAGACTATTAAATCACCAAATTATTTTAGATGATGTAACAGTATCAAGGAATCATGCTTCAATTGATATAAACAATGAGAAAGTAAAAATAACTGATAATAATTCAACAAATGGAATTTATGTAAATGATAATTTAATTGCGAATGATGCAATTATTAAATCTGGAGACAAATTACAAATAGGAAAATTTCAACTATTATTCACAAAAGTTTAATTATGAATATTGGTCAATTAGTTAAAGAATTAAAAAAAAGTTATCCATCAGTATCAATATCTAGAATAAGATTTTTAGAAAAAGAAGGTTTAATAAAACCAAAAAGATCGTCCGGTGGAACCAGAATATTTACAGAAAAAGATTTAAAGAAAATAAATAAAATTTTAGACCTCCAAGAAAATCAATTTTATAGTTTAAAAGCTATTAAAAATAATTCATCTTTGTTAACTAAAAAAGATAATAAAAAAATAATTATTTCAGAATACAGTAAACATGATATATTAAAAAATTCAGGGATTAGCGATAAAGATTATGATGAACTGATTAAATATGAGTTTGAAGAAGAAAAGGAAATATATAATCATTTAGACCTTGAGAGATTAAAATCTTGGTCTTTCTTTTTAGAATTAGGACTTCAACCTAGAAATTTTACAACTATTAAATCTGTATCTGACAGAACAGAGGGCTTCACTGATTATCTGATAACAACGATCCAAGATGAAAATGTAAACGAAGAAGTAATTGTTGAAAACCTTACAAAAATTATTAAAGGATTGATATTAAAAAAATAATTATATTTACATTAGTTTTTATATTTTTTATTCAGCCTGTAAGTGCTCTTGAAACAGCTGACGTACCTTTAACAGCTGAGGTGTATCTTTCATACGATTATGAATACGAAAAGATAATGTATGCAAAAAATATTGATACAAGTATTGCGCCTGCATCAATAACTAAGTTAATGACCGCTCTTATATTGTATGAGAACTTTCCATTAAATCATGAATTTATAACCTCATATCCTGCAAATTATGCATATTCTGGAAAAGTAGCATATATACCTGAGGGCATTTCAGTAACCACCGAGGAGCTTTTAGAACTTTTATTAGTCTATTCAGCTAATGATGCTGCTTATATTGTTGCCAATTCTGTTTTTTCTAATTATGAGCAATTTATTATAGAAATGAACAAAAAAAGTAAAAGTTTGTCAATGTTATCAACTAATTTTGTTAATCCAGATGGATTAGACGAAGAAAATCATTTCACTACAGCTAAGGATCTACTCAAATTAAGCATTTACATATTAGAAAATACAAAGCTTCTAGACATTACAAGTAAACAGGAAGTTTATTTTGATAAATTAAAGCAAAATGGTTATAAAAATACAAATTTAATTATTGACAGTGGATTTATCGGTCTTAAAACAGGTTGGACTTCAAATGCTGGGTTAACGTTTGTTGGTTACAATCAAAAAAATAATCGGAAGATAATAACGATAGTAAATAAATCTATAGTTGATGATGAAAAACTAAATCATTTTTTAGATACAAAAATTTTATATCAAATATCTAAAGATAATTATGGTAATTTGAAAATACTCGATAAAGATTCTCAGTTATACACAATTAGAAATTCAAATAATATTCAATTCATAAAAAATAATAATGAATTTTATTATTTTAAAAAATTAAATGAAGAAGACATATCTTATTACGTAGAGATTAAAAATAATATATTCAAAATATTTTATTCGGAAATTAATGAAGAAAGAAAATTTAAAATAAATACCTCAAGCAATATAGAATATAAATTTCATTGGTCAAATAGATTTCTGAATAATATATTTAATAGATAATCTTTTACGAGACTCTAACTAAAATTTAATTATGGATAGTAAAGTTTATGTAGAGGTAGGATCAATCCGATTAGAAGAAGAGACTGATACTCCAATAATGCTTCTTCAACAGCCAAATACAAATAAAGTTCTTCCTATATGGATTGGCACTATTGAAGCAGTTTCGATAGCTTATGCGCAAGAAGGATTTGTACATCCGCGTCCACAAACTCATGATTTACTTGTAAATATAATTGAATCACTTAATTCAAAAATTATTGAAGTTTGTATTACAGACATACAGGATAAAACTTATTTTGCTGAGATTAGTTTATTAACTGGTGATGGTGAAGTTAAGTTATCTTCAAGACCAAGCGATGCAATAGCTTTAGCTTTAAGAACTTCATCAAAAATATCTGTAGATTATGAGGTATTTAATAATAATTCCATAGAAATTTTTGATGAAAAATCAGTTGACTTAGAGGAATTCATTGATTTCATTGACAATGTTAATCCAAACGATTTTTCCTAAAACCTTGATAAAATAAATAATCATAGTAGATTGATCTTATGCAGCAGGGTTACACAGGTCCAGAAGTTTGTAATATAACGGGTATATCGTATAGACAACTAGATCATTGGACTACAACGAAATTAATAGATGCTTCTGTTAGGAATATTAAAGGATCTGGATTTCATAGAATCTATTCATTTAATGACATTATCTTAGTCAAATTAGTAAAAAAATTAAGATCTGCTGGAGTAAGTTTACAAAAAATAAGAATTGCTTTAAAAAATGTAAATAAAATTCTAGGTAAAAATTCAAATATATCTGATGTCTCTATTTTTTCTGATGGATCATCTATCTATGTTTTATCTGACAACGACCAAATGATTGACTTACTTAAAAAAGGTCAAGCAGTATTTGGAATTTCATTAGGGCCTGTACACACTGAAACGGAAGCTGAGATATTGTCACTTTATCCTGACAAAGCTTCAGCTGCTAATAAATGAAATTTGCCCATCATTCAGAAGAAATATTCGCTAATCATTTAGATTTATTCGATATTAATTGGATTTATGAACCTAAGAGCTTTCCCTTGAAGTGGGGAAGTGGTGCTATAAGAATGATGTTCACACCTGATTTTTATTTACCTGACATGAATATATATATTGAAATTACAACTATGGATCAAAAACTAATTACAAAAAAGCAACGAAAAATCAAATTAGCAAAAAAATTATACCCAATGAGTACATTCAAACTAATTAATGAAGAACAGTTTTATAACTTTCTTACAAAAGACAATAAAAATTTAGTCAAAGAAGCTATCGCTAGCTGAATACATAAGCAATTTTTCAACATTTTCTATTCCTAAGCCTTTAGCAATTTCTAACTCATTTGATACTGAAGTATTACTCATTAACCTATTATCAGTGTTTAAGTAAACATTAAAACCATAATCCACTAAATCAACAATAGGATGTGAATCATAATCTTCATACATGTTTGTATGTATGTTTGAAGTGATACAAATTTCTAGAGGTACTTGTAAATCTAATATTTTTGATGCAGTATTTCCAAATTTTTCATCATTTATATCTTCAATAATCCTTACACCATGACCTATTCTCATTGCTCCGTTTTCAAGGGCGTCATTAATTGAATTGACACCATCACCTTCCCCTGCATGAATTGTAATGTTGATACCAGTATCTTTAACTTTTTTGAAGCTTTCACTAAATAATGAAGGTGGATAATTAAGTTCAGGACCTGCAATATCAAATCCAATTATTTTATCCTTAACTTCAACGCAGAGATTTGCAACATTAATAACATCTTCTGCATCATGACGCATTCCGCACAATATTAAACCAGATTTAATACCATATGAGTCTTCAGCAAGTTTAAAACCTGAATTAATAGCATCAATAACTTCTAGGGGAGTTGTACTTGAGTTTACTGAATAAAAGGGTGCATATCTTGATTCGTAATAATCAATACCGTTCTTATGCATATCTTCAGCTGCTTCAAACGCTATCCTCTCAATTGAAGAAAAATTTTGCATTAGTGCAATTGTATGTGTAAATGCTTCTAAATATTCTTCCAATGAATTTGAAAGTGATCTATCAAAAAAACTTTCAACATCTTCTATTTCGAGTAACGGTTTGTAATTTATAGATTTTGCTAATTCTAATGCAGTTGCAGGCCTTAAACCACCATCTAAGTGATCATGTAATATATGTTTAAGCATAACGCAACATAATATATATTATAGGACAAACTGAATATTTAAACAATTTCACGTATTACACTCTCCTTATGAGTTAATGGTAGCCAATGATCTGCATTTTTAACTTCTTTAACTGTTACCTTTGTTCCTGATAATTTTAATCTATTAGACATTTTTTCATTTAATTTAACTGCAGCATCATTTTCTCCAAATAAAAATATTGTTTCAATGTCTAGTTCTCTTCTCCATTGACTAGATAGTTCTACATTAAAATCGATATTCGAATACCATGAAATTGATTGTTGCATTCCATTTTTAAAATGTCTAACTAGTGATTCTATGTCTATCTTGTGCAGTTTACTCTGCAAGTTATATGTCGTAAACAAACTATTTAAAGACAAATCAAAATTTTTGTAATCAATTTTTGGAGTAATTCTATATGCAGATCTAAAGAATAAATCGAGATTTTTAGAAAGTAATATATTTGATTGTTCAGGATTTTGAAATGAACTTATATAATGTGGTCTTTTATTAAAAGTTAAATTATCGTACACACTTGATGAAGGAAACTCAGTTCCACCGCATATTGAGATTAACTTTCTAATTTCTACATTACCTCTGGAAGCTACCGACCAGGCAACAATAGAACCCCAGTCATGTCCAACAATTACAAGATTGTTAGTTAGATTTAGTTTACTTATTAACTTTTCTACATCTGACGATAAATTTTCAATATTAAAGTCACTTATTATAGGATTTTTAATAGAAGACAATGGATATCCTCTTTGTTCAACAACTGTAACTCTAAATTCTTTTATTAATTCCTCTTTAATATCATTCCAGAAATACATATTTGAGGGAAATCCATGCAACAAAAGTACATCTCTCCCCTCTCCTTGAGTTATGTATGATAATTCAAAATCATCTAATTTTAATTTATTTATCATATAAGGTTATTTTTCCTGAATATAACAACAATTAAACACAAAGCAAAAAATAACCACTGTAGAGCATAACTTAAATGAGGTGCATCGTAAGGTTCCTCTAGATTGATACACTCTACTCCACTTCCACATGTTTCTGTTAATGTAAGATAATAATTTGGAAGTATTACATTTACTTCATTCTCAATAAAATTTTTATCAATCCTAAACAAATATTCAGAATTTGGAATATCATCTTGTCCGAAAGATTGTTGATCATATTTAATAAGACGGCCCACAAAAACGATTTCTTGGTTAGAAAACGATTTATTCTCATTTTTGTCTAGAGGAATCCATCCATTATTTACAATTAAGTGGTTGTCAGTATCTTTATCTTTGTACAAATTAATTAGATGATATCCATTTACACCATTATTCACTCTTGATCGTAAATACCAGGTTCTTTTCTTAACTAAATTATTGTTGTCTTTAATTACAACTTTATTGAATTCAAAAACTTCATCACTATTATCTAAATAGAGATCTTCAATAGTTATAGGAGATGATAAGTTAGTATTTTTAAACTGTTCGAGGGCAGCGTTATCATTTTGAAAACTACTAAATTGCCAATAAGAAAGGCCTAAAAATATAAAAACTACCAAAAGTCCAAAATAAAAAAGGATTTTATGAGGTATATTATTTAACTTGTCCATGAAGTATCCCCTCTTCTTTTGTCACCATGTGAAAAAACTTTATTATTAAATCCTGATACACACACACCGCCAAAATACATGTCATATGATTCAGTTATGGTAATGTTTTTGCCAGCATCTAATGAACCTGGTTCCGCTCTTACAGTCCCATCACCATTTACATGAAATCTAGGTTCGTCAATAGCATGTTTCCAATTATTATTTTTTGAATAATTCAATAAGACTTGAGCAATAGCAGAGCTTATCCTGTCAGCTCCTGGAGAACCGATAGTTGTAATTCCATCATCAGATTCAATTATTAATGGGCTCATGTTAGATATAAGTCTATCATCATGAGTCTCTCCTAAAAACCCTTGAGGATTAAGCTCGATTTCACCAAGTGAATTATTAAAATACATTCCAGTATTTGGACACAAAACACCTGAACCGTATCCGCTAGAAAAAGTTATGGAGAAGTGATTATTCAGATTGTCTGATGTATTAACTTGAATAGTAGAAGATGATGTAGAATAGTTAAGTATTTCCTGAGTTATAAAAGATTGTCTGTCACCAAAAAATTCGTAATTGTTTTTTCTTGCTTTATATACATCAATCAAAGGTTGAATTCTTTTACCCTTAGACAATTCTTCAATATATTTTAAAACCATTAATCCACCAATAGAAGGGCCAGAGTGTCCTGTAAGGTTTAAGTCTTTAAATTTGAAATTAAATTTGCTATCTTCAATTAGATTATAATTTGAAAAATCATCTGATGTTGCATGTCCACCTTCTTGTTGTATAGTTTTAAGAATCTCCTTAGAAATATCGCCTACATAAAAATCATTAAAACCCTCAATTGATAGATGTTCAAGTGAGTCACTTAACTTGTCAATTTTAACAATTCCATTATCCAAATCAGAAGAAACATTTTTCAAAATTTGTTTGGAGTAATCATGCCACATAAATAAGGGTTTTAAAGAATGTTGAAAGTAATCTTTTGATGGTTGTGTTAATTTGAATCCATTTTTGGCAATGCTGATCGGAAATTCTAATAATTTATCTAAGGGAAGAGAAGCATAATTTTTGTAAATGTAATCTAAAATTTTATAAATACCTGGTATTGCGAATGTATTTGCACCTTTACATGTTTCTACATATCCTCCATAAGTTAATACAACCCTATGTTCTTCATGATCATTTCCATTAAAATTTTTTGGAGATACAAAATAACCATCAATTGTATGTGATTTATTAGTCTCACCATCGTAAAACGTTAAGAGACCCGAGGATGTTGGTGCAACAACACCAAGATCGGTAGTCATAGAAGTTACAACACTAGTTATTAATAAATCAGCAGCATTTGGTTTTAAATCTTTAATCGATTCAGCAGCATTAGAACTATATTCAGCAGTACTTGATAAAGAAACTTTCATTTAAACAGTGTAGTTTATAACTTTTATATGCAAAAATATATATATGAAACAGGACGTAATTAAATTTGATAATCATATTTATCAAATTGATGTGTTCATGGAAAATAGACCAGGAAGAATGTCTTGTTACTATATAGATTCATCTAATCCAATATTAATTGAAGTTGGTCCATCGAAGTCTTTTCCTTATTTGATTTCAAGTTTAGAAAGTTTAGGTATAAATGAAATTAACAGATCTGCTATGACACATTTACATCTAGATCATGTAGGTGGAATTGGACATCTAGTTGAAAAGTTTGAAGATCATTTTGTATACATTCATGAATTAGGACTAAAACATTTACCTAACCCAGAGAAATTATGGAAAGCAGTTTCTGAAGTATATACAGAAGATTGGCTATCTACTAATTGGGGTGAAATTAAACCAACACCATTAAATAATATACATTCACTCAAAGATAAAGAGTTGATAGATCTAGGTAATGGAAGAAAATTAGAAGCAATTTATGGACCCGGCCATGCAAAACATCACTATACATTTTATGATGCATATTCTAAAACACTATTTATGGGAGATACGCTGGGATTAATTTATCCTCATGGAGACTTTGTTCAACCGAACCTTCCCCCACCAGATTTTAATAAAGAATTACTATTCAAAACTTTAGATAAGTTATATACACTTGATCTTGAATATTTAGCTCTTGCTCATTTTGGAATACATAAAAATCCTTATGAATTAATAATCAATGCTAAAGAAAGTATTGAACTCTGGATTGACTTCGTAAAAAAATTGCCAAATTTATCGATTGATGTAGCTGCTGAATCCCTACAAACATGGTTAAGTGGCAATTATAGAATTCTTGGTGTAGATGAAGAAACTATCAAAAATTATTTAGATAACGGAAATTTACAAATGCAAATACAAGGAATTAAAAATTTTTTAGAAAATACTTAACTTACTTTTATTATCTTACTTCGCAAGTAAATATGTATTGGAGCAATAAAAAATTCTGTAAGTATTCCAAAAAAGAAATATAGGTCAATCTGAACATTTCCTATTACTAGTAAAGAAATAATCCTTGATATAAGAACAATAGTCCACAATACTGTTAAAAAATTAAGGTAAAAAATATTTTGAGTACGTAAATATTGAATGCAACCAAATGTACACATTAAATATAAACTTAATGGGTATGTTAATAAATTTAAATGTCCATTACCTCCAGTATCAGCGATTGCTAAAACTTCAAGATAGGTTTGTTGAAAAAAAAGAAAAGTAGAATCAGGAAAAAAAACTGAATAAATTACCAACAATGAGCTATTAATTAACAAAAAAGATAAAAATAAATTTAAAAATTTATTGTAATTCACATTAAGTAATTATAAAAGAAAAACCCCTAGTTTCCTAGGGGCTCTTCATTAAAAGTCGGCAGTGTCCTACTCTCCCAAGGGGTTGCCCCCCAAGTACCATCGGCGCTAATGGGCTTAACTTCCGTGTTCGGAATGGGAACGGGTGTATCCCCATTGCTATCACCACCGCAAATCTCTTCTTAAAAATTCTATAGCAAGCGTTCATGCTAGGTATTCAGCTCAAGCCCTCGACTTATTAGTATCAGTCAGCTACATACATTACTGTAATTACACTTCTGACCTATCAACCTCATGTTCTATAAGGAGTCTTAATCGGTTAACCCGATGAGAAATCTTATCTTAGAAGGGGCTTCGCACTTAGATGCTTTCAGTGCTTATCCTGTCCGATCGTAGCTAACCAGCCGTGCTCTTGGCAGAACAACTGGCACACCAGCGGATCGTTCATCCCGGTCCTCTCGTACTAGGGACAACTTTCTTCAAATTTCTTACGTGCGCGACGGATAGGGACCGAACTGTCTCACGACGTTCTGAACCCAGCTCGCGTTCCTCTTTAATAGGCGAACAGCCTAACCCTTGGGACCTGCTCCAGCCCCAGGATGAGAAGAGCCGACATCGAGGTGCCAAACACCCCCGTCGATATGGACTCTTGGGGGGTATAAGCCTGTTATCCCCGGAGTACCTTTTAGCCGATGAGCCATGGCGCACCCACATGCAACCATGGGATCACTAGTTCCTACTTTCGTACCTGCTTCACTTGTTTGTGTCACAGTCAAGCCACCTTTTGCACTTACACTCAATGCGTGATTGCCGTCCACGCTGAGGTGACCTTTGAGCGCCTCCGTTACTTTTTAGGAGGCCACCGCCCCAGTGAAACTGCCTACCAGACAATGTCCCTGATCCGGATAACGGATCTAGGTTAGAAGGTCAATATGAAGAAAGTGGTATCTCAAGGATGACTCCACAACCACTAGCGTGATTGTTTCAAAGTCTCCCACTTATCCTGCATACTGCACACCAACATTCAATATCAAGTTGCAGTAAAGGTTCCGGGGTCTTTCCGTCCTGTCGCGCATAGTGAGCATCTTTACTCACATTGCAATTTCGCCGAGTCTCTGGTTGAGACAGTACTCAAATCGTTACACCATTCGTGCAGGTCGGAACTTACCCGACAAGGAATTTCGCTACCTTAGGACCGTTATAGTTACGGCCGCCGTTTACTGGGGCTTAATTTCAAAGCTTCGCCGAAGCTAACCTCTCCACTTAACCTTCCAGCACCGGGCAGGTGTCAGAGGGTATACGTTGTATTAGAACTTTGCACCCTCCTGTGTTTTTGATAAACAGTCGCTTGAGTCTGATCACTGCGGCCCGTTCAAGCTTATAAAGTTAATTAATCACTTTACTTGGGCGTTCCTTCTCCCGAAGTTACGGAACTATTTTGCCGAGTTCCTTAACCAGAGTTCTCTCGCTCGCCTTAGTATTCTCTACTTGTCCACCTGTGTCGGTTTGGGGTACGGGCACTAATAAAACTAACTAGAAGTTTTTCTTGGAAGTATGGAATTAATGACTTCGCCTAAAAAGCGGCTCGGACTCGTGTCTCAGGTTTACAGTTAACGGATTTGCCTATTAACTACCCTACACACTTACCCCAGGACAACCATCGCCTGGGTTCATCTATCCTTCTCCGTTGCTCCATCGCTAATCTAGTAATATGTGGGTCGGTAGGCCCGAAGGCTTTCCTTAGCAACATATATTCGATTTGGGCGCGTTATTAGTGGTACAGAAATATCAATCTGTTATCCATCGACTACGTCTCTCGACCTCGCCTTAGGTCCCGACTAACCCTGGGCGGACGAACCTTCCCCAGGAACCCTTGGACATTCGGCGGAAGAGATTCTCACTCTTCCTTCGCTACTCATGCCTACATTCTCACTTGTATGGTCTCCACAACTAACTTACGTTGCTGCTTCGCTGTCCATACAACGCTCTCCTACCGATCTTATCTCCTGGATATAAATATCAAGATTAATAAGATCCCATAGCTTCGGCAGTATGTTTAGCCCCGTTACATCTTCCGCGCGAGAACATTCGACCAGTGAGCTGTTACGCACTCTTTAAAGGAATGGCTGCTTCTAAGCCAACCTCCTGGCTGTCTGAACACTCTCACATCGTTTCACACTTAACATACATTTAGGGGCCTTAGCTGATGATCTGGGTTGTTTCCCTCTCGTCTATGGAGCTTATCCCCCATAGGCTCACTGCTATATTTATACACTTTGGCATTCGGAGTTTGACTGAGTTTGGTAAGCTTGTTGGCCCCCTAGATCAATCAGTGCTCTACCTCCAAAGCGCAACATATAACGCTGTCCCTAAAGACATTTCGGAGAGAACCAGCTATCACCAAGTTTGATTGGCCTTTCACCCCTATCCACAGGTCATCCCCTGATTTTGCAACATCAGTGGGTTCGGGCCTTCACGAAATCTTACTTCCGCTTCACCCTGCCCATGGATAGATCACTTGGCTTCGGGTCTATCGCATGCGACTAGACGCTCTATTAAAACTCGCTTTCGCTGCGGCTACGGATTTACTCCTTAACCTTGCCACATACGGATAACTCGTAGGCTCATTCTTCAAAAGGCAGGCAGTCAGGATATAAATATCCCTCCTACTGCTTGTAAGCTATTGGTTTCAGGTACTATTTCACTCCCCTCGCCGGGGTACTTTTCACCTTTCCCTCACGGTACTTGTTCACTATCGGTCGCTGGTTGTACTTAGCCTTACGAGGTGGTCCTCGCAGATTCACAAGGAATATCCTCCTTGCTACTTGGGGTGGCCTTAATGAGTAAATAAGTTTTCAGATACGTGACTATTACACTCTATGGTTTAACTTTCCAGATAATTTTCCTAACTTAATTATTTGTAACTCATTGAAAGATCTGATGCTCTTTCCAAAGGACCCCGCAACACCAAAAAAACAACGACATCAGTCTTGACATTAATTTGGTTTAGGCTCTTCCCGTTTCGCTCGCCACTACTCAGGGAGTCGCTTTTGCTTTCCTTTCCTCTAGGTACTGAGATGTTTCACTTCCCCTAGTTCCCTCTACCTATCCTATATATTCAGATAGGAGTAATTTATTAAAATAAATTGGGTTTCCCCATTCGGACATCTACGGATCAAAGCTTGTTTGACAACTTCCCGTAGCTTTTCGCAGTCTTCCACGTCCTTCATCGGCTTCCAGCGCCAAGGCATCCACCAATAGCCCTTAGTAGCTTGAACTATATGAATACTTTGCAATTGCGCTTGCTATACAATTTTCAAAAAGCCAATTTGACTTTTTCACAGCTGAGTAATGTATCAGTCTTGTAGACAACCGACGATTGACCTTAGAACCGAAGTTCTATGCTCCTTAGAAAGGAGGTGATCCAGCCGCACGTTCCCGTACGGCTACCTTGTTACGACTTAGTCCCAGTTACCGACCCTACCTTCGACAGCTTCCTCCCTAAAAGGGTTGGACCACTGGCTTCGGGTATTGCCGACTTCCGTGACTTGACGGGCGGTGTGTACAAACCCCGAGAACGTATTCACCGCAACTTTGCTGATTTGCGATTACTAGCGACTCCAACTTCAAGGAGTCGAGTTGCAGACTCCTATCCGAACTGAGACAAGCTTTAAGAGATTTGCTCCACCTCGCGGTATTGCGACTCGTTGTACTTGCCATTGTAGCATGCGTGCAGCCCTGGACATAAGGGGCATGATGACTTGACGTCGTCCCCACCTTCCTCCGGTTTATCACCGGCAGTCTCCTATGAGTCCCCAACTGAATGCTGGCAACATAGGACAGGGGTTGCGCTCGTTGCGGGACTTAACCCAACATCTCACGACACGAGCTGACGACAGCCATGCACCACCTGTATAGGGCGCTAATGCACACTATATCTCTATAGCTTGACCCTATATGTCAAGTCCAGGTAAGGTTCTACGGGTATCATCGAATTAAGCCGCATGCTCCGCCGCTTGTGCGGGGTCCCGTCAATTCCTTTGAGTTTTAGTCTTGCGACCGTACTCCCCAGGCGGGATACTTAACGCGTTAGCTACGACACAGAAACCGTCAATCCAGTTCCTACGTCTAGTATCCATCGTTTACAGCTAGGACTACCAGGGTATCTAATCCTGTTTGCTCCCCTAGCTTTCGCTCCTCAGCGTCGATAGCGGCCCAGTGAGCTGCCTTCGCAATTGGTGTTCCTCCGAATATCTACGCATTTCACCGCTACACTCGGAATTCCACTCACCTCTACCGTATCCTAGTCACAACAGTATCGATCGACATTTCAGGGTTGAGCCCTGAACTTTTACGACCGACTTGTTGAACCGCCTACGAGCTCTTTACGCCCAATAAATCCGGACAACGCTCGCCCCCTACGTATTACCGCGGCTGCTGGCACGTAGTTGGCCGGGGCTTCTTGTGGAGGTACCGTCATTTTCTTCCCTCCTGAAAGTGGTTTACAAACCTAGATCCGTCATCCCACACGCGGTGTCGCTGCGTCAAGCTTTCGCTCATTGCGCAATATTCCCTGCTGCAGCCTCCCGTAGGAGTCTGGGCCGTGTCTCAGTCCCAGTGTGGCTGATCGTCCTCTCAGACCAGCTATCCGTCGTTGCCTTGGTGAGCTTTTACCTCACCAACTAGCTGATAGAACGCGAGCTCATCTTAGTTCGGCTGACCTTTCCTTCTAATTTCATGCGAAATTTAAAGAATATCAGGTATTAATCCGAGTTTCCTCGGGCTATCCCTGTAACTAAGGTAGATTGCTCACGCGTTACTCACCCGTTCGCCGCTCAGTCATTTTCTGTAGTAAACTACTGAAAAGCTTCGCTCGACTTGCATGCATAAGGCGCACCGCCAGCGTTCGTCCTGAGCCAGGATCAAACTCTCCAACATAATCTTTGAATAATTTAAATCTGACCAAAGAATCAACATGGGTTTTACCCATTTCAACTTAAAAAAGTTGAATCAACTTAGTTAAAAGTTGACAAAAAAAGAGTGCTAGATATTTCTATCTGCACTACCGGCGTTCATACATTACTCAGTTGTCAAAAAGCCAATTTTTTTCGTATATTTAGATTAACATAACCTTGTTTAAGTGGTGTACTTATTTAATATTTATTGAAAAATAATTTCTTTTTCCTAATTTTAGAGTTTTTCCAGAAATAAGGCTTGGCTCAATATCCAATTGGTTATGTTTTTGACCGTCTATGGTAAAACTACCAGCTGTTATCAATCTTCTTGCTTCAGAGTTAGATTTTGTAATATTTAAATCAGTAAAAACCTTAGGTAAATGAAGAATTTCAATGTCTTCTACATAATATTCAGGTATTTCATCTGGCACATCTTTGTTAATTGTGACATTTTTAAATTGTTCTTCAGCTTCTAGTGCATCATTCTTAGAATATAATTCTGTTACTACTAATTCACCAAGTAGTTTCTTATATTCAAATGGATTTTGTTTATCGTTAATTACACTATGTTTCATCTTGTTAATTTCATCAAGCTCTAAATCAGTTAGCATAGTGAAATACTCCCACATAATATCATCAGGTATACTCATAATTTTCCCATAGATATTAGATGGAGTATCAGTAACTGAAATATAATTGTTGAGAGATTGGGACATTTTTTTATTTCCATCTGTTCCGACTAATAATGGAAATGTCATAGCAATTTGAGGTTCTAGATTGTAAAATTTTTGTACCTCTCTGCCTAACATTAAATTCCAAAGTTGATCATGGCCACCAATTTCAATATCAGCTTTTACAGCTACAGAATCGTAGCCTTGAAATAGTGGATAAAAGAATTCCATTAAGGATATGGGATTTCCTTCTTTGTACCTATTAGCGAAATCGTCACGTTCTAGCATTTGGGCCAAAGTTGTTGATGATGATAGATGAACTAATTCTGATGTTGACAACTTTGATAACCAATCTTTATTACTTACAATTTCTAGATTTTCTTCATTTAAGATACCTTTTATTATTGGAAGCACTCCTTTTGAATTATCATCTATTTGATTTTCTTCTAATTGAGTTCTAGTTTCTGACTTACCTGAAGGGTCACCAACTTGAGCAGTGAATTCGCCTAGTATTAAAACAGCAGTGTGACCATAATCTTGAAATTTTCGTAAAGCTCTTAATATTGCATACCATCCTAGAGTTACATCAGGAGCTGTTGGATCTACACCTAACTTAATTCGTAAAGATTTTTTACTATTTAATAAATCATCAAGAGAATCTTTCGGTGTAATTGCACTTGCTCTTTCAATTAAATACTTCATTTTATAATTAATGTGAATCTCCAAAGATTCTTATCATTCCTCTTTGCATTTTTTCTTGGTCTAGCTATAGCTTGATCTAAAGGATGAATTCTTGGTGACAAATCCACAATTCCAGTAAGTAAATTATATCCATCGAATGTATCATCTATGCCTAAACCTTTTGTTATATTGCCAGGACCATTTAAATTATCAGTTTTCATTTTTGTTTTACGTCTCTTTTCAATGTGCTTTTTGCCAATCAATATTTTTCCAGATTTAATTAAGACAGCTTCGCCAGAACCTTTTTTTCCAGTCAACAAAAATAAACCTTTGTTTGAACCATAAGATCTTAATACACTCATATAAGGAGGTCCTAATGTTAATGATGTGGGAATATTTTTATAGGTATTAAACAATGCCATTTTATCTGTATTTTTTCTTCCATAGGCCTCTGTTTCCGTAATCATAATTTCAACAAATTTGTCTTTAATAGTTGTAGAAAGACGCATTCCTAAAATATCAACAGCAGCTTTTGCAGAGCTCTGTGAAAGTGTTTTAAGTACTCTGTTATTTAAACCTAATGTTTCCATTACTCTCCTTTTTCATTGAGAGTAATATTAAATTTTGAAGTTAATTTATCAACAATCATATTAAGTATCTCAGTATTCTCTTTTTCATTGTATGTTTTTTCATAGCTTCTAGTAATTATTCTAATTCCTAAATTACGAGTTTTCTCAAAAGCATAATCATCAAATACTTTTATAGAATTTTCATTATTTTGTAGTAAGTTTTCAACTTCTTGAATTAAGTCATTTGCATTCAAATCTCTATCTACTTTGAAAGACAAATCAAATTTAATAAAAGGATAGTGCGATAATGGCTTGTAATTAGAAGTATTTAAACCTTCTAAATTTAGTTCCTCTAAATATATTTGGGACAAAAACAGATTTTCAGATAAATTTAGTTCCTCTTTAAGTAGATAAGACAATTGTCCAGTATGTCCTATTAATTTGTTATCTACCATGATTAGATATGAGTTGTTTTGATGAAAACCGGGCTTTGAAAGTTGATCGAAACTTACTCCAGGTATAATTTTTCTCAGTAAAGAAGCAATGTATTGCATTGGGTTAATATTGGAGTTGTTATCTGGGACTAAAAATCCAAGCGTATAATCTTGTTTAGGTATCTTTTTATATTTCTTGTTTGTTGAATTGTTATATATGTTATTTATCTCAAAGTATTTTCCAGAAAAACCATTTTGATCGTAATTAAATTTGTATGTTTTGATTAACGAATAATATAAATTTGTTCGTAAATACTCTTGGGTTTGATCTATAGGATTTAAAACTTTGACTCCTTCTTTATCAGGATCAAAAAATTCATTGTATTCTTTTTGAGTAAAAGATAAAGATTGGGTTTCATTAAATTTTTCTAAACTTAATTTATCTATAAAATATTTACGTACATTCCAATAATTTCCAACTTTATTTAAATTATTTCCTATTGGTAGCGTTGATTTAAAATTATTAAATCCATAATGTTTAGCTATCTCCTCAATTAAGTCAATTGGTCGTTCTAAATCATATCTCCAACTTGGTTGTTTAAACTTTATAGTATCTTTTTTGATTTCACTCTCTATGGATAATGATTTAAGTGTTGATGTAATGAATTTATTGTCAATAACTTGACCAAGTATAGATTCTATTAAACTTATTTCGAAAGTAATATAATTTTCACTTTCAGTTTGCTTAGAGCTATCTGAAATTTCGCTGTATTGTATATTTTCATCTAATTCATACAGATTAGTAAACCTTTTTAAGCCATAAGCTTGTATATTTCTGTCTATACCGCGTTCAAATCGAACTGAGGCGTCTGAAATTAAATTTAATTTCCTTGAAGTTTTCATTATTGAGACTTTGTCAAAGTAAGCACTTTCAATAAGAAGATTGACTGTTTCATTAGTTACTTCTGTATCAAAACCACCCATTACTCCAGCTAATGCTATTGGTTCATTATTATCGGTTATAATTAAATCGTCATTATCTAAAGTTCTTATTTGCTCATCAAGAGTCTTAAGTTTTTCACCTTCTTTAGCTTTTCTGACTGATATGGTTCCGTACAATTTATCTCTATCAAAAGCGTGCAAGGGTTGACCAATGTCATGTAATACATAATTTGTATAATCAACTACATTATTTATTATTCTTACACCTATATTCGACAATCTGTATTTAATAAGAAAGGATGAATCTTTAATCGAGATGTTTTCAATTTCTATAGATTGATAGGATGAACATAGTTTTGACTTTCCACTATTAACTTTTAATACGGGTTTCAATTTAGGATTTAATGGGTTTTCAATCTTATTAAGGTTTTTGTTAAAGTATGTAGACAATTCACGAGCAATTCCTAGATACGACATACAATCACCTCTGTTTGGAGTGACTCCTACTTCCCAGTATGAGTCTGAAGAAATGTAAGATTTTGAAAAATCTGATCCTATTTTGAATGATTCATCCAAAATTAAAATACCGTCATGTTCATCCCATAAGTTTAATTCTGAAGCAGAGCAGATCATTCCATTCGACTCTACTCCTCTAATGTCTCGCTTGTCGATCTTAAAAGAATCTTTTATATATGAATTAGGCAATGCAACAGGAACAATTGCACCTTCTTCAAAATTCCATGCTCCACATACAATCTCATAGATCTTATTGCCTACATCAACTTTTGTAACTCTTACTTTGTCTGCATTAGGATGTGGATATATTTCTATAACTTTTCCTACAATAATATTTTTGTAATCCGGATTAATTAATTTGTAATCTTCAATTTCGAAACCTAATGATTCTAAAGCCGTTGATAAGTCATCATCATCAATATCTGTTAAATCTATCCAGTCTTGTAACCATGATCTCAATAATTTCATCAGAATTGTTCCAAAAATCTTATATCGTTTTCGTAGAAATTTTTGATATGATCAATTTTGTATCTTAACATTGCCAAACGTTCAATACCTACACCCCAAGCAAACCCTTTGTATTCTTTTGAATACCCTACATTCTCAAGAACATTAGGATCAACCATACCGCAACCAAGTATTTCAAGCCATGATCCATCATTCCATTTGACTAATACTTCAGCAGATGGTTCAGTAAAAGGAAAAAAATGAGGAATAAATTTTGTTTCAATATTTTCACCAAAAAATTCTTTAGTAAAGTATTCAAGAGTGCCTTTTAAGTCTGTAAAACTAAGATTTTTATCTATAGCCAAGCCTTCTAACTGATGAAAAACTGGCGAATGAGTTGCATCTAATTGGTCAGATCTGAATACTCTACCAGGAGCAACTATATAAACAGGTGGATCATTTTGCTCCATGTGTCTTATTTGCACAGTGCTTGTTTGAGTTCTTAAGAGAGTTTCTAAATCAGAATTAAGATAAATTGTATCTGATTCGTATCTAGCTGGATGCCAGTCAGGAGTGTTTAGAGCATCAAAATTATGCCATGAAGTCTCTGCTTCAGGTCCATAAGCTACTTCATATCCAATAGATGAGAATATATTTACAACTTCATCCATAACTGATGAGAGTATATGTTTGTATGATCCTTCATTACGATTCCAATCTATGGTTATATCAGTAAATTCTTCTCTCTCTTTTTTTTGAAAAGTATCTAATATAAATTGTTTTTGAGATGATTCGATTTTCGATTCTATTTCTTTAGATAATTCGGTAAGTTTTTTTCCATATGTTTTCTTATCTTCATTTGATAAGGTAGGAAGTTTTTTACGTTCTTCAGCTAAAAGAGAGTCCTTACCTAAATAATCTTTAGAAATTTGATCATATTCATCTGGTAAAGTAACTTCTGAAATTCTTAAATCTAAAGAAGCTAAAATCTTATCAAGATTTAACTCAGGCATCTAGATTCTTTTTTGCAACATCAACAAGTTTAGAGAAGCCTTTTGGATCATTAACAGCTAAGTCTGCAAGAATTTTTCTGTCGACTTTAATTCCTTCCTTGGTTAGTCCATTGATGAACTTTGAATAAGTTAAACCGTTTTGTCTTGCTGCTGCATTTATTCTTGATATCCATAATTTTCTAAAATCAGCTTTTTTATCTTTACGATGAGTAAATGCATCAGCTCCTGCATGCATTACCTGTTCTTTTGCTGCTCTTAATCTTTTACTTCTTGCACCCGTATAACCCTTTGCATTTTTAAGAACTTTCTTTTTAGATTTTTTACTATGTACGGATCTTTTGATTCTAACCATGATTAACCTAACAACTTTCTAATTTTTCTACTATCTCCTTTTGAAGATTCAACATCTCTTTTTAAACGTGACCAAGTTCCTGATCCCTTTGCCAATTTATAATGAGATCTGTGAGAGCGTCTTCGCATATATTTGCCTGTCCCACTAACTCGAACTCTTTTCGACATCCCTTTATGAGTTTTATGTTTCATTTTCTACCTCCAATTGGTGCTAAAACCATAGTTATTGATCTACCGTCAGGATTTGAAGTAGATTCTAATTCTGCAATATCAGATAACTCCTCTTTGTAATTATCTAATACTTTTTGTCCAAATTCTGGATGTTCTGCTTCTCTACCTCTAAATCTCATTGTAAATTTAACCTTGTCACCAGTTTCTAAAAACTTCCTTGATTTTTGCAACTTAATTTTGAAATCATTTGTATCTATTTTGGGCTTTAACTGTATTTCCTTTACAGATATTTTTACCTGATTTTTTCTGGATTCTTTAGCCTTTTGAGCTAGTTCGTATTTATATTTTCCATAATCCATCAATCTTGCAACAGGAGGTTTACTTTCTGGAGATACTTCTACTAAATCAAGTTCTAATTCATTTGCTATAATTAAAGCTTTTTTTAATTCTAGAACTCCAACCTGTACACCATCTGGTGCTATTACTCTAAGCTCTTTAGATTTTATAGCTTCATTAATCTTAAGTTCTGGTATGTTAATCCCCTTTCATAAAAAAAACGGCACGAAGCCGTTTGTTTAACCTTACTATTATTCACAGTAGGTGGAACAATGTTCGCTTGATTAAATTATAACGTAAATACTAAATAAATTAAGTAAAAAGATTATTTATAGCAAATGCAGCTTGAGATCCTTTATTGTTAGCGTCTTCTTTAGATCTATCATAAGCATCATTTATATCATGAACATTTAAAACACAATTTGCAATATATATATTTTTGTCAATCGTCAATTTTATTAATCCATCTATTACTCCTTTTGAAATATATTCGTAGTGATCTGTACCACCTTTAATAATTGCACCTATTGCAACAAACTTATCATATTCATCTGTAAGAGAGTTAATTTTATGAACAATTTCCCATGCTCCAGTTACATTATGAGTGTCAATTGTAAATTTTGGATCTAAAGAGTTAGTAAAACCATCAACTAATCCGTTAGATATATCTTCGTAATAATCAGAAACTACAATAGCAACATTACTCTTCATCGAAATCATGACCCATCTTATCTTTTTTAGTTTCGAGATATTTAGAATTTTCAGGTGTTTGTTTGCCTAAAAGTGGAGTTCTTTTCGTAATATTTAAACCGTACCCTTCTAAACCAGCTCTTTTGGAAGGATTGTTTGTTAATAGATTCATATTAGTTATTCCTAGATTTCTTAAAATCAAAGCACCAGTTCCATAATCACGCTGATCATTTTTAAAACCAAGTTTTAAATTTGCATCAACAGTATCTTCACCATCATCTTGAAGTGAATAAGCTTTTATTTTATTTCCAAGACCAATACCTCTTCCTTCGTGACCTCTCATATAAAGTAAGACACCGCTTCTATTATTAGATATAGCTTCAAGTGCGGTTGAAAGTTGTGAGCCACAATCACATTTTTTTGAAAAAAGAGTATCACCTGTTAAACACTCTGAATGTACGCGAACCATTGTGTCTTCTCCTGACAAATAATCGCCAAAAGTTAAAGCGATATGTTCTGTATTGTCTACATTATCTTTAAAAACATGACCCATAAATTCACCGTAGTCTGTTGGTATCTTAGATTTTGAAACAAATTCAACCGGGTTAGATGAATCAAGTCGATATTGTATAAGGTCTTTAATTGTACCTATTGGAATTTTATGAACTTGAGAAAATTTAATTAAATCTTCTAATCTAGCCATTGTTCCATCTTCATTTATAATTTCACATATAACTGCAACTTGTTTGTGATTTGAAATTGTACATAAATCAACAGCTGCTTCTGTATGGCCTGCTCTCCTAAGTACACCCCCATCCATTGCTTGTAAAGGAAAGATATGACCCGGTACATTAAATGATTCACGCGTTGAATCGTCACTTGCTAAACCTTTAATAGTTTTAAATCTGTCTTCAGCAGAGATTCCAGTAGTAACACCATCACCCTTTAAATCAACTGAATGTGTATATGGTGTTTGCATTTCGTTATTCACACCTTCCATAAGTGGCAATTTCAATTTTTTTGCAATAGAAGAAGAAATTGGAGCACAAACTAAACCTTTACCGTAAGTAATCATGAAATTTATATGGTCTGAAGTCAAGTACTTAGATGATATAACTAAGTCTCCTTCATTCTCACGTTCTTCATCGTCGATGAGAATTATCATTTCCCCTTTTGAAAAAAGGTTAATTATTTCTTTTATGTCACTTATCATAATTTAATTTCTCTAAATACTTTATTACAATATCGTACTCAACATTAACTGAGCTATTTATTTTTAAATTTTTTAAGTTGGTTCTTTTATAAGTTTCTTCAATAACAGCAACACTAAATTTATCTTTATCTGGTTCTACTACAGTTAAAGATATTCCATTAATTGTAATAGATCCTTTATCTACAATATATTTTTCATCAGCATATTTAAAATGAAAATTCCATAACTCATTATCTAACTTAGTAACTTCATCTAACTCAATAACTCCATCAACATGTCCTTGTACAATATGACCGCTAAGAAGAGAATTTACAGTTAAAGGCAACTCCATATTTACAAATCCGCAGTGATCTTTATTAAGAGATGTTCTTGATATTGTCTCATCAGATATTTGAAATAGTAAGTCCTTGCCAATATATTCTCTTAGCGTTAAGCAACATCCATCTATTGATATACTTGTCCCTGTTTCTAGATTATAAAAATTATCGTCATCAGTTGAGATCAATAAATGATCTTCTTCGAGTGTTTTTACACTTCCTACAGATTTTACAATTCCAGTGAACATGTAAACTAATTATAAATGTGTAATGAATTATCTTTAAGTTGAATTTCCTTAATCTGAATCAAATCGTTCATCAAATATTCAAGAATATGATTGTCAATGGATAATCCTTCTATGATTGTATTTTCTGATACAAATTTATAAAAATAATCGTATATTTGTGAAGAAGTGAATAATTTATGTACATAATTTCCTCCCTCAACCAATAATGAATTTATATTTTGATTCTTCATGTGGGAGTCTAAATTTTCAAAAGTTAAGTTATTGATATTAACAACATTAGATAACTTGTTATCAAAAGATGTTAAAAATAATTTTTCACTATGTTTTTTTGCATATTTCTCTATGTCATTACGATCATTCCCCCAAAGAACATATTTATAGATATCAATATGGCTAAGCGGGTTTAGTCTTATGTTTAACTGAGGGTTATCTGTTATGAGTGTATTTTTACCTATCAAAATAGCGTCAACAGTTGATCTAAGTAAATGGGTAAAATCAAGTGATTCAGAATTCGTAATATATTTAGATGAATTAGAGTAATCAAAAATTTTATTGTCACTGCTCGTAGCTATTTTCCCTATGTAGGTAATAGATTTGTCACCATAGTTTTTTTTGTTATAGTTTGGATTTACAAAATTGTTCACACCTTCAATTAACGTAACATTTAAACCATTGTTTTTGAGTTTTTCAATACTTTTTCCAGAGGTTCTTTTATCAGAATCAATGTCACCTATTACAACGTTTTGAATTTCAGTTTTTAAAAGTTCATCAGCGCAGGAAGGTGATGAGTCTGTATGAAAACAAGGTTCCAAAGTTACATATAAAGTATCAGTAGATTCTATTGATGTATTATTAATTATCTCAATTTCTGCATGATTTGTACCTTTACCCTTATGATGCCCTATTGCTTTTACTTTATTATTCTTGTTTAACAGTACGGCACCAACTTTAGGATTAGGAAATGTTTCAGCTTTTAATGCCTCAATTACAGCCAAATACATGCTATTTGGATATTCTAAAAAGTGTGAAGGGTCAGCCAAAAATTGCTCCACCTTGAACAGCTATATCTACTCCAATATTCTCTAGTGAGTTTAAGTGGTTCTTCTGAATGCCACCATCTGCAATTATTAATCCATCATATTTGGGATATAAAACTTTAAAATTCTTAATTTTATCAATTAAATCTACAGACTGACCTTGATTTGAAAACCCAGGATTTACGCCTAAAAATAAAACGGCTGAAGAATATTCTAAATATTCATCTAATTTTGAATTATCAGTATTTGGCAATGTAGCAACACCAAGGTTTGTAAATTCATTACTTAAATTAATAAAGTCTTTAATAGGTGTTGATTCAAGATGAATTGATACTAAATCTGCTCCATGTGCAAATGCTAATGGAGCAAGTTTTACATTATCTTCAACCATTAATTGTACGTCTACTTTGTAATCAGTTTGATTCTTCACTTCTTTGATGTGACTAAATGACATAGAAATATTATTTGTGAAATGACCATCAGTAATATCAACATGTATTTGGTCAAACTCAGATGAATGTTGTTGAATACTCTGTAAAATGTTTAGTTGATCTGCTGCTTGAATACTTGCCGAAATGATCATTTAAGTCCTCTTAAATAGTCTTCAAATAGCATTTTACTTTTACCTTCCGGAATTACATTTAGTGGGTACAATAATCCATCACTTAGTTCAATACTACTTCCTTGCTCAATTTCACTGTAGTTAAGAATTTTTAAATTTATATTGTTATATTTTATAAAAGCAGGACCTAGATAGTCGAAAGCCCTTATTTTTGATTTAGCATTTTGAATAGTTAATTCTTGAATATTAAAATCTTCTTTAAAAAATTTTCTTGTATTAGAAACAATATTTTCTTGAATTTGGCCTTTTTTGTAAAAATCTATATTCAAAATATCAATATGAAAAGATTCATAAATTTGTTCATAAACCTCTGTTGCATATTTACCTTCTATATTTAATGTTTTTTGATAAATAATATCTCCAGTATCAACATTTTTATTTATTTTAAAAATTGTATAACCCGAAAATTTTTCTAAATTTAATAGAGCACTTTCAACTGGAGTAGGTCCTTTGTATTTTGGGAGCAAACTCAAATGTATATTAAATAGTGGTTTATTGTTAGTTATAAAATTATTTGTAAAAATTTTTGCAAAACTAGCAACTATTCCATACTCCATATCTTCATATATATTTTCCTCTTGATAGTATGAATATTCAATATCATTTTGTTCACAGTAAATTTGAACTGGATTGGATGTGATTTTTCTACCTCGACCAGTTTTCTTTGGTTCAAGGGTTACAACTTTAACTTTGTTGTACTGTGTATAAATAGTATTTAGAAAATTTAAGCTTCGTTTATCTGAACCGAAAAAATATTTATATTTTATCACCAGGAAAACCTTTAATTGAAATTTCCTTCAAAGCTTCTTTTCGTTGTTTTCGTGTCATAGATTTGAGAAGTAATTTTCCTTTCAAATGATCAAGTTCATGTTGCAACACTCGACCCATCAGTTCGTCACCTTCATATATTGTTTCATCACCATTTTCATTGAGACATTGTATTTTAGCGTATTCATGTCTTTCAATATCCCAATAATAGCCTGGTAATGATAGACATCCTTCCATAAATACTATAGAACCTTCGGTTTTAACAAGTTTTGGATTTATAGCAACTTTAGGCCCATCTCCAGCATCAAATACAAATATATTTTTATTTATACCTATTTGAGGCGCAGCTAAACCAACCCCTGGAGCAGCATACATAATATCGATCATCTTTTTTGATAAATTAACAACATAATCATCTATATTGATTATATTTTCTGATTTACTTGTTAATGATGGATGACCGAAGACAACTATATCATTCATTAAATATACCTTACTCTTGTTAAATCAATTTTATTAAGACTTTTAAATAGATTTATAAATTTTATATAATTTACATCTTTTGATAATTTTATTTGAACTTCATACTTGAAACCGCTTTCAGTTTTTATAGGACCAAGAACCAATTCATCACTATCTTCGAGTTTTTGTTGTAATTCAAATTGAAAAACTTTTAACAACTTGTTTGGTCCATATTTTAATCTAGTTTCTAACTCCTTATTTGCCCACTTAGTTAAAGATAAGCTATTTAATGAACTTTCTATATTCAATTTTTTATTATTGAAAATTATGATTTTTAAATTGTTTTTAATACAAAAGTTTAATGTTCTTAGAAGTGATATTAATTTGTAAGAATTAAGAAGACCTTTCGAAGATATAGTTGGATTATTTATTATAACTGTATTTACTTCTTTATTATTTATATCATCATGTTGTGAAATATTTTTATTTTCTGCAAATGATTCTTTTGAGTAGACTTTGAAAACTTTATTTGGATATTTATGATTAAGTAACTCTAAATTATCTTTTAAATTATTTGAAAAATAATATTCAATTCCATAGTCTATCTCTTCAATATTAAATTGATAAAAATCATTGAATTCCAAATTGGGAAATTCATTTATATAAATAAACTTACCTCCAAATATATGATTTTTCAGATAAGATGACTCAACAATGCTCAGATTATTTAATTTTGGCAACTTATAAGAGGGAGAATTACTGTCATAAAAAAAATAATTAGTATGATCGTTTAATATTACTTTTTCAAAATTATTAGAAAGAATTATTATATTTCTGTATTTTTTGTTGTTTAATACATTAATAAGTTCATCTTTCCCTCCAAATTTTTGATAAAAGTCGATCTTTAGTTTATTTTTCAAATTTTTTGATAATTCATTCGCTTGTTTAATTGAAGACACAAAAAAAACATTATCATTTACAAACTTAAAATTATTAAACTCTTGAAAATTTATATTTGTAACAGATTTTGTTTTTAAAATATTTTGTCTTCTTAAATTATCTAAATCAATTATGTTGTGTAGTAATATTCCACAATTTAGTCTGTTAGAAAGTGCTATATATTTGCAATACAGATCTTGTTCATTATTAAGAGTAAGATTTGATACTTTTAAAATATTTTTTGCATTTTTTATTTCAGTTTTTGATTTTAAATTTACAACTAATGCGTCAACAATCTTATTTCTAAATTCAACTTTCACGAAGGAACCAATACTTAATTTTGGCTTAAACTTATGAGGAATAGAGTAAGTAAATTGCTTATAACCGTATGTATTATTTGAAACTACTTCTACATCAGCAAACATTGCTAAAGTAATACATCTAATAACTCATACGCTATATCTGATTTTGACTTCTCAATCGATTCGTATATAAGTTCTTTCCTATTAATGATTTTTATTTTATTATGATCGCTTCCAAAGTTATTTTTTAATATATTGTTTATTACTAAGTAATCGCAATTTTTACTTTTAATTTTGTCAAAATTAAGATCATCATTAATCTGAGCTGAAAATGCAACAATGACGATATCTTCATTTGTATCTTTAATTGTCTTCACTAAATCAATATTTGGTTTTAGATTAAGTTGAATGTTTCCTGAATCTCTACTTATCTTTCCATTCTTTTTCTTCGTTGTGAAATCTGAAACTGCTGCTGTCATAAACAAATATTCACAATTATCTATGTTTTCATTTATTTTTGTAAGCAATTCTGAAGATGATGTAAAGGCTACATTCTGAATGCCCGGTATTGGTAATATCTGACTTGAATGAATATATATAGTTTCATAACCACGAGCTGAAAGTTCAATTGCTATTGCCCTTCCCTGTTTACCTGATGATTTATTTGTAATTACTTTAACATCATCAATAGCTTCTATAGTAGGTCCAGATGTCACTATTACCTTTCCCAATGTTTTTTCAATATTATTCTTTAAATCAATAGGTTCAATTAATCTACCGTAACCTCTATCACCAATATCTAAATCTCCATATCTTGAACCTACTATAAAATTATCCTGTGACAGATTTTTTAGATTGTTTTGTGTTGTATTGTTTAAATACATTTCTTCATGCATCGCTGGACATATATAAATTCCAGAACCAAACATAAGTGTTGTCGAAGTTAGCAAATCATCTGCAATACCATTTGCCATTTTGGCGATAACATTAGCAGTAGCTGGGTAAATCAAAAAAATATCAGCCCATCTTGCTAATTCTATATGTGGAGTTCCTTTTAAATCACCCCAGTCACTTAAGACTTGATTATTATTTTTAAATTCATCGCTTAGAAATTGTAAGGCATTATATGTAGATATTACTTTAAAATTATAAAGGCTTCCGTACTGCTTTATAAATAATTCAGCTTTAGAACAAGCAATACTACCTGTTACAGCAAGTAGCACATTTTTTTTCATTAATTGTCTTTGGAAACTTCTACTTTCCCTGCTGCGATTTCTTCAAATGCTACTGTAAGAGGTTTTCGGCTTAAACTTTGAACCTGCGGAGGTGTGTATGCACCAATTCCTTCTCCAAGTTGATTAAAATATGAATTTATATCTCTTGCTCTTCTAGATGCGGTAATAACAAGAGCAAATCTACCTGGTGTTTCTTTTAATAATTCTTCAATAGGTGGTTTTATCATTGTTCCTCCAGCTTACATATTATATCAATTATATTATTAACTGCAGTATTTAAATTCTGATTCTCTATGTAGTAATCGTATTCACCTTTATGTTCTCTTTGTGAATTTGCAAGAATCATTCGTTTATTTATAAACTCTTGATCGTGTCCTCTAGAAACTAATCTGTTTATTAATTCATCATCATTTATATCAATAAATATACCTATATAATCACTATTAGATTTTAGTAATTTTGTAGCACCATTAACTTCTAGGTCTAATATAACAATTCCATCTCTATCAATTTCAGATTTTGGTGTACCGTAAAAATAACCTCCATATTCTTCATATTCGAGCATATGATTTTTATCAATCAGATCATTAAATCGTTGATGAGTAATGAAATAGTAATCTTGACCTTCTATTTCATTATCTCTTCTTGGTCTAGTTGTAAATGAAGTTGAAAAGTAAAAGTTAATATGATTAGAGAGTTCGTTTATTATTGTATTTTTTCCTACTCCAGATGGACCAGTTATAATTATTATCATATATTCTCTATAAAATTTACTATATCTTTGATATTTGAATTATTCAATTCCTTGATACGAGTTTGTTCATCTAATCCGATAGAATCAAGAAATCTAGCAAATACAACCTTTCCTATATTGCCATTGTGAGTAACATATTTATGAATTCTTATGGACTGTAAATTAATATCTTTAGAAGCTTCAATTAGCTTTTTTTGAATTTCAGTATCTTGTGAATCAAATGATTCAATAAAGGATGTTCTATAATTTTTAAGATCTAAAAATTGAATCAACTGGCGTTCATTCATAGTTATCCAAGACTGCATTAACAAATTTTGCCCCTTCTGAGGAGGAATGCTTGTCGACTAATTTAACCCATTCAGATATAATTACTTTCCTTGGAGTTAATCTCATTTTTAACTCAGCAATACCAAGCAGTAAAGCTGTTTTTTCAGGCTTTGCAATTCTTTCAAATGACCAATTATCTGATAATTTTTCTATTATTTGAATAATATTCGTTGCATTCTCATTAAAAAAAAGTATTAATTGCTGTGCTCTTAAAAGTTGATTTTCTGATAAATCATTATCTAAAAGTACTATTTTGTCTTCATAACTATTTAAAGAAAATAGGGAGTTGAAAGAATAATGTCTGAAATCGTGCGTCATACTCTTGTAACGTAGCTTATAGATTTAGTATCAATTTTTATAATATCGTTTTCTTCTATAAACATCGGAACTTGAATTTTAAGTCCAGTTTCGCAAGTCACTTCTTTACTGTTGGAATTAACTGAATCACCTTTTACTGCTGGTTCTGAGTGAGTAACTAATAATGAAATTGTCGATGGAAGTTGCATGTCTATAGGTTTTTCCATATACATTGACAGTGTAACTTCTTGATTAGGCTTTAGTAGTAATTCTTTATTATTAAGATTTTCTTTAGAAAGTTCAATTTGTTCATAACTATCAGCATTCATAAAGAAATACTTATCTGAATCATTGTATAGATATTGAAATGTTTGTTTATCAATATATGCTTGCTCAACGTCTTCATCAGCTCGAAAAGTTTTATCTAATACACCACCATTTGTTAAATTTTTTAATTTAGTTTTTACAAAAGCTTTACCTTTACCAGGTTTTACATGTTGGTATTCAATTATCTGATAGATAATTCCATCAACTAATATTGATTGCCCAGGTCGTATATCATTTGTAGAAACCATTAAGGAATCACTCCTTCATCTTTAGCTTTATTTTTTAGATTAATAAACTCTTCATAATTATCTGTAAAAGTCATCTTCCCATTTATATCTGTTAATAGATAGTAAATATATTGATTTTCTGGTGTATTAAAAATAGCTTCCATAGATTTTTCACCAAATCCAGAAATAGGTGTTGGAGGAAGTGATGTATATTTATAGGTATTGTAAGGACTGTCTACTTGTAAATCAATTAACAGTACTTGTGTTTTTCTTTTTTGTAATGAATAAAGTACAGTTGCATCTATTTGTAAAAGCATATTTTGATCAAGTCTGTTTCTAATAACTGAAGAAACCAATGGTCTATCTTCATCTAATTTTGCTTCAGCTTCAATCAAACTTGCTATGGTAAAAAATTCATTTGGAGAAGAAATCCATGCTGGTATTGAGTTAGCCGAAAGTAAATTCTCGAATCTATTTTCTAATTCATTTGCAAGAATTTGCAAAATATCTTCACCGTTAGCTTCAATATCTATTTGGTAAGTGTTTGGGAAAAGTAAGCCTTCCCAATTTAGTAATTTAGAAAAATCATTATCAGGTAAATATGAACTCTTAACGTTTCCTGATATTAGTGAATTTTCAAGTTGAATAACATCATAACCTGTTTGAGCCGAAACAGTTTCTAATGTTTCACTCAGCCATAATCCCTCTGGAATTGTAATTGTATATGTTTTAAGAGGTGGCCCTTTTAATAGAACTGAAGTAAGTTCTTCAAAATTTAAATTATTTGGTATTTCATAAGTGCCTGATCTTAATTTATCAGTAAGATTTTCATTACGTAAATATAGCTCAAAGGCAAGTTTAGATGTTATTACACCAGTTGAATCTAAGATAGAAGATATTTCAGAAGCAGAGCTCCCTTGGGGAATATTTACGTTTATAATTTTTAAATCATCAATATTTTGAGATCCGTCAATTGTGTTAATTTCTACATTATCTGCAATTGAATTTGTAACATTGTACCCAACTAATAAAAAAGTAGTTACAAGAAATATTTGTAAAGCCGTTCTGTTTTTAAATAGAAATTTAATCATTATTTTTAATATAAGTTTCTAATATCTCTAATGCTGACAAATCATCAACTCTGTCTTTTTTACTATTTTTGATTAATTCAGAAGTGAATCTTTCATCTATTTTTGAAATTGGTAAATTATATTTTTTTAATTCTTCTTCAATAAAATTATCAACATTATTAGTCATTCTATTTTCAGAAAGATTCATACCTAATGGATAGCCAATAATAAATTCATTAATATTATAGGAATCGACGTATGTAGATATTTTGTTTGCAATATTATTCTTTTTAATGTCTACGACTTCTATTGGTATAGGTATCTGTGTTTTAACTGTTCTTATTGCAAATCCCATATAACGTTCGCCAAAATCTATTGATAATAAATTATTCACTTTAAAGTAATTTTGCTAAGAATTGTTTAGCGGCATTAATTGCTTTAGCTGTATCATACTTGCCAGGACCTCCACCTATAGATAGATTTGGATCTTTTGAAGCTCCTCCGCTATACAATGATGATAGCTCATTGGTAATTATTGAGATATCGAGATCAATACTTGGTTTAGTTGAGCCAACGATTGTAGTTTTACCAGATATATTTGAAAATAATATGCAAATATCAACATCAAAGTTGTTAACTATATTTAAAGCAACTTCTCTAGACTCATTGGAATTTTCTAAAGAAATGGTTTCAACGATTACATTGTATTTACCTATCTTTGAAGATTTAGAAGAACAATCTTGTGTTAACTTTGTTAACTCATCCTTTCTAAAATTAGATATTTTTAATTTGTATTCTTCAAGTGTTTCAAGGTTTTGTTTTAATTTAGTTGATACTTCACTAGTTTGTACTTTAAGAATATCAGCAACATCTTGATAAGATTTATAAGCTGTATTTAAGAAATCATAAGCATGTGAGCCAGATAACATTTCTACACGTCTTAAGTTAGAACCAATTGAAGATTCTTGAGTTAATACAACTAAACCAACGTCATGTGAGTTTTTAACGTGAGTACCTCCGCATAATTCTTTTGAAAATGAACCAATACTAACAACTCTTACATCGTCTTCATACTTATCTCCAAAAAATGCTAAAGCACCTTCATCTTTAGCTTTATCAATATTCATAATATTTGTATTAACTTCAAGATCATCAAAAATTACTTTGTTTGCTGTTTCGAAAATATCTGACAACTCCTCATCGGAGACTTTCTGAGTGTGGCTAAAATCAAATCTAAATCTACCAGGCGCAACATTAGAACCGGCTTGTGCAACATGTTCCCCTAAAATATTTCTTAATGCAGAATGTACAATATGTGCTGCACTATGACTTTTAGAAACTGCATTTCTAAAAGAATCATCTACAGTTAATTGAACTTCATCACCTATATTTACATTATTTATGTCGACAACTAAGCCTGTAGCTCCATTTTCACTCTGAACAACTTTCTCAACAAAATACTCATTTTCATCGATTCTTATTTTTCCCTCATCAGAAATTTGTCCACCTGCTTCGAAATAGAATGGATTTATTTTAGTAAATATTATAGATTTATTTTCTAGAGGTTCTACATGATATATCTCAGATACGGTATCTATTGTTTCATATCCACAAAAATCATTGGAATCTATATCTAATTTCATATTTTGATCTATTTTAGTAGAGGAACCTTTAGATTTAATCTTATGATTTTCAAAATATTGTTGAAAATCTTCTTCATTTAAAGTTATATTGTTCTCAAGAGCAATTTCTTGAGTTAATTCAAAAGGAAAACCATATGTTTCAAATAGATAGAAAGCTTGTTTTGAAGATAGTTCACCTGTTTCAAGAATTGTATTAATTTCTTGGATTCCTTTATTTAATGTTTTGCCGAATAAATCCTCTTCAGTTTTAAATAATTTTGTTATTTTTTCAATATTTTTATCAAGTTCAGGATAAGGTTCGCTGTACAATTTTGTAACTTCTTTGATAAGAAAATCGAGTGATGATGGCTCATCAGTTAATTTATTATAAGCCCTTAAAGCTCTTCTAATAAGTCTTCTTAAGATATAACCTCTACCTTCGTTAGTAGGAACAACACCATCACTAAGCATAAAAGTGGATGCTTTTATATGGTCTAAAATAATTTTTTCATATTTAGCATCTGAGTTTTTTATTTTTTTTGATAGTTCTTTATGTATTGAACTAAATAAATCTGTTTCAAACAAAGATTCTTTTTCTTGCATAATCATTGCTATTCTCTCTAAACCCATACCAGTATCTATGTTTTTACTTGGTAATGTTCCTACTACTTCAAAAGGTTTATCTTGTATAGATTCCATAAAGACAAGATTCCATATCTCAACAAATCGGTCTTCTCCCCCTCCAATTGGTCCCCCATCTGGTCCATATTTTGATCCTCTGTCAATAAAAATTTCTGAACAGGGCCCACAGGGTCCAGGGATATTCATATGCCAGAAATTATCTTTATCGCCATACTGTATTCTTTCTTCCGGAACGCCTATTTCATTGCGCCAAATATCGAAAGATTCTTTATCATCTTTATAAACTGTGAACCATAATCTTTCTGGATTAATTGATAAAACTTCTGTTATAAATTCATACGAATAACGTATTGCTTCTTTTTTAAAATACTTTCCAACACTAAAATTTCCTAACATTTCAAAAAATGAAAGATGTCTGTCAGTATCTCCAATAATATCAATATCAATAGTTCTTATACATTTTTGCGATGAAGCCATATTTGGATTATCAGGGACTTTATTTCCAGAGAAATAATCTTTTAGGGGTACCATTCCTGCAGCAGTGAATAACAAAGTATTGTCGTGAGGAATTAAAGAAGCAGACTTGATAACGTCATGATTTTTAGATTCAAAATAATTTAAAAACTCTGTTCTTATTTGGTTACTATTCATCTTTATTAATGTACTTTAAATTATATTCTTCTAATATATTTTCATTTATATATGAAGGCGCATCAGTAAGCGGATCTAGTCCAGATTGTGTTTTAGGAAATGGTATTACATCTCTTATAGAATTTTGATTATATACTTCAGCAATCAATCTATCTATACCTATAGCAAATCCTGCATGTTGTGGTGTTCCATATGAAAGTGCCTCTATAAACCAACCAAACCTATCTTGAATTTCTTCATTACTTAAACCCCATTTTTCTAGAACAATACGTTGTAAATCTGGATTACTAATTCTTTGGGAACCTGATCCAAGCTCAACCCCGTTAAGAACTAAATCGTAATGTAAGGCTGTCGAAAGCTCTGGATTATCAATAAAATCTTCTTCGTTTGTTGGAGCTGTAAATGGATGATGAGAAGGTTGTAAATTACCATTTTCGACCTCAAAATATGGGAAATTATCAATCCAGCAAAAGGTAAATTGTTGTTCGGTTGTAGGTTTGAAAATATATCTTCTTATATGATCAAGAAATGGTGCTATTTCCATCTCTTGTCCAGCCTGAAAAAGAAATACTCCATTTCCTTGACTTATCAGAAATTCTTTCTCTGATTCTGAAATTAATTTAGATAAAGGACCTGATATTTCATTGTTTTCAATCTTAAACCAGCCTAGACCATTTGAACCTAATTCTTTCAGTTCTTGATCTAATTGGTCAATAATTTTTCGAGTAAGCGATTCATCAGTTTTTAAATATCTGATTACACCCTCTTTATTTAAAATATCACTCAAAAAATTAATTTCAGTTGTTTTAAAAACTTCAGTGCAATCACTTATTGTTTCTTTAATTCTTAAATCAGGTTTGTCAGTTCCATACAAAGATATAGCTTCGGAAAAAGTCATATTTTTAAATGCTGAGTCTATTTTTATATCGTATGCATCTTTAAAGACAAATTTAACGATAGTTTCAATATTTTTTTTAACTATTTCAGGATTAGCATTCGAAAATTCTACATCCAATTGAGTGAATTCTGGTTGCCTATCTTTTCTTGAGTCTTCATCTCTGTAACACTTTGCAATTTGGTAATAATTTGGAAATCCAGCCATCATGAATAGTTGCTTATACATCTGAGGTGATTGTGGTAAGGCATAAAAAGTACTGTTGTTTTTACGCGAAGGTACTAAAAAATCTTTAGCACCTTCAGGAGTTGATTTAATAAGAGTAGGTGTATCTATTTCTAGTACATCCATTTTGTCCATAATCTTTCTTATAGATTTAAAAGTATTAGATCTGCCGACTATGTTTGATTTCATAGATTGTCTTCTCAAATCTAGATATCTATATTTCAATCTAATACTTTCGTCAGTATCAATATTGTTATCTATTTGAAATGGCAATATCTTACTTTTATTTATAATATTTATTTCAGAAGCCTGAATCTCATACTTACCTAATTGAGTATTTTTATTAACTAGTTCTTCATCTCGCTCTTTAAAAACACCTGATACAGAAATGTAATATTCATTCTTAATATCAGAAGGCATATTTTTACTTTGCTCGTAAACAATTTGTATAGAAGAATAAAAATCACGAAGATCAATAAAAGTGAGTCCACCATGATCTCTAATAGATGAAACCCAACCATTAACATTTTGAACTTTGGCATTGTTTTTTACATTTACTAATTCGTTAATGTTCAAATTAATTCCTTTAATTTATTAATTTCGAATGGTACAACTTTATTGCTGCTGATAATTTTAATAGTTTTTTCAGAACAATTAATTACTAATGTCGCATTATTCTTTATAGCTTCTTTGTACTGAGTATTTTCCTTGCTGAATCTTATAGGTAACTCATAAGGTATATGATTTTCATCTAATTCATCAGAAATGTCATTCATTTCTTCTTCATTTTGAGATATTAAAAATATTTTTTCTTTATGAGTATCAAGTTGAAGTTGGTTTATTATACGGTCTACTCCGAAAGCGACACCCACTCCTTGAGATTGACCTATGTTAAGTATTTGTGACAATTTATCATATCTACCACCACCGCCAATAACTACACCATCGGCTACAAATTCAAAAGTTAAATCATTGTAATAATCTAAACCTCTAACTAACTTATGATCTTCGGAGTAAGGAATATTAATATTATTTAGCATATTCTTTATATCTTCGTATTTCTGTAATGTTTCATCTTCTAGATAATTTGTAATTAGTGGGGCCAGATCAATAATCTGTAAGTCTTCTTGTAGATTTGAATCTAATATTCTTAATGTATTTGATTCAATCTTTTCTACACTTTCTTTAGACAAATCTTTTTTGTTTTTATCAAAATACTTTCTTAAAACACTTACATACTCTTTCCTTTCATCCACACTACCTATTGTGTTAATTTTTAATTTAAAATTTAATTCAAGTGAATTAAGAAATCTAAATGAAGATTTAATTAATTGAACGTCAGAGTAATTATCTAATGTTCCAATTAGTTCAGCCCCCGCTTGATGAAATTCTCTGTATCTATTTTTTTGTGGATTTTCATATCTATACATTTTTCCAAAATAACTGTATTTATTTGATTGATCTTTATGAAATTCGTTATGATATCTTACGACGCTAGCTGTTCCTTCTGGTCTCAATACAAGACTTCGTCCAGCTTTATCTTCAAATTCATACATTTGCTTTGTAACTATCTCGGAATTTTCACCTATAGATTTTATAAATAAATCTTTGTGTTCAATGTTTGGCAATTCAACAAATTTATATCCATAACTTGCATAACAGTTTAAAAATTTATCTTTTATATGTAAATAATTATCTATATCTTTACCGTATAAATTTCTTGTTCCCTTAACTTGGTCTATCATTTCAAATACTCTCTAATAAATGGATTGTTATTCTTAATATTTATTACAGTATCATCATCTCCATGACCGGGAAATAATTGAAAATCATCTTGAAACAGAGTGAAAACATTGTTTATAGAATCAATCATTTCATTATTATCCCCTGAATATAAATCTGTTCTTCCAATACTATCTTTAAATATAAAGTCTCCTGTAAAAACTACTCCTAAATCCCTAAATTCAAATGATACACTACCTTTAGTATGTCCAGGGTTTATATAGACATTTAAAAAATCATACTCATGATCTAAAACGTTATGTAAATTACCTTCATATTTGTTTACAGATACCTTATCACCAAGAAAATCTCCTACTTGCTCACTTGGATTTCTTGCTAGATGTTCGTCATCAAGATTTATATAAGCCTTTGAATCAAAAGAAGATAGTCCTATTGCATGATCCCAGTGACCATGTGTTATAAATGCACCTCCAATAGTTAAATTATTTGTATTTATGTAATGAATTACTTCATCAATATTTGGTGGTAAATCAATTAAAAATACAATTTCATTATCAAAAGGCCTTATTAGATAACAGTTTGATGTTGCAAAACTTGTAAATTTTTTTATATCATTCATTTTCTTCCTGGATAGATTCTTGTTGCTTCAAAAACATTCTCAATATCTTTAGCATCATTTAATATTGCATCTAATTGAGTAACATCACTTACTTCAATCTGAAATATCAAACTAACAATTCTTTTACTGCTTGTAACAGATTTAGCTACCAATATATTTCCTCCATTATCAGAAATTGCAATAGTCGCATCTCTAAGTAAGTAAGGTCTGTCAATAGCTTCTATTTCAAGCCAAACAATAGTTCCAGTATTAGGTTCAAATCCCCAACTTACATCTAAAATTCTTTCTCCTTTATTTGGATCAATTTTTATATTTAAACAATCAGAACGATGAATTGCAATACCATTTGATATAGTTATAAATCCTAAAATATCGTCACCAGGTACGGGTACGCAGCATTTTGCCATTCTGACTTGTATGTCATCATATCCTTCAACAATAATTAAATCTGATTTACTATCACTCTTAATTTCAGGTGAATATAAATCGTCATCAACAGATATTTCATTTGGAAATACTATTTTCCGTATCTTGTTGCCAACAATATTTATACCTGTATTTCCATTTCCAAGACTTTGATACAAAGTTTCGATATTAGGAAGCTTCATTTCTAATAACAGTTCATTTAATATTTGGTCTTTTGAATTCACTTCCAAAACGTCACTATTCTCGTCTAACCAGGTATTTAATACTGTTTTTCCTTTTTGGATGTCTTCATTTTTAAGTTGCTTTTGATACCATTGCTTTATTTTGGATCTAGCTCTTGTAGTTTTTACTATATTTAACCAATCTCTACTTGGCCCTTTGTTCTTATCTTTGCTTGTAAGTATTTCTACTGTATCCCCAGATTTTAGTTCGTTACTTAAATTTACTAATTTTCCATTTACTTTCGCACCAATCAGTTTTTCACCTACCTGTGTATGAATGGCAAAGGCAAAATCAACTGGTGTTGAGCCTTGTGGTAATGATAAGACATCGCCTTCAGGTGTAAGACAAAATACTTCATTTTCATACAAATCTAACTTCATATGCTGTAAAAATTCATTAGGATCAGGATATTCTGACGACATCTCTGTAAGCTCATTAGTCCATCTAGTTAGATCGTTAGAAGGTTTCTCCTTGTATTTCCAATGTGCAGCCACTCCAAATTCTGCTCTGTAATGCATATCATGAGTTCTGATTTGAATTTCCATTTTATTACCATCAGATGTAATAACTGTTGTATGAAGGCTTTGATATAAATTAAATTTAGGCATTGAAATAAAATCTTTAAATCGACCTAGAACAGGTTGAAAATTTGCATGAATTAATCCAAGTATCGTATAACAATTTTTTACATCATCAGTAATAATTCTTATTCCTACTAAATCGTTAATTTCATTAAACGTTAATCCATTATTAACAATTTTTTTGTATATTGAATAATTATGTTTTGGTCTGCCGTAAGCTTCTGCAGAAATTGAGTTATCTGACAACAATGACTTAATTATATTTAAAGATTCTTCAAGTTGATTTTCTCTATCTGGCCTTGTTTGAGTTATCTGTTCTTGAATTTCATTATTTTGTTTATCAAAAAGGATCTTGAAGGAAGTATCTTCTAATTTATGTTTAATTGATTGCAAACCTAATCTATGTGCCAATGGTGCGTACACGTAAAGTGTTTCATTAGCAATTTTCTCTTGTTTCCAATCAGTATGATATTGTATTGTTTCTATATTGTGAAGTCTGTCTGCTAATTTGAGAATTAACACTCTAATATCTTTCGACATAGCAATAACCATTTTTCTTATTGCGTCTGCTTTAGCTTCTTCCTTTGAGTTGTAATTTATCTTATCTAGTTTTGTTACACCATCAACGATATCAGCAACTTCTTTCCCAAAGTCTCTTTTGATATCAGAATAAGTTATATCAGTATCTTCTATCAAATCATGTAAAAAAGCAGCTATGATAGTTTCTTTATCAAGGTTTAATTCAGCGAGATATAGAGCAACTTGTAATGGGTGAGTAATGTAGTCTTCTCCTGATTTTCTTTTTTGATTTTTATGCCCATTAGCTGCAAACTTGTATGCATCATTTAAAAGCCTGTGAGAAGATTTTGGGTAGTTTTCTAAAATACTATTAAATAGTTCATCAGCTGTTTTCACAGGACTTTTAGTAGACATATATTAATGGTACTAAATTTCTTAAGTTTTAATTATCTTTGATAAAAATGGTACAGTAACAAATATAGAGCTATATGTACCTGATAATATTCCTATCAACAAAGGAATTGCAAAATCAGATAAATTTCCTTCTATACCTAAATAATTACCTATAAGAATTATTGAAATGATAGGAATAGCTGATGTAAAAGAAGTATTTATACTTCTCATTAACACTTCATTAAAAGTTTTGTTTAGTATTTCGCTAGTAAGCGTATCTCTCTTAAATGATTTTTGAGAATCTTTTAATTTATCAAATAATATAACTGTATCGTATAAGGAATAACCCAATATTGTTAGTAGTGCAATTATTGTAGATGGCGTAATCTCGAGTCCTAAAACTACATAGACAGAAAATGTCAATAAAAGATCATGCATTAATGCCGTTAGTGCAATCAATGAAAATCTATATTCATATCTGAATGATATAAGAAGTGCAATTATGGATAAAAATATAACAAGTGCTCTAATCCCTTTATTCGTTATTTCTTCACCGAAAGTAGGGCCGACTCTTTGAAACTCTATCTCATTTTTTTCTACACTAAATTTGTTTGATAAATAATTTAACAACTCAGTTTCACGCTCCTGCGTAGACTCAACTGCTCTGAATATGATTGTATTTGAATTGTCGAATGTTTGATATCTAGAAACTGGGAGTATTGTATTGTTTAATACATCATCTATATCGTTATCTGTATATACAGTATCAAGTTGATATGTTGTTCCACCCGTAAAATCAACTGAAAGATTTAAATTTAAGAAACCAGATATTGATCCAATCAAAACAACAGAAAAAATTATAAATTCAATAATAAATATTTTATAAAATCGACTACCAATATTATGAAAATCAATATTTGTATTACCTAAAAATAATCTCTTAAACATTCTCAATATCTTTCTTTGTTAAAGGAAAATAACTACGAGGATTATCAGTTATATTTCCAAATAGTGGAACAGCGTTCCTAATGAACATTCTTGTGTAAAAGAGATCAAATACAGTTGCAAGTCCTAAAGTTAAGGCGAACCCTCTAATAGGTCCGATTGCAAGTATATATAAAATAACTGAAGCAATAATTGATACAAAGTCAGCTACTAATATAGTATTCCATGCTTCAGTAACAGCTTTTTCTGCTGCAAAGTTGAACGATCTACCTACCTTAAGCTCGTCTTTTAGTTTTTCAAAAATAACGATATAAGAGTCTGCTGTTAATCCTATAGAAACTATTACACCAGCTATACCAGCTAAAGTTAAAGTGTATCCTTGATATTCACCTAATAATGCAATAACAGAATAAAAAAGAGCACCAAAAGAACCTAGTCCAAGTATTGCAATAACTCCAGACAATCTGTAATAAAACAATAAGAATAGACTGACAATAATAAGACCTACAAATCCTGCCTGTAATCCAAGTGCTAATGTATTTTCACCTAAAGTAGCAGAAACTTTTTGTATTGAAGATCTTTCAAAAGCTACAGGTAAAGCTCCGTATCTTAAAATAACAGCTAAATTGTTTGCAGATTCACCTTGATCAGAATTTCCCATTGATATCGCAGCAGTTCCACCTGTTATTCCTATTTCTGGGTTTACATCCATTGCTATACCAGGTGCAGAAATAACTTGACCATCTAAAACAATAGCTAAGCGTCTTTGTTCCCCCATTAATTTTGCCAATTTTTTGGTTAAATCAGTAAATTTCTGCTCCGAAGTGTCTTTTAAAACTAGTTGAACTATCCATTCATTTTGAGGATAAACAGCTAAAGCGTCATCTATATCATTACCTGTCAATTCAGCAGGACCTAAATGATAGATTATTGGAAATCCGTCAGACAGTGAAAGTAAATAAGAGTCCGTGTCAGGATTGTCATCTAAAGTTAAACCAGTTAATTGATCAACACCATCTGGTGCAGTAACAATTGGATTATCTGGGTCATCTTCATTTGGAGTTATTGTCAAAGCTGGAGAATAACCTAAATTCAATGATGAGTTAAGAACAGGTCTAAATGTGAGAAGTCCAGTTGTCCCAACAGCTTCAATTGCTTTTTCCTGATCTGTTAGACCTGGTAATTGAACTAAAACTGAATTTTCTCCACTAATTGAAATTTCAGGTTCTTGTACTTCACCAAAAGCAGAAATTCTTGTTCTCATAATTTCTACTGCTTGTTCAATCAATTCAGGATCTGTTCCCTCTTCAGCAGTAAGTATTACTGATACACCTCCTTGTAAATCTAACCCAAGTTTTGGTTGAATATTATTTAGATATACAAAAATAAATAATCCTACGGAAAGTAAGGGTAAAAATATTAGTTTTAGAAAAGATTTCATGTTATTTAAAAGATATATTCGACTTTAGAATCTCAATCTCTCCTTTTTTGACAACTAAAGTAACTTTATCTTCTTTTATATTTACAACACGTCCAAAAATACCAGAATCCGTTATTACATTGTCACCAATTTTTAAATTCTCTACATATTCTTTATGTTTTTTTTGTCTCCTTCTTTGAGGAATATACAAAATAACGTAAAAGATAATAAATACAGTAATTAGAGGAAGCAAAGTTATGATTTCATTCATTTAAAAGTTTTTCCTTATATTTATCAAAATCTGAGTTTAATATACTTTCTCTCACTTCGTTAATGATATTTTGTGTCTGATATATGTTGTGTATTGTTAGATATTGCCATGATGAAGTAGGCTCATTAATTAACAAGTGTCTCATATAAGATGTTGAAAAATTTAAACACGTATTACAATTGCAATCTTGAACTAACGGTTCTTTAACATTTTTATATTTACTGTTCTTTAAATTAAAAAATTTTGCTCTATTAATAATTTTTCCATGACGTGCAATTCTTGCCGGCCAAACACAATCAAACATGTCAACACCTAACTCAATCAAATTAATTAGGCTTTTTACATCCCCTACACCCATAACGTATCGTAATTTATCAACAGGTATTAAATCTGTAGTGAATGATACAATCTCATTTCTCTCTTTTTCAGTTTCACCAATAGCAAGTCCACCTATTGCATAACCATTAAAGTCATTCTCCAACATATTTTTTGTAGAAATTTCTCTTAAATCTTTATATTTACCACCTTGAATGATTCCAAATAACGATTGATTTTTATTGTTGTGAATGTTTCGTGCTTTTTTTGCCCAAATATTTGTATTGATTATTGATTGTTTTTGCATGTCTTTTGGAGCATTTATATCTATTAATTGATCAAGTATCATTGCAATATTACTATTTAATGTCTCTTGTATTTGAATTGATAATTCAGGAGTCATTAAAAATTTTGTTCCGTCATATATGTTTTTAAATAAAATACCTTCATCTGTTTGAGAGTTTGGAATGGACCATCCTTGAAATCCACCTGAATCAGTTAATATTAATTTATCCCAATTAATGTATTCATGCAATCCGCCAAAGTCTTTTATGATGTCTAAACCAGGTCTTAAATAAAGATGATAAGTATTTCCTAGGATAATTTTTGTATCTGAAAGTTGTTCTAAGTTAACTGATTTAATTGAACCTCTTGTTGCAACGGGCATAAAAATTGGAGTATTAAATTCATGATTGTTTATTTTTACTTTATTTACTCTTGCTTTACCATCTACTGCAAGTAACTCTAAATTGATGTTTTTCATTTATATTTAAATAATACAGCATCACCAAAGCTTAAAAATTTTAAACTTTGATCAATTGCATATTTATACAAATCTTTCCAGTTATCTCCATAAACATTTTGAACAATTGAAAGAAGTGAACTCATTGGAGCGTGAAAATTCGTAATTAAGTGTGTAGGTAAATTAATTTTTGTATCAGGCAAAATAAAAAGATCTGTATTTCCAACTAGATTCTCTGTGTTGTAGGCTGTTTCAATTGCTCTAAGAGTTGTAGTTCCTACGCAATAAATATTTTTATTGGATTCTTTATAAGTAATTATTTTGTTGTATTCAGCCTTATCTATTGAATAAAACTCCTTATGAATATTATGGTCATTTAAATTTTCTGATTTAACAGGTTTGAACGTATTAAGATTTACATCTAAATTTATAAATGCGGTATTAATATTTTTGTTCTTAAATTTATCAATTAATTCATTAGTGAAATGTAAACCAGCCGTTGGTGCTGCAATCGAAAACCCGTTATCTGAAAATTGATTGTTATAGAATTTTCTTTTTTTGGGGTTGTCTTTGATGTATGGTGGCAACGGAAGTATTCCGTATTTATTTATAATGTCTTCAATTTTCATATCAAAAATACATCTAAATGCCTCATCTAAAACTTCTTGTATTTGAAAATTAAATAAATTCGTTTGGTATTTTTTATTTTTACTTTTTTTATCAGAAGATTTTAATAAACAAATTGCTTCAAAATCATTCAATTTTTTAGTTACAAATATTTCTAAAGATCCTCCAGTATTTTTCTCCGTCAGAATTCTTACCTTTCGTACAGTAGATTTATTAAATATAAATAGAGAATCAGATTCAACGTATTCAGGGAACTGTTTAAATGATATTATTTCTCTATTTTCAGCAATTAAAAGTTTAGAATCTAATGGATTTTCATAAGGTTCTTGATTTATAGATGAATTTGGTAACTCGTAGTTTAGTAAACTACTTTTAATCATTATTTACTATTTAGCAATTTAATAAATAAATCATAAGACATAGTTACAACTTCCGGCATTCCGTCATTTGTGCGTCTGGAGTTCCCTTGTTTTCTTTTTAATTTCTTCCAAAAAAGGACTGTATTTTTATCCCCTGATTTTTCAATAGCTTTTTCTAAAGATTGATGAATATTTAAATTTTGTCTAGATTTTGCTTCAAGAAAATATTCTTCATCTTTAACAAATAATTGTATATCGCCTAGATCTTTTGAACCACCTTCAGCAAACCTTTGAGCTTTAAAATCAACTTCTTTATTCAATCTATTAACTATGTTTGTTTCGTACGTAGTTCCTTGTTTCTTTGCCTTATTTACCATGTATTTATTTTAATTTTTTTATTCAGAAAGTAACGCTTCTAACTCTTTTTCTTCAATATCAAAATTTGAATAGACATCTTGGACATCATCAAGGTCCTCTAATG
>CACOBL010000003.1 GCA_902625455.1 uncultured Candidatus Actinomarina sp. | reverse complement strand
GGAAGTTGTAGAAGAAGCTGTAGAAGAGCCAGCTGCTGAGATTGAGGAAGTTGTAGAAGAGCCAGCTGCTGATGTTGAGGAAGTTGTAGAAGAAGACGTAGAAGAACCAGTTGCTGAAATAGTAGAAGAACCAGTTACTGAAGTTGATGAAGAACCAGTTGCTGAGGTTGATGAAGTCGTAGAAGAACCAGTTGCTGAGGTTGAGGAAGTCGTAGAAGAACAAGTTGCTGAAGTTGAGGAAGAACCAGTTGCTGAAGTTGAAGAAGTCCCATTTAATGAACTAAATGTTGAAGCATTAAGACAAGATGCCGCTGAAAAGGTAAAAATATGGAATGGTAGTGAGTGGATTGAAGCTGACAAAGAAACTCTTGATCCAATCGAAAATATCGAAGAAGAAGTTGCAGAGGAACCAGCTGCTGAAGTTGAAGAGGTGAAAGAAGAAGTTGTAGAAGAGCCAGTTACTGAAGTTGAGGAAGCTGTAGAAGAGCCAGCTGCTGAAGTTGAGAAAGCTGTAGAAGAGCCAGCTGCTGAGCTAGATACTGTAAGTAATACCAATGAAAATGAAACTATAACTGAAAGAGTTACTGAAAGAGTTACTGAAAGAGTAACTGAAAGAGTAGTTGAGAGAATTGAAGAGCCTGTAGCAGAAGAAAAAATGTTATCTGAGGAAAATCAAAGTGATAAAGAAGAAGAAAGTCCTAAAGAGGAAATTATTATAGATGAGTAAAATCCCTGTAACTTCATACAAGAGAACTGATATGCAAAGTGATCAGGAAGTAAAATGGTGTCCTGGTTGTGGAGACTATACGATTCTTGCTTCAATTCAAAATTTCATGGCAGAAATGGGAATTAGTAAAGAGAAAATTGTATTTGTATCTGGTATCGGATGTGCAGCAAGATTTCCTTATTATATGAATACATATGGAATGCATACAATTCATGGAAGAGCGCCAGCAGTAGCAACAGGAGTTTCGGTATCTAATCCTGATCTATCAGTATGGGTTGTATCTGGAGATGGAGATGCTTTATCCATTGGAGGAAACCATCTAATTCATGCTTTAAGAAAAAATATTAATGTAAAAATACTTATGTTTAATAACCAAATTTATGGATTAACTAAAGGGCAATATTCTCCTACAAGTGAAGAAGGAAAGAAAACAAAATCGTCTCCATTTGGTTCTGTTGAAATGCCACTAAACCCTATGAGCCTTGCATTAGGAGCAGAAGCAACATTTGTTGCTAGATCAATTGATATGGATAGAGATCTTACAGCAGGCATTTTAGAAGAGGCGAAAAACCATAAAGGCTCAGCATTCATCGAGATTTATCAAAACTGTAATGTGTTTAATGACAAAGCTTTTGAACAGTTAACTAATAAAGAAACAAAAGTAGCAAATAGAATTAACTTGGTTCATGGTGAGAAAACTGTTTTTGGTTCAGATAATCATAAAGCTGTAGTCATTAGAGATGGCATAGCAGAGATTGTTGATACTAAAGATGTTGATGAGTCAGAAATATATGTTCATAATATATATGAAGAAAATCCATCAATTGCTTTTTCTCTTTCTAGACTTTCACATGGTCCATATGGCCCAACGCCTCTAGGTATCTTTAGAAAAGTCCAGCGAGATTCTTTCACTGAAGAAGTGCATGGACAAATTGAAAATGCAAAAGAACAAAAAGGTGAAGGAGATGTAGATAAGCTAATACGTTCCTTGGGTACTTGGGACGTAGGCTAAACTTCTTTCTACTCGTCTAAATAATCTATTTTGTCAGTTGGCATAATCAATGCTGTTGCAGCATTAACAATATGAGAAACAATTCTTTTTAGATATCTAAAAAAGAGTGTTGTAGCCACAGGATATTGAACCTTTTCTTTATTTTCAAGCAGTGCAGTAATCTTATCATCAAGATTTGTTGATAAAGATGATCCGAGCGTTATTAGATCTTGTACTTTTGACTCATCTTCGAGATTCAAACAGGACTGTAAATATATAATAAGTTTTCCAATGTCATTTCTTAACTCAATATAATCATCAAGCTCATCCCCTTGAGTAAATGTATTTCCAGTTTCTGCAATCTCAAATAAATTTTTACAATAATCACCAATTCTCTCAATATCTTTTGACATAGTCATATAGGAAAGCAGAAGCGGGATATCAAGATTTCTTGAGTTGACCGCGGAATGAATAATCATTTCTCTTCTAACATCACGATGTAGTTCATTAATTTTTTTATCTGTTGAATATAGATCATCTCGAACTGAATCTAGATTTGTATCTCCAAGAAGACAGTTCATTGCAAGGTCATAAATTCTCATACTATCTGTAAGCATCTCGCTTAATTTTGCATCAATACTGTCTAATGATTCCTTACTCATATTTCTCCTTTAATTAGATATTACTACTCCCAGTAATGGAAGTAACAAAAATGTTACTAATACATATAAAATTGCAATATATCTTCTTTTTGCCACCACATTGCTGAAGGTCACAGCCAAGTTAACCGGTAAATTCCTGATAATTTTTACTGGATAGACAATCATGACTCCTATTGTGTTAAAAAACACATGATGCAATGCAATTGTTAATCCAGCAGTGTTATCTACAACAAAGCTTGCTAAAACTGCTGTAATTGTGGTTCCAATATTTGCGCCAAGCGTAATAGGAAATGCGTTTTGTATGGACAAAATGCCTGAACCAACAATTGGGACAAGTATAGATGTTGTGATGCTTGAACTTTGAACTGAGAAAGTAATAAGAATACCAATCAAAATTGCAAATAGTCCACCACCTTTTGCAAGTGCTCTATCTAAGCCCATTTCGATTTGGTTCATCATTAATGATTTCATATTTGAAACTACATTTTTTAAGCAAAGAAAAATTAATCCAATAGCTATAACTATCAACAAGACTGCGTAAACTCTATAAGAGTTTTCACTCAGATTGTTAATGAATGGGATTGACGATAGTCCATCCAAAATATTGTTTGAACCCCATTTAATTGCTGCCTTAATAGGACTATTTGGCTTGGTAGCTGTGAAACCAGATGCAATTATATACTCTGTACCATTTTCAGCCATTTTTGTAATGAACCCAGTTATGTGATCTAGTGGAAACAAAATTATTACAACAAATACATTAAAAAAATCATGCATTGTAGATGCTGCAAAAGCTCTTTTAAATTCTCCTTCTCTTCTAACATGGCCAAAAGAAACAAGAGTATTTGTTACAGTTGTTCCAATATTTGCACCCATGACCATAGGTATTGCATACTCTAGGCTGAGGACACCGCTACCAACTAAACCGACAATTGTAGATGTTGTAACTGATGAGGATTGAACTAAAACGGTACACAATATTCCAACAAGCAGTCCTGCGAATGGATTTGAAACAGATTCAAAAAGTTGATCGGTATATTCTGCACCAAGAGTTTTGATACCCTTTTCAAGAAGTTTTATAGATACAAGAAAGAAGTATAAGAAAAATAATGCGAAGCTTAAGTTTTTAACGACTTTTAAATTCATATTCCGTATGAATTATATCTGAGTTTAAATTAAATTAAATTCCCTTTCTAATTTTTATTACTTAATTAAAAATATAAAATTAGTAAGTAAAAATGAAGTAAACCAAAGTTAAAAGTGATTCAAACTTAAACAAGTTCAGACGGAGAAGACCAATCTCCTCTATTAAAAGCTAAAATATAATTTTCATATCCTAAAAAGTCCTCTTTAAATTCATCTGGAATATTAAAACCCCACCAGTCATCTTTAAACTGACTTCGATGAGCTTTCATCGATTTAATTTTATGTTCAACATACTTTGTTCCATCAACCTCAACATCTATATCATCATGCTCACTACCAATTGGGTTAAATCTATTGAACTCTTCTTCTGAAATAATTCCAGCATCAAACATTTGTTGTCTTCTCGATTGCATTCTTTTTTTAGACCAGGCACTGAAATAAAGACGCTCAGGAATCCATACTTCTTGACCCTCTTTTAGAGGAAATTTGTCTAAATCACTAGCTGCAAAGAAGGCTGCGGTTCCGATTCTATGTGTCTGAATATGATCCGGATGACCATATCCCCCAAAAGGGTCATATGTGATTAAAGCATCGGGTTTATATTTTCTAATTATGTCGACTAGTTTTCCGACAGGATCAAAGTAGTTTTGTCTCCAAAAACAATCCGGATCATCATTTTCACTAGTACCCATCATTCCAGAATCTTTAAACCCCATCCACTCATACTCTTTTACACCCAGTGCTTCAAGGCTTGCCTCTAACTCTTTTCTTCTCATTTCAGCGAGTTTAGGAAAAAGCTCTTCTGGATTATCATAGTTATGAATTTCACCAGCAGAACCATCTGTTGCAGTAGCTACTACTACCCTGTGTCCTTCAGCCGCATATTTTGCTAGAGTTACACCAGTCGAGACACTCTCATCATCAGGGTGAGCGTGAAATGCTAAAAGTGAAGACATTATTCCTCTGGAAAGGCTTTTTTACCTAGCTCTTGACCAATTTCAATAGCTTTTTCGTGATCTCCATCAACCTTTTCAACTATTTCACCAAGAACAACAACTTTATCAGATGTTACTTGAAGTATTCCACCTGATATTGCAAAACTTGTTCTTGTGTTGTCGTGTTCTATGGTTAATCCACCTGGCATTAGTGTTGCTACAGTTTTCTCATGACCTTCAAGAATTCCTATTTCACCATTTGGAGTTCTAGAAATAACCATAGTTGCATCTCCTGAGAAACAATTCTCTTCTGGGCAAACAACCTCAACAAACATTAAAGGTTTTCTTCTAGTTCTTTTGCTTTGGACATGACTTCATCAAGTCCACCAGTCATATAGAATGCCTGTTCTGGAACAGAGTCAAGATCTCCACTAAGAATAGTATTAAAGGCTTCAACTGTATCTTTGATGGATACGAATTTACCTTCGATACCTGTAAACTGTTCAGCAACAAACATAGGTTGTGATAAGAATCTTTGAATTCTTCTCGCACGTCCAACTATTTGCTTATCTTCTTCTGATAGCTCATCAATACCAAGAATTGCAATAATATCTTGTAAGTCATTATATCTCTGGAGCACTCTCTGAACTTCTCTTGCTGTGTTGTAATGGTCATCACCAACAACGCCCGGATCTAAGATTCTTGATGAAGAGTCAAGAGGATCAACAGCTGGATATATACCAAGGTCGGCAATAGTCCTAGACAAAACTGTTCTCGCATCTAAGTGAGCAAAAGCTGTGTGTGGTGCAGGGTCAGTAATATCGTCTGCAGGAACATAAACTGCTTGTAGAGATGTAATGGATCGACCTTTAAGAGATGTAATTCTCTCTTGCAAAAAACCCATTTCATCTGCAAGTGTTGGTTGATAACCTACAGCAGACGGCATACGACCCAATAATGTAGAGACTTCAGAACCTGCCTGAGAGAATCTGAAAATGTTGTCAATAAACAATAAAACATCTTGCTTTTCTTCATCTCTGAAGTACTCAGCCATTGTTAAGGCTGATAATGCAACTCTTAATCTAACTCCTGGTGGTTCATCCATTTGACCAAATACAAGTGCAGTTTTATCAATAACTCCAGATTCTTGCATCTCTCTAAATAAGTCATTACCTTCACGTGTTCTTTCTCCAACACCAGCGAAAACAGATACACCACCGTGTTGTGTTGCTACTCTGTTAATCATCTCCTGAATAAGAACTGTCTTACCAACACCAGCTCCTCCGAAAAGACCAATCTTTCCACCTTGAACATATGGCATTAAAAGATCAATCACTTTAATTCCAGTCTCAAACATCTCATTTTGAGCAGTTACCTCTTCATATGGAGGTGGCTGTCTATGAATCGGCCATTTTTGTTTTACTCCAATAGAACTTGTTTCAACATCTAAAGTCTCACCCCAAACATTAAATATATGACCTAGAGTTTCCTGACCAACAGGTACTGAAATTGGAGCTCCTGTATCAGAGACTTCAGCACCTCTTCTCAAACCATCTGTACCTTGCATAGAAATTGCACGGACTCTTCCTTCTCCAAGATGCTGAGCAACCTCTAAAACTATTGTGCTTGTAGAACCATCAATCTCTACATCAACTTCCAATGCATTTGTAATTTCTGGTAAAGAATCCTGTGCGAATGCAACGTCAACAACTGGACCTGCAATTTTTACAACTCTACCTAAACTATCGCTCATTTATTTTTCTCCTTATCCTGCTAGAGCTTCCGCTCCACCTACAATTTCTGAAATCTCCGTAGTAATTTCTGCCTGTCTAGCCTGATTACTCTTACGTGATAAAATCTTTATCAGCTCTTCTGCATTCTCAGTAGCTGCTTTCATAGCTCTCATTCTTGCCGCATGTTCTGAAGTTGATGCATTAAGTAATGCTGAAAAAATAGTTGCATTTGTATATTTTGGAATAATATTGCTTAGGACCTGGCTTGCTGATGGTTCAAAAGTGTAACCTCCAACTGATTCTATCTCTTTAGCTATTTGCTCAACTTCAAAAGGAAGAACTGTTTTGTACAATGCTGTTTGTGTCATTGCGGACTGATACTCTGTGTAAACTAGTTCAATTTGATTTGTTTTACCAGCATAAAACTCTTGAACTAATGGTGTCATTATCTCTAAGGCGTTTTCAAAATTTGGTTCATCTGTAATACCTTCATAATTCTGTTTTGGTTCAATATTTCTATATTTAAAATATCCATTTGCCTTTTTTCCAACAGTCACAATCTCAACGACATTGTTAATATTTTCATATTCAGATTTTCTTACTTCAGCAAGTTTCAAAATATTTGTATTATATGCCCCTGCAAGTCCACGATCAGAAGTTATAACAACTAGTGTTATCTTTTTAGTTCCCTCAATAGCAGGAGAAGTTGGCATTTCCCCACTACCTGTTAGTTCTTCAACAATTTGAGCTAATAAATTTGTATAGTTGTTTGAGGAGGTAAGTCTTTGCTGTGCTTTTACAATTCTTGAAGACGCAATCAGTTCCATTGCTCGTGTTATTTTCTTAGTAGATTTAACACTTTTAATTCTTCTATTTATTATTCGTAATTCAGCACTCGCCATAATTTACTCTTCTTTTTTCTCCAATGTAGATACAAAAGCCTCAACAGCTGCTTTTAATTCCACTTCAGGTAATTCACCAGTTGTTTTTATTGAGTTAATAACATCAGAGTGTCTTGTTTTTACAAATTCAATTAAGTCTTGCTCTGCTTGTGGGATATCAGCTGGATCTACCATATCAAGAAAGCCCTCTGTTACAGCATAGAGAGCAACAACTTGCTCTTCCATTGAAACTGGCTGGTACTGTGGTTGCTTTAACAATTCAACAACTCTTCTACCTCTATCAAGCTGTGCCTGAGATGCAGCATCCAAATCAGATCCGAACTCGGCAAATGCTTCTAGTTCTCTGAACTGCGCAAGGTTAATTCTTAAAGGACCGGAAACTTTCTTCATAGCTTTAGTCTGTGCTGACCCACCAACTCTTGAAACTGATGTACCAGGGTTTACAGCAGGTCTAACACCTGAATAAAAGAGTTCTGATTCCAAATAAATCTGTCCATCTGTAATAGATATTACGTTGGTTGGAATAAATGCTGAGACGTCACCAGCTTTTGTTTCTATGATCGGCAATCCTGTAAGTGATCCTCCACCTAATTCTTCACTTACTTTTGCGCAACGCTCTAATAGCCTTGAGTGAAGATAGAAAACATCTCCAGGATAAGCCTCTCTGCCAGGAGGTCTTCTTAAAAGTAATGATATCTGACGATAAGCAATAGCTTGTTTGGATAAATCATCAAAGACAATTAGTCCATGCTCGCCGTTGTACATCCAATGTTGGCCGATAGCAGAACCAGCATAAGGAGCATACATTTGTAATGCTGCGGCAGCAGATGCAGGTGCATTAACTATCACTACTTTATCTAGAACTCCCTCTTGTTCGAATCTCTCAACAACTTCAGCAACTGTTGATGATTTTTGACCAATAGCAACATAAATACATTTAACATCTGTATCTTTTTGGTTGATTATTGTATCAACTGCAACAGCAGTTTTTCCAATCTGCCTATCGCCAATGATAAGTTCTCTTTGACCTCTTCCAATAGGAATCATGGAGTCAATAGCTTTAATACCTGTTTGAAGTGGTTCTCCAACAGGTTGTCTTTCTACAACTGATGGCGCTTGAAGCTCTAAACGTCTTCTTTCTGTAAACTCAATTGGGCCTTTGCCGTCTATAGGATTGCCAAGTGGATCAATAACTCTTCCTAAAAATCCATCACCAACTCCAATGGAAAGAACTTCACCAGTTTGTTTTACTGGATTTCCTTCTTCAATGTGATTGGAGTCACCCATCAAAACAACACCAATTGAATCTTCTTCTAAGTTAAGAGCAACTCCGACTAATCCACCAGGGAACTCGAGTAGCTCAGATGCCATAACATTTTCTAAACCTTTTACTCTTGCAACACCGTCTGCAATAGCTGATACATAACCAACTACGTCATCTTTAACAGAATCTTTCCAGTCTCCAAGAGTAGACTTTAATGAATCTGATATCGCTTTAGCATCAATATTAAGATCGCTCATTCTACCTACCTTCTAATACAGTTTTAATTTCTGAAAACTTTGATGAGAGAAGACTGTCAAAAGTTCTCTCCCCTACGCTTACACTTATTCCGCCAATAACATCCGGATCAACTTCAACACTGAGCTCAACATCAGTTCCTAATTTTGATTTTATGGCTTTTTGCAAAGCTTTTTGAGTCTTTGTGTCAAGGTCAATTGCTGTAACTACTTTTGCTACAGATGCACCTCTTTTATTGGCTATAAAATTTGCAACATTTGATTCAATATCAATCAAATTATCTGCATATCCTTGAGATATTGTAAGGGTTACAAGATCTACAGTTATAGGTAGAACTCTTGTACTTAATAGATTTTGTACAGCTTCAATCTTTTTTTCAACAGGTATACCGAAATTTCTAAATACATCTAATGCTTCAGAACTATCAGACAATGATTTGAAAACTTGGAGGATTTCGTTTTCAACTCTTTCTGATTCATCAGATGATGAGATTATTTCAACTAAACCTTTTGAGAAAGACTCTACAGACATCTTGCTAATTACCCCATATCCTTAATAAATTTATCAATCAATTTTTGTTGATCTTTTTTAGTCATTGAAGATGCAACTTTTTGAGATATTTCTAATGAAAGATCTGCAACTTCGCTCTTAAGCTCCGTTGATACTCTTTCTTTTTCAGCTTCTGAGTCAGATTTTGCTTTTTCAACAATTGAATCTGCTTCTTTTTTTGCTTCAGCAATCATGTCTTCTTTTATTTTTTCAGCAGCAGCTTTACCTTCATCTATGATTTTCTGAACCTCTACATCAGCATTAGAAACCAACTCATCATATTCTGACTTTGATTTCTCTGCCTCAGCTTTAGTCTCTTCAGCCTCTTTTATTTGACCTTCTATCGCAGAAGCTCTATTTTCAAGAGTTTCATTTAATGCAGGTAGTGCCCATTTCCATATAAAGAAAAATACAATTGCAAAAGCTGCCACACCAGCAACTAACTCTGATGTCGCTGGAAGAAGAAGATCTATTCCTGATCCTGATTCTTCAGCTTCTGCTAATAAAATTTCTAAATTCATGTTCACTCTTTAACTCCTATACCAAGAAGAATAGAACGAATCCAATAAGTGCTAGTGCCTCTGTAAAGGCGATTCCTAAGAACATTGTTGTTCTTACCATACCAGCAGCTTCTGGTTGTCTTGCCATAGCTTGTACGGCATTACCAGCAATTAACCCAATACCAATACCAGGTCCAATTGCAGCAAGTCCGTATCCTATTAACGCGTATGCAGCTTCCATTTTCCTCCTTATTACTTAATGCTCTGGGTGCAGAGACGTTTGTATATACACTGCAGACAACAATGTAAAAATGTATGCCTGCAAAATCGAAACAATTAATTCGAAACCATAAATTCCTAATCCTAGTGTGAACCATGCAAGTCCAACAGGTGCCTTGGATAGTATGTAATCAGCACCACCTGGTTGTACGATGAAAAAATAGGCGGATGCTAATAGCAAGCTCAACATTACGTGACCTGCTACTAAATTAGCAAAAAGTCGTACAGCTAAACTAAACGGTCTTACAAGTAAAACAGAAACAAGCTCAATAACTCCAACTAGTGGTTTTAAAGCAACAGGAACACCTGGTGGCCAGACCAAATGAGATATATATCCAAAACCTTCTTCTCTTATTCCAACAAATACAAAAATAAAATATGTAATCAAACTCAAAAACAACGGAAGCGCCATACGCGATGTTACAGGAAAGTTTATTAGTGGGGCTACTTCGAAGAGGTTACCAACAAGAATAAAAAGAAAAATTGATACTAAATAAGGTGTAAACTTTTCACCACCTCTACCAATTACACCCAAGGCAATCTCGTCTTTTACAAAAGAAAAGATAGACTCAACTGCAGATTGTAATTTCCCCGGAACAACAGATTTCTTTCTTAAACCAAAAAAAACCACGACTACTGGAATAATTGCAGCTAGAAGAATAAGAACTTCTGTCCTGGAGATTTGAGTACCAGCAAAATTTGTAAATTCGAATAGCTCTTTAACGTTTGCAGGTTTGCAAACAACTTCATTTATAAAATCACAAGTTTCAGCTGCTGTTATCATTTGCCCAATCTAAATCTGTGTCTTTTCTCTTAATAACCATAGTCATTTCTATAAATAACATTGTTAAAAAGACAATCGGCACTGTCAATGACATTGCCAAATTATCAACAGAATATACGCTTTTTAGTAATAAGAGAAATCCAAATATAAAAATTAATCTAAAAACATATCCAAATAATGCAGCAAAATAATAAAAGTTTAAAGATATCTTGGCTGCATAAGACATGATTACAGCTCCTAGAAAAAAGCCAGTAGCGACTATTGCAGATGAGTATAAAGAGGTAAAGAAAGCTTCTTGTGATTTAATTAAGAATGCTAGAGGAGTCAAAATATATATAGGTGATGATCTCAAAAGCATTCTTTTTGCTATTTCAATCTCAACGTTCAATATCTTCACCCTCCATCTTTTCAGATATTTTCCACATTCTTCTATATCCGTCATAAATCCCAATAAATACAAATATCACAACTGGAAATGGTTCATATCCAAAAAAATACTGAATGCCTAACCCAATCATTAAACCACTCAATATCGAAGTAGAGAAAGATGATACAGGACCAAATTCTTGAAGACTCAGTTTTGCTTTAGCCATAAGGTTGAAAGTCTCTTGCAATATCTCTTACTTTTATTTCAAGTTCTTTTAACTTTGATTCATCATTTCTAGCCTTGAGAATTTCCGAAATTAAGTAACCAACTTCTTTCATTTCATTTTCTTTCATTCCACAGGTTGTAACAGCAGGGGTTCCCATTCGTATACCCGAGGTGATAAATGGTGAGCGCGGATCAAATGGAATTGCATTACGATTTAATGTAATGCCCTTTTGATTTAACAAAATACCAGCATCTTTGCCTGTTAGTTCATCATCGACACTTCTTGTATCAACTAATACTATATGATTTTCGGTACCACCACTTACAACACGTAATCCTTCACTCAAAAATGAGTCGGAAAGCGCTATCGCATTATTTAAAATTTGTTGTGCATAATTTTTATACTCGGGAGACATCGCTTCTTTAAAACAAACTGCTTTAGCTGCGATTTGATTGTTTAATGCACCCCCTTGTGCACCTGGAAAAATATTTTTATCAATTGTTTTTGCAAAATCCTCTTTACACAAAATAATACCGCCTCGTGGTCCTCTTAATGCTTTATGAGTCGTTGCAGTAACAACATCTGCATATTTTGTAGGATTATCAACGACTTTTCCTGCTACAAGGCCTATGAAGTGAGCTGCATCAACTAACAAGTATGCACCTACCTCATCGGCAATCTCTCTAAACTTTTTAAAATCTAAAGATTGAGAATATGATGAATATCCAGCAATTATGAGTTTTGGTTTATTTTCAACAGCCATTTTGTGAACTTCTTCCATATTGATTAGTTCAGTATCTTGATCTAATCCATATCCAACAAAATTGTAGACTCTACCGGAAAAATTTACCGGTGACCCGTGTGTTAGGTGTCCACCCTGGTCTAATGACATTCCTAAAACGGTATCACCTGGTTCTAAAAGAGATAAGTAAACTGCCATATTTGCCGATGAACCGGAATGAGGTTGTACATTAGCATGGTCTGATTCGAACAACTCACATGCTCTATCAATAGCTAATTGTTCTATTTCATCAACTACTTCACAACCCTCGTAATATCTTCTACCAGGAAAACCTTCAGAATACTTATTAGTTAGGATTGAACCAGAAGCTTCCATTACGGCCTTCGATGCAAAGTTTTCTGAAGCTATCAAATGTATATGAGAATTTTGCCGCCCAAGATCAGAATCAATTAAACCAGCTATCTCTGTATCTACAGAAGATAGGGATTCTTTAGAAGCTCCTTTTTGTGTCATATATATATCCTAACAGTAACTTGGTGGCCATTTAAGTGGACCTTGCCTTAATACTTCTCCACCATCGACTCTAAGATCAACAACTGTAGAGCCATTTCCATGAAGGGATTCACCACTTAAATAATGAGATATCTTGTCTCCAAATGCCTCTCTTGCTTGTTCATCGCTTGTAATATCTTCTTCTCCAGAAATATTTGCGCTTGTTACTGCAAGAGGACCTGTTTGTTTAAGTAGATTAATTGCAAGTTCATTTTCAGGTACTCTTACTCCAATTGAGCTGGGTTCTTTAGTTCCTACCCCGTTTGCAAAATCATTTGAGGTTTCAACGATAATTGTCAAAGGTCCAGGCCAATACAGTTCGACAACATCTGGGATTAATGTTGTAATATTTAATTTTTGTATTTCATGAAATGAGCTTATAAGAATAGATAAAGGTTTTTTTTCACTTCTTTCTTTTAATGTGAATATTTTATCTACTGCAGTTTGTGAATATGGATCAACTCCTATTCCATATACTGTTTCAGTAGGAATGCCTACAACTTCCCCACTCCTAATGGCATCAATTGCTAATTCGAGATTATTTTCTTGCGACAATATATCTGTCTCTTTCAACTAAGTCTTTTTCTAATTTTACATCTTCCCAATCAGTAAATGAACTGAGTAGAGATTCTGCATGAGAAGTATCAACTTCAAGTACTAAAACTAATTCTTTAGAATCAATATTTTTCAAATCATTTAGCAATTTATCAATATAAAGACGACCATCTTCTCCTCCATCGAGGGCAATAAGTGGTTCATGATCAATAACCTCTTTAGTGAGTGTTGAGAGGGTACTTGTAGGAATGTAAGGAAGGTTAGCAACAATTAGATCGAAATCTAATGTTTCTACATTGCTTAAAAGATCTGATTGATAGAAATTAACTTCTAGATTATTTATTTCAGCATTTTCTTTTGCCAAAGATAAAGCATCATCAGATATATCTACTGCATGCACCTCAGAATCAGGAAATAGTTTTTTCATCATTAGTGCTATACAACCAGTTCCAGTGCCAACATCTAAGATTTTTTTTGGTGTATTAATATTGTTTTTGATAATTTCAATCATGTATTCAGTTTCAGGTCTAGGTATCAAACACCGTTGGTCTACATTAATTTGAATAGAGTAAAAAGGAACGTACTCTTCAATGTATTGTAATGGTTCACCATTAAGTCTTCTTGAAAGCAACTCTGTATATGACGACTGGTAATCAAACTGCGAGCCCGTGATTTCTTTAGCTTTTTCACGCAATCTTGCTAATTCGTGTTCAGGAATACTTTGAATTCCCATTATTCATCAAGGTTTGCAAGTCTTGATGCCTCATTATCAGAAACTAATGCATCGACAAATTCATCTAAATCTCCATCAAGAACTTGATCTAATTTTTTAAGGGTTAAGTTAATTCTATGATCTGAAACTCTATTGTCCTTGTAATTGTATGTTCTTATCTTGTCTGACCTCTCTCCAGAACCTACTTGTTCTTTTCTGTCTTTAGCTCTTTCAGCTGCAGCTTTTTCTTGCTCAGCCTTTAAAAGTCGAGCTCTTAAAATTCTCATAGCTTTTTCTTTGTTTTGAAGTTGAGATTTTTCATCCTGACACGAAACGACTAATCCAGTAGGAATATGAGTAATTCTTACTGCTGAGTCCGTGGTGTTTACACTCTGTCCTCCTGGTCCACTAGACCTATAAACATCAACCTTTAAATCGTTTTGGTCAATATTGATATCAACGTCTTCAGCCTCTGGTAAAACTGCAACTGTTGCAATAGATGTATGAACTCTACCTTGTGATTCTGTTTTAGGTACTCTCTGTACTCGATGTGCACCAGCTTCAAATTTTAATTTCGAATAGACACCTTTTGATTTAATGGCAAAAATAATCTTGCTATAACCACCCATATCAGAGTCAGTAATTTCAATAGGCTCTACCTTCCAAGAACTTCTTTCTGCAAATCTTGTATACATTTTATATAAGTCACCAACCCAAATTGCTGCCTCTTCTCCGCCTGCTCCAGGTCTAATTTCTACTAATACATCTTTATCATCAGATGGATCTTTTGGAAGAAGTGATATCTTGATTTTCTGTATCAACGGATCAAGCTTTGATTTGTTCTCTGAAATTATTCCCTCAAACTCCGTCTTCATTTCTTCATCAGACTCAGATTGCAAGAGTTCTTCAGCATCAGCTATTTCAAGATTAATGTTTTTCCATTCAACAAATAATTCAACAATTGTAGAAACATCGCTATGTTTTTTTGCCATTTCTGCATATACTTTTTGATCTCTTGAAATATCAATTTCTGATAATTGTTTCTCAATTTCAGGGAGTGAGGCTTCGATTGTAACTAGTTTTTCATGTAGTGACTTATCCAATTTTAACCTCACTTGTATTTGCAATAATTTCATTAAATCTATCAGTGTTTTCAGAATGAGCAATACAGTTAGCCATTGATAAAATTGCTACTTCAATTTGTTCTTTTGATGGATTTTTAGTTGTTATTTTTTGTGTCCAAATTCCAGGAGTAGCAAATATCTTAGCAACAATGGATTCTGAATTCTTAAAATTAAATTTAAGAACTTCATACGAGATCATAGAAACTACAACAACATGTAAAAGCCTTGTGATTGTTGTCATAACAATGTTTAAATTTGGAATGAATGGCAGAGTAAGAAGACTAATAAAAACAATCAAAAATAAGAAAGATGTACCGCATCTAACATGTTCTTTTGGATAATTAGTGACATTGTCAAACTCTAGTGACTGCTTGTCTTCATAAGAAGCTATCGTCATATGCTCAGCACCATGATATTCGAAAAGTTCTTGAGCATCTTTTGTCCTACCAATTAAATAAATATAAATTATTACTATCACTCCTCGAAATAATCCCTCAATTAATCCTGTACCAATTTGTGCATAATTTATCATCTCAACAAGAAGTCGCGGACCAGCAATGAACAGTAATAGAACAGCAACCAACACTGTATAAGTAACAACTTTTGACAACAGACTTTCCTCTTCATCTTCAAATTTAGAATAAATTTTTTCAGATAGTGTAATTGCCTTAAATCCAACATACATTGAATCAATTAGCGCACCAAAACCTCTTATAAATGGAGCTGCCCAAAACTTATTTCTTCGTACAAGAGGAATCCTTGATTCATAATATCTATGAAGGTTGTCATCTTTATCTCTTATACCAAGAGACCACCCTTTTGGACTTTGTATTAAGACACCACCTATTACAGCTTGGCCACCATATGAAATATCAATATCAGACATAATAAATTAGAGAAAGCTAAGTTATTCTTCTTCTTGAGAAGATACTTCTGCTTTTGGTGCTTGTCGTGTGCTTGTAGATCCGTAACGTTGTTTAAATCTTTCAACTCTTCCAGTAGAGTCGACAAGTTTTTGCTTACCTGTGAAGAAAGGATGACTTGCACTAGAGATTTCTAGTTTTACTAATGGATATTCATTTCCATCTTCCCATTGAATAGTTTCATTTGTTTTAATAGTTGAACGAGTTAAAAACGCAAAACCTGCGTCTTCATCTTGGAAAACAACTTCCCTATAGTCTGGATGTATGCCTTGTTTCATAGTTCTACCTTACAATAATATCTATTCTACTTTAGAAGATTATTTAGCTTTTGCTACGTCTTTTAAGAAAGCGTCATTGCTCTTAGTCTCTTTTAATTTATCAATTAAAAGCTCAGTTGCAGCTCCGCCTTCTAGAGCAACAAGTACTCTTCTCAACGCCCATAAAGATTCTAGCTCTTTAGGAGATACGAGCCTTTGCTCTTCTCTCGTTCCAGAAGGAGTAACATCAATAGCTGGGAAAACTCTTTTATCAGCGAGTTGTCTATCTAAGCGTAACTCCATGTTTCCTGTACCTTTAAACTCTTCAAAGATAACCTCATCCATCTTTGAGCCTGTCTCAACAAGGGCAGTTCCAAGAATTGTTAAACTACCGCCACCTTCGATATTTCTAGCTGCACCAAAGAACTGTTTTGGAGGAGTTAATGCTGTTGAGTCAACACCACCTGATAAAATCCTACCGCTAGCAGGTGTCGCAAGGTTGTGAGCACGAGCAAGACGAGTAATTGAATCTAATAAGATGACGACATCTTTTCCTTCTTCTACAAGTCTTTTGGCTCTTTCAATAGCCAATCTTGAGACTTGTGTATGTTCATCTGGTGGTCTATCAAATGTTGAATATACGACTTCTCCATCAACAGATCTTTGCATATCTGTAACCTCTTCAGGTCTTTCATCAACAAGTACTACCATTAAATAAACTTCAGGATTGTTTGATGTAATTGAGTTAGCAATTTCTTTCAAAATTGTAGTTTTACCTGCTTTGGGAGGAGAAACAATCAATCCTCTTTGACCCTTTCCTATCGGTGCAATTAAATCAATTATTCTCGGGAGTATTTTGTCAGGACTTCCGTCGATTTCTAGCTTTAATCTCTCGTCTGGAAACAATGGTGTTAATTTATTGAAATCTACTCTTCTAGCAAGTAATTCCGGATCTGCACCATTAACTGTCTTTGGTTCAATAAGTGCAGGATACTTTTCTTTTTGTCTCGGTGCACGAATCGGACCACTAACAAGATCTCCTTTGCGCATTCTGTATTTTTTAATTACACCGGCAGCAACATAAACATCTTCTTCGCTCGGCTTATATCCATTACATCTTAAAAATCCATAACCTTCAGGTAGTGTATCGAGGATACCTTCTCTTGTTTCACCTTTCTTTATATCGCTGCTTCCAGAACTAACAACAGCAGGTGCATCATCATCTTTGGTTGTACTTATAACTTCTGGTGTTTCTTCTTCGACTGAATCTAAGATGTCATCGCTATGATCAACGAGTAAATCTATTAATTTTGCTTTTTGAAGTCCTTTGTGTTCAATACCTAAACCTTCAGCTATGGACCTTAAGTCTGCTACTGGTTTTGATTGTAATTGTGATCTTGCGGACATTTTTTCTCCTATATATAAATCAAATTTGTTTGAAATGATTTGTGAATTGTATTTGTCTGAAAGACATTCTCATTATATACATATTTTTACTAAATCAACAAGATTTAAAAATTAATTACCTTTAATTAATGAAAATGGAACAACGAAGATCAAAGTAATTAAATAATATACAATTCCAAATATTGCCATTTCTGGAATATTCAAAATAATTGAGAGAGTTAAAACAATCGGAAAGTTCTGACACAGTGCCTCGATAAGTACCGTCCTGTCGTCAACTTTGTTTATATTAGTTAATTTTGAAGTAATATTTTGTAAAACATATATTGAGAAAATAGAACTAAACACCAAAATAATGCTCTCACTAAAGTAGTTTATTAGTGGTTCTCGCAACTCATATGGCCCGGTAATTGTAATTGTTAAAATGTAAACTTTTAAAAACTTATCTAGGAAAGGTGATGTTTTTATCACCACTCTTACTTCTTTTTTATTTAGATAAAAGCCTAAAAGATATGGTGCAAATATCAGCAGAACTAATTGAGTAAAAGTCTGAAGAATATTGAAATTAAAATCATCTAAATTTACACTAATCAAACTTAACCATAAAACAACAGTTAACGGAGAGACAAGTGAAGTTATTGAAGTAAGCGTAACTGAAAGTGGAATATTGCCTTCCTTAAAATGAGTGAGAATACCAGAAATAAAACCTCCTGGGGCTAAAAGTACAACAGCTATAGATAAAGAAAAAATACTGTCGCTAAAAATCTGAGAGAGGATAAGACCTATTAAAGGAAGTGTTGTGATTTGAAACAAAAGTGCATAGATAAAAGTCTTCCTGTCTTTAAAAGTAGTTTGAATACTATCAAGAGATGACTGTGTTCCTAAAAAATAAAAAAGAACAGGAATCATTGGAGGTATTGTTTTCAACGTAATAGAAGAATCAATTAATCCCTGTAAGTTATCCATATAAAAGATATTAATGAATTTATTTAATTTTTATAGTTTTACAGAAAACTTTAGGTACAGAGGTTAATAAATTCCTGTAAATAGTCATTTTCAGCCTGAGAAAGTGAATTCATTTCACGATAAAAAACATAATCTCCACCAAAATAAAGTACCAGAGAATCAGCAAAAAGCTCTTCACTACCAAAATACTCTTGCGCTTGTTTTCTTTTATTAGTTCCATCTGGTGCAATACAGTTTCTATTTAGATAAGAGAATGCATGAGAAGATTCATGGAGCAGTGTATCAAAAGCTACATTAGACCTAAAAGCTCTATTTGATACCCAAACTGACAACTTCCAGTCAGCATTGGTATCTCCATTTTTAAATGTGCCTGCTGAATCCCATACACCAAATGGACATTCGCCCAACATTTCTACTCCATAGAGATGACACCCATTTATAAATGATATTTTTTCTAATAATGTTTCTTTATATACTTCCGGAAGATTTTGTACTAAGGAATCTAGTAGATTTTGATTTTCTCCTTCAAATCCTTCAAATGCTGCATACACACCTTCATAAGGAGTTGGATCTACAGGGTTATTATCATTTATCGTCACAGAATCTTTTTCTGGACTTACTTCGACGGTGGTTGTCGTTGTTGGAATAGTTGTTGTAGTTGTTGGAACAGTTGTTGTAGTTGAAGTTGTAGTAGTAGATGTTGTTGTGGTTGTGGTTGTAGTTGTAGTTGTAGTTGAAGTTGAAGTTGTAGATGTTGTTGTAGATGTTGTTGTGCCAATAGAGGCAGTAACTGTAACGCTAACTGGATTATTTAAGACATAGTTGTACGAAACACCTAAAAACAAAATAATACTTAGTATCGATGCAGCTACTAATTTAGTTCTTTTACTCATTCAGGTTTATCGAATTGTTTGCTCTAATTCATCCTCAATCAATTCACCTATTTCACTGTCAGAAACCATCTCGTCGCCATTAAAATGTACAGGTCGGTTTAACTCAGCATATTTTTTCATGAAGTTTCCTAAAATTAAAATAATTGCAATATAGAAAAGTAAGACCATTGCAAATCTATAAGCTAAAGCACCACTCTGAAGAAGTGTCTGTTGCATTTGATTAAATTCACTATCTGGTGGTAGTACCAATATTCTTATAAACAACCAAACACTAATCAAAAAACTAACTACAGGCATTGCTTGATTCAAGCCCTTTGAGTCTCCTATTGCGTCAAATAATTCATTACCGCCCCATGGGACAGCTTTAAATATCACACCCTCAAGGCACATTAGATAAGTCAATTTACAAATTGCCATTAATACACCTGATGATTGAACAGAATCAAAAGAAGTTGCATAAAAGAATAAGTATCCAACTATTGCTAATGAAATCATGGAATAAAATTTAGGCGATAAGTCAGCTTGTTCACGATTTGAAACTATATGAAGTGAGGCTATGAAACCCAAGATAAATCCAAAAGGAAGATCTATCACTATAAATAGAACTGTAGATAAAATTGCAAAGAACATTGCTTGAGGATTCCAACTAAACCTTGTCTTTTGATCATAAATAAAATATTCAATTAAAGATTCGATACCCTCGTATGAAAATGTAACGATAATCAAACCAAACAGCACACCCAAGAAAATAGCTAAATTCTGTGGTTCAACAGAAAACGTAAAGCCTTCTTCAACAAAAGCATATATAAGTGATGTAATCATTGCCATTAACGAAATCTCCATAAATGTTTCAAGTCTAGTTTTCTCTTGTAAGACAGTCTCTTTTTTTGTCCACTTAACTCTGTAATGAGAAATAATTCTGTTAAACCATTCCTGAGCTAAGAGCACAGCATAGAATAAAAAGATAATCATTGAAGTTATTCCAAATGCGAAGGCATTTTTTGCTTGATTAGAGAAATCTATATCACTAAATAAAGGAATAGTGGTTATTAAGGCATTTGTGAATTCAATATTACCAACGGTAGAGTTATCCATTGGCTCTGGTGGAGTAACTTCTACAATGGTTGTTGGAACTGTAGGTAGTGTAGGAACTTCATCAATCTCAAATACTTGTGACTCAAATTCCTCAATATTTTCTCTTAAACAGAATGTATGATTACAGCCATCGCCTGTATATTGAACAAAATTCATAGTAGATATTTTTAATTTAATCAATAACTTAGATTTTCCGTCCCATGGAATAATTCTTGAACTCGTTAATTCATCCATTGTTATGTCGTCAACAATCAATGGATTCTCCACTTGTCCTGCAGATGGGTTTTCAAAAAGTACTTCCAAAATAACATCGTCTACATTCTCTACGCCATTTATTGACCACGAGACAACTAAATTTTCTTGATCTGCTCTATTGGCTGTAATTTTTATCTCAGCATCTTCAATTCCACCAGCATTGATAAAAAATAAAAATATAAGAAAAACCGAAAAATATTTTCTTAGTTTCATCCAAACACCTCAACTTTTGTCAACATCCCAATGACTACTAACCTTTGCCTAGCTGAAAATTTTGGGTGACATGTTGTTAATGTAATTCTGTCATCACCGAATGATGAAAGTAGGTATGTCTCACTTGGGTCTACAATTTTTACTTCACTTACTGTGTATGTGTATTGATTAGTATTAGTTTGAAAGTAAATATTATCTCCTGTTTCTAATCTGTCTAAATTTTTAAATGGAGCACCATATGTTGTTCTATGACCTGCAATAGCAAAATTTCCGCCGGTTCCAGGAAGTGCTGTTGAAATGTAATACCCCGGTCCAAATTCTAATTTCTCTAAACTAGATCCATAGACGACATAATGGTCAACTTTTGAAGGAAATATTATTAATCTACCTACAACATCCGGTAAGAATTCCTCATTAGCATTTTCATTTGTCATTGTTTTACTAACAAGGCTTAAAACAGATTCTTGAAACTCCCCTGTCTCATCAAGAGAAACATTTGTTTCAATAGAATTAGAATTAATGAATCTTAATTCTTCCAATGAAGTGTCCTGATTTTGTTCATATTTTAAGCTAAGGAGATTTTGCTCATCCTCAATGACTGACATGGAAAAGAATGTTTGAGTAACTGAATAGATAACTATAAAAAGACCGACTATTAGTAAGCCAATGCCAAGTGGAATCATTGCTGATTTACCACTGTTATTGGATATATTTACAGTTCTTGCCCTTGATGGTTTACTTCCTCTATTTCTAAAATTCAACATCGGTAAACTTAAATGCTTAAGAACAGGTTTTTTTGTAAATACAATCGAGAAACGACTAGACATTAATAAATTGAGTCTCTCTCTTAATAATTTTTCATCAACTTCAATACCTAGATATTTTGAGTTTTTACTAACATTCTCTACAGCTGCAATCATATAATCTATTTCATTAAGCAGACCTATTACTTCAGCTGCATAAACCTCAGGTGAATTTAAAACGGGATTGAACTTTTCACTAATATCAATACTTATTAATACTTCAGTGCCAATTGTGTTTTCAATCACTTTTTTTAATGTATTAGATTTTACATATACCTCAGCAAGCTCAACTTCGTACTCTTGAGATAATAAATTTACAGATTGTAAATTCTGTATGTTGTTAGATTGGTCGGCTAGCTCGTTTGAAGATTCTTCGACGGACATATCATTATTTTGTACTTTGATTGTTCCATAAACCCTATTGCTAATCTCAGAGGCAATTACAGGATTTTCTAATAAATAGAATTTAGCTTTGTCTTTTCCGTAGGCAATTTTTTCGTTTTCATACAAGTACCAATTCCCTTTTTTTTTAATAACTTTTTTCTTAACAGCAAGCTCAAGCAAATCTCCACCATAGATTACTTCTTTTTCGTCATCTCCTATTTCATTAAAACCTAAAGACAAATTACTATTTCTTGAGAATCTGGAGGAAAAGCCTGGTCTTTTTTCTTGTTGCGGTGAATCTGATTCATAAACAATATCACTATCTTTTACGTCTGTAATAACATTTGGATCATTTTGTCTATTTCTTCTAACACGCAAAACAGCTAATACAGCGACGATATTTATGATAATTATTAAAAGATATACAAAAAAATACTGCATTAAAATCTGTACCCTCTACTTAGGATAAAACCACCTGCCATCATAAGTAAAGAACCTAAGAGAATTATTAATCTGCCTACATTTGAACCTGTTGGAGCAAAGTCTTCTCCACCATTATTACAACTTGCGTCACCTGGGCATAATGGAGGTGGTGATATATCTGATGCATTTTCATCGTAAACCCATTCAACAAAGTCATCACCTGGTAGGAAGAATATATCATCTCCATTATCTCCCATTTCTTGATCATCACCAGTTCCATCAATAAGATTTTCAACTTCAATACCGTCGACTGGGTTTTGTTCATCGGTTGGACTGATTCCATTATCAATGCAGTCAGAGGTCTTGTTTTTAACCATTGATTGTGTCTTGTCATTCTTCACATTTGTAACTTCAAACTCAACTGTAAAGAACTTATCTTCGCTGATTTCAAAACTAGAGAATTGAATTGACTCTCCTGCTGGGATAGTTTCTTGTTTTTCAAATACTGTAAATTTATCAACCCATACTCTTTGTATAACATCAGCATCAACATTTGATCTTGAATTATCTACAGTGATACCAAACATTGCACCACCATCTTCACTACAAACTCTGCTGGTAGAGATTAATGGTTCAAAAATAAATTTATTCTCAGGAATTGTAGGAGGAGGAGTTGTACAACTAAGTGTAAGTACAGTCGATGTATCCCAGTTACCATCAACAGCTCTTGTAGAAGCATCACTTGTTGCATCAATTATTCTCCATTGGATATTTTGACCTTCAGAAATTTCAAGAGTCTTTGATGTATTGTCACCCGCTGAAATAATTAATGTCTCATATCTGGCAAACGCACCATTATCAACTTTGAATTCAAGTAAATATGATTTCTGTGTGCTGGAAAGATTAGTTACTTTGATAATTGATAAAGCTTTATTATTTTCACATGTACCAAGTGTATGAATTATCTGCTGATCTGTCGTGATATCACAATTAACTGGTGCTGTATCAGTTAGAGTTTTGTAATCATTATCAGTTAAATTAGTAGGCTTGTATCTCCATCTAATTTGTGTACCTTTTGTAACATTTATTAGATCACTAAGGTGTGTTGTATTAGCTGGAATTAGTACGGTCTTTTCATTAATCCAACTATTTCCATCAAAAGAGTATGAGTAAGTAACAGTTTGATTGGTAACTGTTGAGTTAGAAATTTTTACTTGGCCAAATGGTTGGTCTTCGCTACAAATAAATGTGTTTGTAGCAGTTAATTGGTTGCCTGGAGTATCGCAATTAGTAACCTTATAAACCAATCCACTATTACTCCAGTTTGTTGTTCCAAATGGAGCATATTGAAATTCAACATATGGATCAACTAATGTATAGTCAACATTTGTAGAATTTCCTGCAGAGATTGCAGTTGTAGTTAAAGTCTTCCAGTTATCAGTTTGTAAATATCTGTATTGTACAGTAACACTTCCATCAACTGATGATGTATTGTTCAATGTCAAAGTAACTTTTGTGTTATTTACTTGATTATTGTTTAAAGTTGATGCATCAGCACAAGCAGTCTGTGTCTGTAAGCTAAATACTGGTGTACACTGATTGGTCTTTGCAAGTGATGGAACAAGAGAGTCATTGCTAAAATCAGTATCCGTTGAAGCGACATACTGCCACCTTATAGTCTCTCCCTGCTGGATTGGCCATTGAAATTCTAAATTCTGTCCACCTGCAATAGGAGTTGAAGGGAATTTTGTTTCCCAGTTGCCATTATTAATTTGAATCTGAACTTGGTAATACTGGGTTGTTGAACCATTGTTTGTAATTGTTAATTTAGAGTATTGTTCTCCATCAATACAAGATTCTAGAGTATGAACGTGCGATGAAGATTGGAAACATTGAGCTAAATATCCTGGATGAGTATCATTCGTCCAATCTCCAGCAAAATCATTGGATGCAAGTGACGCTCTAAATCTCCAATCAACATAACCTCCACTAGGTACAGAAGGCGCATTAAATCCTTTTGAAGCACCTGCAGCAATACTCTCAACATTTAATGTTGTATATGGTGTCCAGAAATTATTTGATTGTGATGATTTTGTTCTGTACTGCACCTCTACATATACAGTATTGTTTGTTGTTGATGGGTTATTAATTGTAAATGTTCCAACTCTCTCACCATCAGCACATGAATCAAATGCATGTGAATATGTAATCTGAGTTGTTACTAATGAATCACAATCAATTGCTGGTTTATCATCAGTTAAAACATCGCTTGCGCTTGAAATTGCAGCAGAAGTACTTGCATATTTGTATTTCCACTTAACAACTGATCCGTTTGTAATATTGTTCTGAGTAAATACTTTTGGTGATGTTGTTATAACTTTCTGACTAGTTGCATGGTTGTTCCAATTAGCTCCACCGTCATAACTTATCCATACATCGACATAAACATCTACAAATCCATCATTTGTCAATGTCAATGTTGATGATGCTTTTCTGTCAACACATGAACCAATAGTAACGTTGTGTGAAATGCTTCCATCACATAGCACTGACAGTGGTCCATTAGGTGTTCCAGAAGTAAATGATTTATTAGCAAACGCATCTGTGCTTAGAGAATCTTTGAATCTCCATTGAATTGTTGATCCCGAACCAACTTCTACAGAGATAGATTGCTCATTACTATTTGTATGTAGGGATGTATAGTAATTTGCTGTCTGTCCTGCTTTAGGATTTGTCCAAGCTCCACCGTCTATTGAATACTCAACTAAGAAATATACAGGAGCACCAGTACTTGGCTTATTTAAATAATAGAATACTGAATCTCTTTTACCACTTTGACAAGCATCTAATGCAACTCTCCACTCAATGTCGCCAGAACAGTTAACAGGTCCTTTTGTCTCGCTAACAATATAGTCAATTCCTGTAAAAGCTGATGTGGTATTAGTATTTGAAATCTTGTACCTAATAGTAAAGTACTCACCCTCAGATAAGTATTTAGTTTGGGTGTTGGTGTTAGAAGCGACCAATCCAAAATTGTTTGTTAAAGAAACCCAGTTAGATGGACTTTGCTCAAGTGAGTATTCAATTAAATAAAATTTATCAGATGAACTGTTATTTACCGTTGTAACAGTTGCAGTTTTTGTTCCGTTAGAGTTACATGTGGTTGGGATAGTTATAGAGACGTCATCACCAGATAAACATGTAATAGTCATTGTGCTTGATTCCGAATAATCAGTGGAGTACGTTACGTTATCTTTAGAAGTCTTATATCTCCACTTAATAGTGTTGCCATTTGAAAGATTTGTTTTTTCAATTGTTGCTTGGCTATTTGGTCCAACAATAATTGTTCCTGCTGATGTATATGCTTCTCCATTAACGCTTACTTCAACTTGGAAATAAACATCTGACGTTGCTGCAGCACCATTCTTAGCATAGAAGTATGCATCTTTATTCCCATCTCTACAGGAACCTTGTGCGATCTCAAAACCTGGGTCGATAATACTACAATTAACTGTTGCACTTTGTATAGGTGATTTTGGAGTAGCTACAGCTATAAGGTTTAGATCATTCGATACAGAATATCTCCACTCAATATATTTTCCTGATGGTACAGATTTTGTAAACGCCGTAGATGTCGTATTTGCATTTAATAAGAAGTCGTCGTCGACAGTTGTATAAACACTTTCTCCTTGGATTTTGTATTGGATTTTGTAGTAAAGATTTGTACCAGTATTGTTCTGGATTACATAACTAGATAGTGCCTCACCATTAGTATCACACTCACCTATTGCTACTGTCTCAATAGTGTCGAATGTACAATCTGAGACTGCACTTTCCGTTAACTCAACATAGGCAACTCCTGATGGCGTAGCTACTTGTGTGTGTGGATAATACTTCCATCTAATTGTTTGACCACTAGGTACAGCGATGGTTTTTTGCTCTGTAGCTCCAGGCTGCACTTCTTCCACTATAGTTGTCCAGTTAGAACCACCATCTAATGTGTATTGAATATGAAAGAAAGCATTTGCATTTGATGATATTGGATTTGTAAAACTGAATGTAGATTGCTGTGCTCCTCCAACACAGTTACCTAAACTTGCTTCTGCAGTACCTGCCACAACTGGACATTCTACAAGATCTGACTGAACTATTGATGCTACTGTTGCATAAGCAGCTGTATAGTTGTTGCTGATATTGGTAGCAGTAACTCTCCAGTAAACACGTTTTGTATGAGGTACATCTACTATGACTTCTTGAAAACCTGTTGGGGCAACCTCAACATTACCCTCTACAACTGTGAAGTTGACATTGTCAAAAGATCTCTCAACTTTGAAATATAAAGTAGCAAATGTCTCATTATTTGTAAGCCTTACAGTTGATGCTTTTACACCTGCATTACATGTACCAAGTGTCTGAGTAACAGTAAAGTCTTTTACACAGTTAACAAATGATGCAGTCTGGTCGTATGTCCAGCTACCGGCAAAAGTATTGGTGTATGACCACTCATATCGCCAAATTATTTTCTGTCCCTCTGAAACATTTATAGTGTCACCTGTAACATAGGCTGCACCGTTTGCAGGCAAAAGATCTCCCATTAATGTTGTATTAGCCCACGTTCCAGCAGATAAATCTTCACTAGTAGTTGTATTAATGATTTTGTATTGTACATTTACATACGCCGCTGAAGTTGATGATGTAGTGTTAACAACAGTCATATTTGGTTGTTGTACATTGTTTGTTGTACATACAGGAGTATTAGGTGTAAATGAAACTGTGTTAAATGGACAATCTACAGTAAGTGTATCTGAGTATTTTAATTCTGCAGTATTTAGTGTTGATGTGCTTTTACTAATTCTATATCTAACTTGAATAGTTGCTGAGTGAGGAACAGTGACATCTAACTGTAACTGAGCATCATTACCGCCCGTCACAGTTTCCTGTGCCCTATACACTATCCAATCACTGTCAGTACTTCTCTTATACTCAATCTTAAAATATGTTGTATCTGTTGAATTCACGTCCAAAGTTACTGTTGGTGTAGCAGCACCATTTCCACAAGAACCTAAAGTAAGATCTACAACACCACCGGAACAACCACAATCAACAGTCTCACTTGCATCGACAGTTTCCCAGTCTTGACCAACAAAGTCACCACCATTAGTAGTATCTTTTATTCTCCATGTAATTGTTTTTCCGTCTGGTACGAAAACTGTCTGTGATGAGTCTGAGGCCCCCGCCGCAACCGATATGTCGTAGGCCGACTCAATATTTGGATTAGAGTACTGCCATGTTAGACCACCATCCAATGAATACATAACCTTGTAATACGTTGTGTAGTTTTCGTTATTAGTAATAGTTAATGTAGAGTTTGCACCACTATCACTACACACACACTCAGTTACAGTCTGTGAATATGTGGAATCTGGATCACAGTCCACAGAGATATTAGTGGTATTTTCATAGACAATTGTACTGAAGTTTGTTGAAAGAGTTCCATCATTATAATTCTGAGTACTCGTCGGCATTCTTGTATAAAGACCATTTTTATTTGTTGACCCTATGTGGTCAAAATAATTATTAATCTTATTGAAATCTCTAATGTAACCCCATTGAACAGTTATCACTGTTGTATTAGGTAACGTAGCAGATTGAGGAAGCTCAAACGTTGTGGAGTTATTCAGATTAACTTTTGTATGATTCGAATACGTTGTTCCACCGTTCGTCGAGTACCTGTAAATTAATGTTGCTGCTTCATAAGGATCGTTGTGAGAAATCGTAGTGTCGGTAAATGTAAACTGGACTTTTCCTCTATTCTCCTGACACTGTTGCTGTGTAGACACTAATGTAACAGGCTCAATATCATTAGATTCACAACCTAGGTTTGCTGCAACATCTATGGTTGTCCATGACAAGTTCATTAAGGCCGTATGATCATGAGACGTCGAATTTGAGTTGTAATATCGATATCGAATTTTGTAGGCATGTGAGGAGTCAACAAAATGAAATGCTGAGAAATTAGCATTGGAACTGGTATAGGTACCAATATTTACATAACCTGAGTGGCTTGGGTATGCAGAACTGTAATATTGATTACTGTAATAACTGGTGCCATAGTTGGTGTAATTGGTTTCATTACTTCCATATCCATGATGTATCCATGGTCCAAAAGGATTCCATGTAGAGCCATCATGTGATATCTCAATATCAAAATGTAGGTAATTATAAGTATTACCAGTACTTTGTGTTTTTTGTAATTTTAGTTTCAATAAATCTGGGCCAAGTGAAGCACAACCATCATACGATGTTGATATTGTAAAGTAATCATCTAAATTACATGACACTGTATACGGACCTTTTGAAGTGTATGTAGAGTATGCAGAAGTTGCTGTAAGCTCTGTTCTAAATTCAAATGTTACTGAATCTCCATGTTGAAAATCTACAGATATTGTTACGTAATCATCAGTAGATGCATTTACAGTAACGCTACCTGCGTGTGTCCAAGAAGATCCTCCATCTTCTGAAGCTCTGTACTGAAGCTGTATTGAAGTAGTTTCATCATTATCAATTTTGACCTTAAATCGCTGATTTCCTCCATAACATGTTGCATCTGTATAAACCTGTAACACATCACCAATAGTTGCATTAACATCACAGTCAACAAGAATTGTATTATTCACTGTTGTGAATGCACCTGAAGTAACTGGTGCAGTTGGCGCATGTCTGTATTTCAAAGCTACAGTCTGACCCTGAGTCATAGTTGGCGTAAAGGTAAATGTAGTTGATTCACCTGGTAAAACAGATTTGTAGACATCTGTACCAAATGCATCAAGCCAGTTACTGCCTTGATCTATAGAGTAATCGACATCATAATGCGCTGTTAGGTAACCAGTATTAGTAATTGTTACTACAGGTTTGTTACCTCCAGAGACACAGTCTCCTAATGCAAAAACTAACTGTGCACCAGTACTTGGACAGTTAACTGTTAGAACTGGTGTGGTATATGCAGTTGCATTAGAAAAGTCTCCAGTATCTGGTGAGAGATGTAGTTTATATTGAATGGTTTGTCCATGATTGAGCTGTGCAGTTTCTTGCAGTAGCGTATTAGCATTTAATTGATAATTTGTGTAAACCGTTGTCCAGTTCTCAGCTCCATCAACTTTTTTTTCTAACTTCAGATAATAAATAGCCGAACCTGAATCTGTTTCAATACTAAAAATGGTGTCTGCAAAACCAGTATTAACATTATTTTGACAAGTGCCTTGTGTTAAAAGATTAGAAACTACAGTACCATTAACGGTCACATCAGTATTCCCACTTCCCTCAATAAAATCTGTTAAATCAACATCACATTCTGCAGTCCTGTCTGCTGTTGACATATTCTGTGAACCAAGTTCTATGTAACTAGCATTAGCTAAATCTGATTGTGAAAATGCTCTTTTATATCTGAGTTTTACTACAGAACCATCAGCAAGCCTTGTTCCAATCGTGAAATATCTGTAAGAGTAACTTGTCATTTCAATATAAGTTCCAGTAGTAGTTGTTGCAGACCAACCATTATTATTAGTTGCTGATGGAGGAGAATGGATTGTAGAAGAGTTGTGTCTCCTGTAGAAAATATTTGCAGTTGACCAGTTTTGTCCATCATCAACGGAGTACTCAAAAATCCACCACTGCTTGGAGTAAGCTTCGTTGTTTCCTGATGAATTGTTATAAAATTGATTTGAAACCCAAATCTGATCGTTTATGCAGGAATTTGTTTGTGTATTATCAGGAAAGCGATACTGGTAACTACTAGTTGGTAGTGTTTCATACTGATTGCAGTTAATTCCGTAATAACCAGAAGTAATATCTGCGGATGACCTAGCTTGACTGACATAAACATAAGGGAACGGGCCTGATGACCAAGTAACATTCTCTACATATGAAACTTGATATCTCCAATGTGCATAATAATGCGCACCAACATCTGACGTATATGTTTTTTGAAAACCAGGTCTTGAGTTTGCATCGTATGTGTAGGCTGTGTTTGCTGGAATTGCATAAACGACAGCTGCTGGTGAATTATCATAATATGAGTTACTGGTATAACTAGTTGTACTAAGTTGATCTTCTGATGGTTGAATACGAACATAAATAGTTACAGATTCGTTATTTTGTATTGTAAGCGTTGAAGTTTTTCCTGTGTTAGTACAGGCACTCATTGCATAAACTCCAGTAGTTGAAGGATTACAATTTGTTTGTACTTCTGAAGTGTAATTAAAGTTATGTAATGTTGAATTGGTCCAATCTGGATTTTGTGTAAAAGAGCCCTGAACTTTCCAGTAAATATAACTGGAGACACCATATGTATATGTCTTTGTTGTTGTGTGTGAGTATGTAGTGTTTGCAGCAATGGAGAATAACTGGATATCATCATCTTCGTAATTAGATGAGGATGTTTCACTATTGCTTGCACCAACTTTTGAAGGTACTGCTCTAAAGTAAATAGTCTGAGATTCGTTATTAGTAATTGTAAGTGTTGTAGTTTGACCAGATGCTGAACATGAGGTTACTGTTTGTGAAACACTAAAATCAGCCTGACAATTTATTGCCTGGGTGTAGATACCCCATGCTGCTGTGCTATCAGGATTTGTATCGTCAATTCTAAATCTAAAATACGCAGTTGATCCCGAGGATAATGTAGATGGCGAGTCATACGTTAACGTTACTCCGTCGTTAAATGCTACCCCATCAGCCAGAGTTGACCACGATGAACCATTTGTTGAGTAATCAACATCAATAAAACCATTAAAGCTATCGTTTGCTGCATCTCTTTGTTTAATAGTAAATCTTGCAATAGCACTTCCCTGAGCATCACAAACCTGTGATATAGTTTTCGTAGTTTGGTTATAGTTGCTACTTGAGTTATTAGAGGAACCACCACTACCTACATAGAAACAGTCAACCTCTGAGTCAGCAAGCGTTAGAAAAGAATCGCCGGATTTTAAATAGGATCCATAACTTGAATTAGACGTCAAAGATCCATTAACACCGTTTGCGAAAAGGTTATAACTGGAGTAATTAGTGGAATGCATCCATTTAATTTGTGGTGTAACACCATGCCACATTTGAAAACTAAATGTACGTGATGAATTAGCAGTAATATTTGTGCCATATTCAATAAAACTTTCGGTTCCAGACTGACCAGTTTGATTTATATTTCCTTTAATGTGAACATAGTGCGTTTGGTTACCTGTGTTTTGCACTGTCATTGTGTAGGTCTTATATGGTTGATTAGTTGTACATGAAGGTGAATTTAAACTTGCAGTCATACTGTATACAGGACAGTTAACAGTTACACCAGACGACTCTGTCCAGTTCGTACTTGATGGATTGCTAGCGCCAACAATATATCTAAAAGTAACGACAGAGTTGTGTGCTACTGCTGACGTTATTTCGTAAGTCTCTGGAGAACCAACTGTAACTTGTTCACCATCTTTTAATGCCTGCCAGGCGCTACTTCCAACTTTGTACTCAACATCAAAAAATACCGTCGCGTTACCAGTTGCTGTGAGAGTAATTGTAGGCTTTGATGTACCATCACCTAAACATGTTCCATTTGCAGTCGCAACAGAACCAGTTGCTAACGTATAGTTTCCACATCCACTGACAGTTAATTGTTGACCTACGTTGTAGTATGTGCCTGAACTTGGATTAGATGAGTTGTAGCGCATACGGAATTGTATTGTTCGACCGTCATATTCCTGATTTGCCGAAAGCGTTATATCATTGCCAGGAGTCACCGACTGCCCGTCAACAAGATTTGTAAACGAACCTCCATCTACACTGACATCTACATCAAAGTATTGTGTGCTTGTTTTGTTGTTTGTGATTTTAAGTTGTGGTGTAGCGAAACCATTGGAACATGCTGTAAGAGTGGCTTTAAATGTTGGAGAAAATGGATCATATGCATTAGGTCCACAAGAAGCACCATCAGAGTTGTTTGTTAAGAAAGAGCTTCCTTTTTGGGTAACGCTATAGTTATTTGTTCCATTTCTTACAATCTCAAAACGCATACCATTAGTGTCATCTACAATAAATCGAATCTCACCTTGGGGTGTTTTATAAGAAAATGCTGAAAGTACAGTACTAGCTCCAGAAAACGCACTTGTTTGTGGGTCAATTGAAGATGAGTTTGATGGATTATCGATATCAAATCTGTGTATTTTGTTATTGATTGCATCATATGTGACCAACTCATATCCGTCCCAGTCACCTACATAGGCGTAGTCAGCAGCATTAATTGGGCTAACAAACCCTGGATCTGGAAAGGTAGTTGTTGTACCGTTTGCTACGTTATAGATCATGTTTGAGTTTGGTCTGGCAATGTCTGATCCATTTCCATCAGAGTCAGTATCAAATGCACCCTGTGAGAAATAAATTCTATCTATGCCATCTTTAGAGACATACTCACCAGATGAGAAACCATAGTGACCACCACCACCTGGTAGCTGATAGAAATCTAACTGACCAATAGTTCCATATGCTCCCATATTTTTTAAGTGTGTGAGTGAACCATTAGTATTTATTTGGAAAAGATCAGTACCGTTTGCTGAAGATGTGATTGTTACATACATCTTTCCATCAGGTGACATAGCTAAACCATTAATACCTTTTACACCAGTTATGCTTGTTCCACCTACCGTTAAGCCAGATAAACTTACTTGAGTCTCATCTAAGTTAACTGTTGATGTAGATGTGGCAACATATTGAGAGATTGTAAAAAAGTTGTCGGTAAACTCCCAGTCAAGTTTATAGAAATACGCTCTCTCTGCGGCATCGTTACATTCCCATGTTGTATTTGCATATGCTTCTTCTTGAGGTGTGGCCCAAGAAGAAATAAATACTAATGCAAATAAAAGAACATGAAGTGTTGTTGTTGTGATTTTTTTATAGTTGATGGCGTGAAAGAACGTCTTAACTTTAAGACAAAACAAAATAAAATTATATTTATTCATCACACACAACAACTTTTTTTAATTAGATTTAATTCTAATCAACTTAAGTTAAGTTTAACTGGAATCGATTAAAAGTAAATGTTTTTTTTAAAAAATTAGTACTGTTTTAGTATGTTTTCTACTAAATTTTCGGAGGTTTTAAGGAAAAACTCCTCTGAATATCTATTAAACAGTTCATGATCACCAATATTTAAGGCATATTCAAACATCGCTCCCCTAAATGCTGTGGCAACATTTACAGCAATTTCATCTGCTCTTTCTTGATATTGCTCAGAATTACTCAATAAAGCTGTAATTGCTTGTACTGGATCTTGGTCTAGCCATTTATTAACATTGATTAAATTAAACATTTGTACAACAATAACTTTTCCTGTATATCCAAGGCTTACAAGGTTCTCAGCATATGTGACTGGAATCTTCTTCAATTTCTCAATTACGCTTAAAGATTCGTCTGCAAGTGTGGCACCCATGTTTGCAGCTACATCCATTCTGGAATGAACAATTGCTGAAAATACATCTTCCATTCTGTCAGGAAAATGATTGTAAGCTGTAGCAGGTGATACACCAGCTTCTTTTGCAATTTGAGTTAAAGTAACTTCTCTAATATCGCCAACTTCATTTATTACATCAACAGCTGTATTAATAAGTTTTGTCCTATTGAGGTCAAAAATATCTTGCTGTCTACGTGCTCTTCCGTCTTGTTGGATATCAGTCATATTGGCATATTACATGAATAAATTTAAGAATCTAAAATTTTTTTAAAAATACTCTTTTATTGTGTTTTCAACCTCTGAAGAGTCTGATTCAGAAACAATGTATTTCTCAATATTTTCAGTATTTTCTACAGAAAAAGACGCAATTACAGAGGAGATTACATTACTAAATTTTTCAGGTGATGCAGTAGCAATTCCAACAACTGGGAGGTTTGAAGTAAATGAGACACTTTCTGAGACTGCAGTTGCGGTATGAGGGTCTACAATCCATTCATAATCTTCATGGAATTCTTTAATCTCTTTTAATATCATTTCATCATCAAATGATTTTGAAGAAAAGATGCTCTGTAATTTTTTAGCTGCATCTTCATTTAATGTTGCAAGTTTTTCGTTTTGTAACTGATCATAGAATGATGAAGTATCCCCTTCTAAATCAAAAATTAATCTCTCTAGGCTTGAGGGAATTTGTATATCCATACTTGGTGCAACTGTAGGCATGGTATCTTTTGGTTCTAAGGTTCCACTTGAAATAAACCTTGTAAGTACATCATTGAGATTTGATGCGCAGAATATTTCATTTATTGGAAGCCCATTACACCTCCCAAACCAAGCAGAATACGCGTTTCCAAAGTTTCCTGATGGTATAGAGATGTTAATTGGATTAGTAAATTGTTTTGTAAGCCATACATAATAAGCTGTTTGACCCATAACTCTTAACCAGTTGATTGAATTTAAAGAAACTACTCTTCTGTTAAATGCGTTTTCCTGTAAAAGCGTTTTGGCAATTTTTTGGCAATCATCATAGGAACCCTCAATTGCAATATTTAATACATTGTCTTGAATAACCTCTGTCATCTGACGTCTTTGATATTCGCTAACTTTATTGTGAGGATGTAAAACTACGATATCGATGTTTTTGGAATCTTTTACAGCCTGGATTGCAGCACTTCCAGTGTCCCCACTTGTTGCAACAATAACTAGCCCTCTCTCGCCAATTTCTTCTAATCTCTTATCTGCTATTGCGCCAAGTGGTTGAAGGGCATAGTCTTTGAATGATTTTGTTGGGCCATGGAATAGCTCCATTACGTATTTATCTTTATTAATCTCTTTAAGCACTGGTTCTGGTGAGTTTTCAAAGCCAGGATAAATTGATAGTTCATCTACATAACTTGCAGAATTTTTATCTAGGGCAATAAATATTGTCTTAACGAAATCTTCATAACTTAAATTTTCTTGTGTCAGGTTACTTAAGTTTTCAAGTGTTGTTCCATTTGGTAGGTACAATCCTTTGTCTTCTGCCACACCTGAAAGGACAATATCTTGAAAAGAAAGTGTCGACTTGCTTCCACGAGTTGAATGGTATGTAATCACTTGTTTAGAGATAAACTCTGATTGTAGATGTTACAGAGCTGACACTATCGAGATTTGCAATACTGTCTATTGAACTTGTTAAATTGTCTTCTGCAGCTTCATGTGTAACAAGAACTAACTCTGCGTTATCTCCTCTACCTTCTTGAATAACGCTTTCAATGCTAACGTTGTTTTCTCCGAATAAGCTTGCAATCGCTGCAAGAACACCTGGTTCATCTTTGACTGAGAGCCTAATAAACCAACTTGAATTAACATCTTTTATGGCTTTGTCCCCTGTCTTTGGAGTTCGTAATGGATACCAGTTGGTTTGATTACTTGCCATTTGATGACATGCGCTTAATACATCTCCGATAATTGCACTTGCAGTTGGTGCTGCACCAGCACCAGGTCCGGAAAATAACAATTGGTTTATGTTTTCTCCTTCAACAAGCACAGCATTTAATGCACCCCTTATAGCTGCTAGGGGGTGCTTGCTGTCAACAAGGACTGGGTACACTCTTGCATTAAAACCATCTTGACCATTGTCAATTTGGGCTACTAATTTGATAGTCTTGTTAAGTCTTTTTGCCCAATCGAAATCTTCTTTTGTAATTTTAGAAATACCTTCTGTGTAAACATCATCAGTTGATGGAGATACACCAAAACATAGTAGTGATAAAATCATAGCTTTATATTTTGCGTCTATACCTTCAACATCATTTGTAGGATCTGGTTCTGCATAACCTAATTCTTGAGCATTTTGTAATGCATCACCGTATGTGCTGCCCTCTTCCATTGCAGTTAGGATGTAGTTACTTGTTCCATTAATAATTCCAGCCACTCTTGAGAGTTCTTCTCCTCTTAAACTTTCAATGAGTGGTTTTAAAACAGGTATGCCAGCTGCAACTGCAGCTTCAAAATATAAACAGGTATTGTTTTCCTGAGCGGTTTTAATCAACTCCTCACCACAATCTGCAATGATATCTTTGTTTGCAGTAATTACTGATTTTCCTTTTTGTAAAAGTTCCTTGATATACTCTTTTCCAGGTTCTACTCCACCTAAAACTTCAATTACTAAATCAATATTTTCATCATTGGCAATTTCATTAAAATCCTCAGTTATAAAATTTGAGTCAAAATTTCTGTCTTTGGTGGAATCAGAGACTAAAACCTTGGAAAGATTGATATTAATTACCTCATTATCAAGATCTAACAATCGAGAAATAACTGCAGAGCCAATATTTCCTGCACCTAAAACTGCCACTGTATATGAATTATTTTTCATAATTAGTAAGGATAAATGTTATTTTGAGTCAAACAACAATTAATTTTGCAGATTTTAAGAAGAAATTGAGAGTGAAGATACAGCTTCTTGATATACACCACAGTAATCAATCATATCAGTCATCCATTTACGATCTTCTTCTGGTAGGTACTCAAGCTTGTAGTAATTGGTCCATTTACCACCATAATAATAAACAAAAACATCCGCCAAATTCTCTTCATCTCCATAGCGACTGTGTGCTAATTCTCTAAAAGTTGAACCATCTTGCAAGATACACTCTCTCATCACTAAATAGGAATAAGCATGTGCAGCTTCATGAACAAGAATATCTTTTAATTTCCCAGACTCTATTCCTCTATCTGATATCCAAATTGTCATAGCCCACTCATTGCCATAATTTCCATCAGCATCGTACCCTACTGGATCAAATACTCCATAAACACATCTATTGAATAAAGCTTCTCCATAAGGATGACATCCATTTAACACATCCACTTCAGAAGTTAAAATTTCTCTCAATATATCTGGTAACTGATAAATAGCTAACTGAATTCTTAAATTTGTTTCTTCATCGCCCTCAAAGCCAGGAAATGAGTAAAGTAAATTGGTTATGTCATTTTTGATACCTGTCTGACCAGATTCTCTCCTTTCATGAAGATTGATAAGAATTTCATTCTCGTTTGGTATCCCTTTCTCGCATGTAGTACTAAATCCTTCTGAATTTACTAAAGGTGCAGCCTCTGAAGAACTATACGGACCAAACCTGTTACATTCGGCATCATAGAGAATAAAAGTTTGATTAGAATCGCCGGTTTGATCTTCGTAAACATTTGTTGTTAATTTGTAACTAGGTTGGGCTACTTCAATTTCTGGAGTTTGAATTCTTAAAACAGAAAATAAATTTATATTAAGAAAATAAGTAAGTAACCAGATAACAATATTTATTGATAGAAAAACAAAAAGAAATATTTTGAATGTTTTCATATTGAATATATCTAATAATTATTTATTAATTTTATATCATCCATCAAATGACCGAGAGAGTTTTTTCCAGCAGAATTTACATCTTTGAACCTTACTCTCAATGTTGTAACTCCGCTAGGAACAGTATATGATCCTGAGTACTGTGTCCATGTAAAACCGGTAGAATATTGGCCAATTTCAGCTTCTGACCCGGGAGCACCAAGATAAAAACCTACTGTGTCTGTACCACTACGTCCTCTGTGCCAAAAGCTCCAACTTATTTCGTCTCCAGGTGAAACACTGACATCCTGATATATTGAACTCAAATTAGTGGAATTTAATTCAAGATGGTGGGTACCCTCAACAGAACTTACCCCTCTATGACCTGATTCCCAAATTTCAATTGGTCTCGAAACTGTCTCATCTAAACTCTGATTTGTCCATCCTGATACTGAACTATTAGAAAATTGTACAGCACTATTGTTTGCAATAGAATTTCCATCATAATTTTCAAATGATCCATTAACAAGAATATCGGTTGGTGCAAGCGTTGTAGTTGTCGTTGTAGTTGTAGTTGTAGTTGTAGTTGTAGTTGTAGTCGTCGTTGTAGAAGTTGTGGTTGTAGGTGGAACTGTAGTTGTAGTAGTAGAAGTTGTGGTTGTAGGTGGAACTGTAGTTGTAGTTGTAGGATTATCGTCAGTAATAAATATGCTTGTTTCAACATTAGTAGAAGGAGCTGTTGTTGTAGTTGTAGAAGTTGTGGTTGTATCTGTTACTGCAATTTCATTTACCTGATTTGGTGTATTAATTGCTACAAAGGTAAATACTGTTATACCTGTACAAACTCCATAAAAGTAACCTCTTTTTTTAAACAAGAATGAAAAAGCTGATAGAAAGCTTAAAATATATCCCCAAAGCAAAATAAAGAATAAGAATCTTCTTTTTTCTGCAAAATATTTAGTAATTTCCATCACCTCTTCATGGGTGAGGTTTTGCTCAGGTGATTTTATATTTAGATTTAATTTGTCAATAGCTTTAAAGACTTCATCTAGAGATTTGTTGAGCCTGTCAGCGAGTATATAAAGTTTCATTTGGAGAAAATTTTAGGTTAATTTTTCCTTTACTATTCTACTTACCACAGAACCATCTATGCCTTCACCTTTAGACATAACTGCGCCAATTACTTTACCCATTTGGGATATATCGACTTCGCCAATTTCACTAAGGACTTCATCAACAATTTTTTCAACCTCTTCTTCACTGAGTTGCTCGGGTAGCCATTCACTCAAGAAATCAATTTCAAACTGAATTTTTTCTGCCATTTCAGCACCTCTATCACCAAGTGACTGATACTCTTCTACTGCTTTTGTCATTTTTTTAACATATGAAGAAATGACTCCTAAAACTAGTTCGTCAGTAGCCTCTTCACCTTTTTCTGATTTTTTCTTTGCTATCTCGGTTTGAACTTGCCTAATTGCATCAAGTTTAGGTTTGTCTTTTGCTTTCATAGCTTCTTTTAAAGCGGTACTAAGATCGTCAGATATTGCCATAATTCACTTTCTATATATATGCATTGTATCAGGAATATCTGTAATTACTCCGAATACACCCAACTCCATTAAATGTTGGAATTCCTTTTCTTCATTAACTGTCCAAATTACAGTTTGATGAAGTGGTAAATCAAAATTTCTACTATCTAATAATGACTTTTCAACAATGAAAATTAGATGTTCATCATGTATTGATAATGACTTGGCCTCAAATAATTCGTCTTCATGATCAAGTATTATTCCATATTTACATTTAAATAATTTTTTGAAGTCTTGGATTGCTTTCCAATTAAATGAAGTCACAATATCGTCTGTAGACAAAATAGAGAGCATTTTTTGAAACAATATGTCTATTTGAGGTTTTTCTAGACTGTTTGTTTTAATTTCAAAATTAACATTTCCTTTTATTTGATCCCTTGATGACAAAACTAATTCATTTTTTTGAACATCATTTAAAAGACTTAATATTTCTTCTGTTGAAAGCTCGTTGATAAATTGTCCGTTTATATCAGGATCATGAAATAAAATAAGATTATTGTCGGCTGTTATTCGAACATCAGTTTCTACAAAATCGCAATATTCAAAGGCTTTATTAAGGCCTGATATTGAATTTTCCTTATAAATATGGGGTAAACCTCTATGACCAAAAATTTTTTTCAAAATGCCTCCATATAAATTCAAGCTTAGTACTATTGATTGTCAACCTTGTGAAAATTTTCACAAAGTAAGAGAGAATGTGCAAATGTTAAATATTGATTTTGAACAAGAAGACTGGATGTTAGAAGGTGGATGTGTCTATTCAGAAACCGACTTATTTTTTCCAGTCGGATCTTCTATGAAAGCAATGAAACAAGCCAATGAAGCTAAAGCTATTTGCATGGAGTGTCCTGTCGTCACTGAATGCCTTGAATACGCCATAAGAACAAATCAAGATTCTGGTATCTGGGGCGGTACAGATGAAGATGAAAGAAAATCAATTAGAAGACAGTATCGTAAAACAGGTCTTGTTATTAACGGTTAGAAACTAACCCTGCTCCCCTTTTATTATCATCTTCGTCAGAAAATTCAATGATATGAATCAAAGATGTATTTATAGCAATTTCACCTTCATCATCTTTATGAATATAGAATCTGTTAGATGCAGTTAAGCCTGTAATTTCATCTAGAAATTTATCTTTATCTTTAATATCTACCTCTATTGCTGAGGTGGAGCCAACCATGTAGATTTTAGCTTTTATAGTTCCTGCCATTTTTTCTCCTTATAAAACGTTTTCACCCATAAATAATGCTGAGACAGAGTCATCAGTAAATATAGATGTTAGTGCATTTGCAATTATTGGTGAAACACTCAGAGTTTCAACATTACCTAATTTTTCAGGATTTCCATTCTGCAATAAAGTATCTGTTACAACTATTTTGTCTACAGGGGCATCTTGCAATTTCTCTACTGAACCCTCGGAGAATATACCGTGCGTAGCTGCAACATTTACAGATAAGGCCCCACGCTCTTTTAAAATTCTTGAAGCAGCTGCGATAGTTCCTCCAGTATCAATAATGTCATCTAGCAAGATTGCATGTCTATTTTCAACTTCGCCAATAATCGTAAAAGACTTTACCTCATTATGTATCTTTGGATCTCTTTTTTTATGTACAAAACCTACATATGCATCAAGATGTTTAGCAAATGTAGTTGCTCTTTTTACTCCTCCTGCATCAGGCGAAATAATCGAAATTGGACCGTCAAACTTATTTTTAAAATAATCAACAAAAAGTGGCATAGCAGTTAGATGATCGAATGGTTGATCTACAAATCCCTGTATCTGCTGAGTATGTAAGTCTATAGATACCATCCTGTTAATTCCTGCAGCAACAAACATATCACTTATTAATCTTGCAGATATTGGTTCTCTAGGAAGTGCTTTCTTGTCTTGTCTTGAGTAAGGATAAAAAGGAAGTACCGCTGTAATTCGTTTTGCTGATGCACGTTTTAAGGCATCTACCATTAAAAGCTGTTCCATGATTGTTCTGTTGATATCTCCGGAATGGCTCTGCATAACAAAACAGTCTGCACCTCTTACACTCTCACCAAGTCTCAAATAAATCTCGCCACTAGCAAATTCTTTTCTCTCTACTTCTGATAATTCAGTTCCAAGATTTTCTGCTACTTTTTGTGCAAGTTCAACGTTTGATGAACCAGAAAAAAGAAGCATTTTTTTCTTACCTGGTTGTTCAATCATTTTTTTTCTTTCTATCCATGTAGCCTTCTATATTTTTTTGATCATTTCTCTCAATACCTAAAGCTTTTGAAGGAACATCTTTAGTAATTACAGAACCTGCACCAATCATTGATTCTTTACCAATTGTTACTGGGGCAACTAGCATGACATCTGATCCAATAAAAGCGCCATCCTCAATATCTGTTTTATGTTTATTTTTACCATCATAATTTACCGTTATTGCTCCTGCAGAAAAGTTAACACCTGTTCCTAATTCTGCATCACCTACATATGCAAGATGGGGAATTTTACTTCCTTTACCAATTTTTGATTTTTTTGTTTCAGCGAATGCTCCGACCTTCACATTCTCTCCTAGATCTGAACCGGGTCTAATGTGTGCAAAAGGACCTATTTGACCACCAGCATCAATATTTGAATCATCTACCACTGAATTTAAAACTTTTGAACCTTGACCGACTTTTGAATTATTAATTTGGGCATTTGGTCCAATCTCACAATCAGGACCTATCTCTGTTTCACCTTTCAAGTGACTGTTTGCATAAACTTTTGTACCAGCAGAAATTTTTACTGTTGAATCAATATATGTAGAGGTTGGATCTTGGAAATAAACACCTTCATCCATGAATTGTTGTATTGTTTGCTTTAACAGAGCGTCTTCAACTTCATTTAGTTGGCCCATAGAATTTATTCCTCGTATCGAATTTTCATCTACTTGTACTATAACAATATCTTTTTTTTCATTATTTGCAATACCAATTAAGTCAGTAATATAAAATTCTCCCTGAGCGTTAGAAGTATTCAAATTGTTTATATTCTCCAATAAAAAATCTTTTTCAAAACAATATATTCCTGAATTAATTTCATCAACCAATCTCTCTTCTTCTGTGCAATCTTTTTCTTCAACAATTTTAATTTGACTATCTGATTTAATAACTCTTCCATAACCATATGGATTAGAGACTCTTGATGTAAGAAAGCCAATTGACGAACTTGAATCAATTACATTCTTAATGAGATTTTGAATATCAATACTATTAATCATCGGAACGTCACCAGGAATAACAAGAATATATTCAGATGTATCTTCAGCAAATTTTTTGTCATTTAACAAAATTGAAATTGCGTGACCTGTGCCTTTTTGCTCTTCTTGAATAACAAAATTTAATGACTCTGGCAAATCTTCTATAACTTGTTGAGCTTCGTGCCCAACTACAACATATTTAGTATTTATATCTTCAATAACATCTAGAGCGTATGAAATTAATTTTTTTCCTGAAACAGAATGGAGCACTTTTGGTAATTTGGACTTCATTCTAGTCCCTTTACCTGCTGCTAAAATTACTCCTGATACATTCATTTCAAAATTGATGGCTGGGGGAGAAGGACTCGAACCCTCAACGATGGGACCAAAACCCATTGTGTTGCCAATTACACCATCCCCCAATTGTTATGCAAATATATTCTAATCATCATTTTGAGACAAACTACAATCAATTTTCTTAGTTATTGAAAAATATTTAAGACTGAGTTCCTTGGAAACTATTTCTTCAATTTCTTCATGTTCTTCAAACAATGAAAAAAGAGCAGACCCACTACCGGACATAAAAAAGTTTTTGTTATAACTGTCCTCAAGATTTTGTTTTATTGTTTTTAGCTCTGGATAAATCTCTATAGACGAATTCCATAAATCATTAAAAATTGAAATACCATTCCATAAAAATTTTTCAGAGTGTTTTGATTTTATCGAATCATATTTTTCAAATACTTGTTTTGTATTTAAACCAATCTTTGGAACAGCAATAATTATTTTCATAGGTGAAATGTCATTCAAATTTACAACATTTTCACCAATCCCTGATATTTTTGCTGGTTTTTTATTTATAAAGAATGGGACATCACTGCCAACATGCTTTACAACATCATGATAAGAGGGCATTAATAATTCATAATTTGAACAAAGAAAATTAATTATTGCAGCACCATTTGAACTTCCCCCTCCAAGGCCAGATTCTAACGGTATCTGCTTATCAACTATGATTTCAAAAGATTTATCAAAAGACGGATTACATTCTCTAACTATAGACAGAGCATTATGAATCGTAGTTGTTTCATTATTCAATCTATCAATATTAAAAACTATTTGTTCTGTTTTACTTTCTTTAATTATTATTTCATCAAAAATTCCAACAGGAATAATATCTGATTCAATCTTGTGGAAATTATCTTGTAAATCATCATGAATTTTTAGATTAAGATTGATTTTTGCCGAAGTTAATATTTTCACAATGTACCCTTCGCAATATCATAATAATTTTCAGGAGTTAAATTACTTGCGCGACTATTAGGGTCTATTCCTAATTCAACAAGCTTATCCTCAGAAATTATAGTTTTAAGTGATGTTCTTACTTTTTTTCTTTTTTGTTGAAAAGCAATTTTTGATATTTCAAACGCTTGAAGTCTTATTTCTTGATCTAAAATCGTCTCTCTTTGAATAGTTAGTACAGTTGAGGTAACTTTTGGAATTGGGTGAAAACAATTTTTTGAAACATCAAATTGAATTTTTGTTTCAGTAAATAATTTAAATAGAACTGAAAGAGAGCCATATTCTTTTCCACCGGGATTTGCGACAAGTCTCTCTCCCACCTCTTTCTGAACCATGACAACATATCTATGAATTACTGGTACTTCAATTATCAATTTCACTAACAATCTTGTTCCAATGTTGTAGGGTAAATTAGATACAAAAATCCACCAAGGACCTTGAAGTTGTGTGTAGTCAAATTCCATTGCATCTTCATTAAAGATTTCTAAATTAGGAACATCTATAAATCTATCATTTAAAACTTCAATAAGCTTTTTATCTATTTCTACGGCTTTAATTCTGTAATTGTCTTTCAATAATTCACTAGTTAAAGAACCTGTACCAGGACCTACTTCGATTATCGGATCTGCTAACTGTCCCTGAACTAATTTTGTAATTTTTCTTGAAATATTTGAATCAATTAAAAAATTCTGGCCTAATTTATAATTTGGCTTCGATTCTAATTTTTCCACCCATTCTTGTTCACTCATTTAAATCCCGAAATAATAATCTATCAGTATTTTTTCTCGTAAGTTCTGAAAACTCATCCAGAGACATCTCAAGTATTTTTGAAATTTTTTCAGCAGTATACATGATATAAGATGGTTTATTTTTTTGTCCTTTATAAGGTACTGGTGCTAAATAAGGGATGTCCGTCTCAATTAAAATTTTATCTAATGGGATATTATTAACTGCTAACTGTAAATCTTGTGCAGTGTCATATGTTACGATTCCAGAAATAGAGAAGTAAACTCCAAGTTCTGCAAACTTTTTTGTCCATTTATTGCCACCAGTCCATGAATGAAGAATAATTTTATTGTTGTTATCTCTTTCACTAAGAATCTTATAGATATCAGAAAAACTATCTCTACAATGAACAATTACTGGTTTGGAAAGCTTGTCTCCAACTTCAAGATGGTAAAGAAAACTATCTATTTGATCTTCCCTCGGTGATAAACTTCGATAATAATCTAGGCCAGTTTCACCAATCAAATCTGCTTCAATAAATAAATTTTCAAGTTGCTGTCTCAACATTTCAAATTCACTAGCTTGATGTGGATGTAGGCCTGCCGACCAGTACGACATTTTTTTTAAGCTATTTGAAACAGTCTTTGCTCTGATTGAAGATTCTACGTCTACTCCAGGAATTACTACATACTCTAGGTTGAATAAATCATTTTCATCAATTTCATCACTCCAAAGTTGGAGATGACAATGAGTATCAACCCATTTGAATTGCTCTAATGTTTTACTTTTATTCACTACTATATAAGCATAGGATTAAATACATTTATGAGTAAAGGTAACAGAAGTAAAATTGACAATCTTGGAAGAATTGTAATTCCAAAATCTATTAGAAAAGCTTTAGATGTAGAAGCTAATAGTGAAATCTCCATGTATGTAGAGGATAAAAAGTTAATAATTACAAAAGGCTATCAAACTTGCTCTATATGTGGTTCTAAAGATGTTACTTATCAGCTCAAAGATAAATTTTTATGTTCTAATTGTATAAACGATATTAAAAATCTTTAACTTTATCGTATATTTCGTTTGCAGAAACTTTAGTAATTAGAGATACTGCTTTCGCTATATCTCTTTTAGGAACGTTGTTGTCTAACAATATTTTTAAGGCAGATTCCAGTTCAAAATTGACATTAGTATTTAATTCACTTGGGCCAACAACAATAGTTATCTCACCTTTGAGATTGTCTGAGCTGAGCTTTTCTTTTACTTCTGAGATTTCTCCTCTATGAATTGTTTCAAATTTTTTTGTTAATTCCCTACAAACTGTTATTTGTGAATTCAATCCATTTTTTTCAAAATAATCAAGATCTTTCATAACACGTTTTGGAGAAGTAAAACAGACACTTGGCATTTGTGCATTCAGTAATTTTTCGAAAAATTCAGTTCTTTCTTTTCCTGATTTAGGTATAAATCCTAAAAATTGAAAATTTGTAATATCAAACCCCGAAAGAGTCAAAGCTACAAGTACACTTGAAGGACCAGGTATTGATATAACCTTATATCCTTCCTTTATTACTTCCTTAACTAATTTGTTACCTGGATCTGAAATTAAAGGCGTACCTGCATCAGAAATAAGAGCAATGTTTACATCATTTTCTAAATGACTTTTGATATCTTCAATCTTATTTACTTCATTGCCAATAAAGTAAGACTCTATTTTTGTTTTAATTCCAAAATAAGTTAAAAGCTTTTTTGCACGTCTAGTATCCTCACAATAAATTAAATCAACATTATTTAATACATCAATGAGTCTTTTTGATACGTCATCTAAATTTCCTATTGGAGTTGGGCAGATGTATAGAGTACCCACTTTGTTTATAAATCACCAAGTTGTGATGAGATTTCATCAATAATTTTTAGGTCTTGAGAAAGAACCATTTTTACAAAACCATTTTGTTTAGAAATCCAAACGTTTGTTGAACCTTTATAAATTAGTCCGTTGTACTGCTCTACAACCTCTGTAAATCTTTTTTGGGTATCTCCCCATAAAATATAAGCATCATATATTTCATCTAGATCCGCAGATGTATCACCACTTATTTTGACAGTCATTACTAAGTTTCCTGATGGATCAACATAATCTTTCCATGAACCTCCCCCAATTCCAACAGCAGCAGTGATTGCTGGGATAGGTCCAATAGTATCTTGTAAAAGATAAACTATGTCTAATGATCCAATTGTACCTTCGTCTATTAACTCAAAATTACCGATCTCAACATCAGCAATTTCAATAACATCATATCTTTCGTTGGCAAAATATTTTTCGGATGAATATATTTGCTCTGAAGTTGGAAGGTTTGTTAGTCCAGTTCTTTTATATTCTCCAAGTGCTTCATTTAAAGCTACCATTTTTCCTTTGTTAATAATCTCTCGTGAAAGTATTGGACCATAGGTGTAATACAAGTCTGATGGAATGTAAAAATAATTTGGAAGTTGAACCCTACAGGAAATATTTGGAATCTGTGCTTGCATAGTTTGACGGTCATATGCATCTAAACTATCAATCCATTTTGCTTCAACCCATTCAGCTTGAGCTTCCATTAATGCTCTGATTCCTGGATAGTTTGAGAAATCATCCAAATCATCCATCTCTTGATACCACTCGGATACCTCAAAATGCATACCTTGTAAAGAATGAACAAGTTCATGAACTACTACTCTTTGTTCATAAAAATTTAGCTTTTTTTGACCTGATTTTATAGGAACTCTAAGTGTTTTATCCAATAAGTTGTAAGAACCTGCAGAAAAACAGCGCTGAAATTCTACTTGTAAATTTAAAAGTTGGTCAGCTGAAAAATCATTCAAACCCCACATGTTCTCTGAAAGAACAGCCCTTTCCCACTCACCTTCTTCATAATCTTCTTCAAAATCATCTAAGAAAGAAAGAGCGTTGTACTCTTGATAATCATTTAGAGTATAAAAATCATAAAGAGGTTCTTCAGTAAATTCTAAACCTACCCTTCTCTCAATAAATTTCATTAATTCAGCTAATTGCTCTTTTATTTCTGTTGGCGGTTCTTGAATCTCTATCCCAAACTCATCAATCGCAAATGGAGGCTCTTCATAAACAGTTGTTGTTGTAGAGGTAGATGTAGTTGTTGTACTCTCAGTGGTTGTGGTTTCTTCAACTTGAGTTACAGAAACAGATTCTTCAGTATTCCCCGATGAACAAGATATTAAAACTAAACACAATAAAGTAAGTAAAAATTTTCTCATAGGTTATTAGATTACATGTATTCTATTATTTATAAAAACAATTGGAGGAATTTTGATTAAGGAATTTAGAGATTTTATCAATAGAGGTAATGTTGTAGAACTTGGAGTAGCGTTTGTTATGGGTGCTTCTTTTAAGTCATTGGTTGATGTATTCACCAAGAGATTAGTCGAGCCATTAATTGGTTTAATTATAAATCTTCCTAATTTAGATACGCTGGGTATGTTCGGTGATGTAGACCCTTCATCAGGTATGTCAGCAGGCTCATTTGGAGCTTTTCTAGGAGAAGTAATAAACTATACAATAATTGCCTTTGTAATGTTTTTAGTAATAAAAGCTTATAACCATTTTGAAGACATTGTTTCCGATGAAGAAACTGAAGCAGTAGCTGCAGAATCAAAAGAAATATTATTGCTAAAAGAAATTAGAGATGGAATAAATAAGATTAATAAATAATCAAAAACTTTATGAAAGAAAATAATTTAAGAGATTTATTTAAGTACGCGCTTGAGCAAGATACTAAAGTCCGTAGAGGAATAATTTATTCAATTCTAAATAAAATATTTGACTTAGCTCCTCCTATTTTAATTGGTATTGCAATAGATATAGTTGTTGAAGGATCTGATTCCTTTATAGGAAATCTCGGATACGCTGATAGAAGACAACAATTAATTATTCTCGCTATCTTAACTTTGATAATATGGGGACTGGAATCAGCATTCGACTACATTGCAGCTGTCACTTGGAGAAACATTTCACAAGATATTGAGCATTCTTTAAGAACAGATGCCTTTAATAATGTCCTAAGCCTTGATTTAGCTTTTTTTGAAAATAAATCCTCTGGAAGGTTAATGGCAATCCTAAATGATGATGTAAATCAGCTTGAGACTTTCTTAGACAACGGTGCAAATAGATTAGTACAAACTGCTACGACCGTTCTTGTTATTGGTGGAACATTTTTATATATTTCTCCATTAGTTGCAGTTTTTGCTTTTATACCTATTCCAATTATTATTTTTGGCTCCCTTAGGTTCACAAACAGAATTGCAGAAAGATATACAAAGATTCGAAATGATATAGAAAATTTAAACGCTAATCTTTCAAACTCTATTACAGGAATACTCACAGTAAAAAGTTTTAACAGAGAAAAAAAAGAAAGCGAAAGAATAACCCTTTCATCAAATGAAGTTAAAAGTGCAAATTATCATGCAATAAAACTATCGGCAGCATTTATTCCGATAATTCGAATAGCAATATTATTTGGATTTACGGCGACACTTTTAATTGGTGGATTTTTAGCCCTAGATGGTGAGATTAAAGTAGCAACTTACTCAGTGATGCTGTTTATAACTCAAAGGTTGTTATGGCCATTAACAGAACTTGGCGTAATTTTTGACTCTTATCAAAAAGCAATGGCATCATTTAGACGAATTATAAATCTAAAAAATACTTCACCCACTATAGGCAATGGAACTGAAAAGCTTGAAAGTTTTGATGAGAAAATTCAGATATCAAATCTAAATTTTGAATACGTTAAAAATTTTCCAGTTTTAAACAACATTTCTATAGACATAGCTAAAGGGCAAACTACAGCAATTGTTGGAAGTACTGGATCTGGTAAATCAACACTGATAAAGCTGATATTAAGATTATATGATTCCACATCTGGAGAAATTAAATTTGACGGCAAAAATATAAAAGATTTAGAACTAGATAGTTTGAGAAAAAAAATTGGATTGGTGAGTCAGGATATTTTTCTATTTGAAGGTACTGTATTTGAAAATATTGCATACGGAAATCTAGACGCTAATGATGAAGAAGTTTGGGAAGCAGCAAGACTTTCTGAGTCTGATAAATTTATAAATCAATTACCTAATAAAGAAAATACAATTGTTGGTGAAAGAGGACAAAAGCTGTCAGGAGGACAGCGACAAAGAATTTCAATAGCAAGAGCAATTCTTAAAAATCCAGAAATATTAATTTTAGATGAGGCAACTTCAGCAGTTGATAATGAAACTGAAGCTGCAATACAGAGATCTATCAACACCCTAAAGAAAGGAAGAACTGTAATTGCAATAGCACATCGTTTATCCACTATAAGAAATGCTGAAATTATTTATGTATTAGAGGAAGGTAAAGTTGTTGAGTCTGGAAATCACGAAGGTCTTTTAGAAATTAATGGGGTTTACTCAAAGCTATGGTCAGTACAAACTGGAGAGAAAATTAGTTAATCTTTTCCGCAATATACTCACCAATTGCCAAAGAAGCTGTTGCTGCAGGGCTTGGTGCATTTAAAACATGAAGAGAATTATTACTTTCTTCAAAAACAAAATCATCTATTAAATCACCATTAGAACTTACAGCTTGTGCCCTAACTCCAGCTACACGGGGTTTTAAATCTTTTAACTCAACATTAGGAATATAATTTAGAATTTCTTTTAGAAACACTTTTTTATTTAAAGACCTATACATCTCAGAAATGCCTGTACCAAAGTATTTTTTACCCAACTTCCACATGCCTTTGTAAGAAATTGTTTTACTAAATTCAGAAACATTAATGTTACTCCATTTATATCCCTCTTTGGCAAATGCTAAGACTGCATTTGGACCAGCTTCAATTTGACCATCAACTGTTTTGGTTAGATGAATTCCCAAAAATGGTAAATTTGGATCACTTATTGGATATATCATATTATTTACTAAATGAGATTTGTCCCGATTTAATACAAAATATTCACCCCTAAAAGGAATTATTCTTAAGTTAGGTTTTATATTATCCATTAAAGCAACCGTGTCAGAAAATAAACCAGCACAGTTTATAAGATATTCTGAATTGAATGTTTCCTTATCACTAGTAAGAACTTTTAAGTCATTCTTTGAATCTATTGATTTTATTTTTTGAAAATATTGAACAGTTCCTCCCAAACTTTCAAATTTTTTTGCAATTACCTCTGTTACAACCTTATAGTCAACTACTCCAGCCTGAGGAACATATAATGCTGATTTAAATTTACAATTTGGTTCTAAATCTAATATTTCGTTTCTTTCTAATGGCCTTACCCCATCCATGTTGAGTTCTTTAGCTCTATCGTTTAAATGATTAATCTTTTCTCTATCATGATCAACAACAATTTTTCCTTCAATTCTAAATGGAATACTTTCTGAACTCATAAAGTCAATTAATAACTCTCTACCTCTTATGCATAGATTTGATTTGAAAGATTGAGGTTTGTAATAGATTCCAGAATGAATAACTCCTGAGTTTCTACCAGATTGGTGAGTACCTGCTGATTTTTCTTTATCTAATACAAGAACATTTTTACCTTGTTCTTGTAATTTTAAAGCAGTAGAGAGACCTACAATACCAGCCCCTACAATTGCAACATCATACATTTTATTCATTGGTGGAGGTGCGGGGAGTCGAACCCCGGTCCTTCCAAGCTATCAAACAGCTTCTCCGAGTGCATCCGATGTTTTACTGTTAGGCAAGTCATCGGAACCTATAACCTAACAGGTTTACCTAAATCTTAAGAGTCAGTCGGTAACCCAACTCAGCATCCCACATTTCGACGCCATTGCTATCCGAGGTGGGAGCCCCGATAGGTGACGAGCAACAATTAAGCTGCTAAAGCCAACTTAGGTTTGGCAGTTATATTATTTTCCTACGTTTTTAACGAGGCCCTAGGACCCTCGACTCGCTACTGAGAGACTCACTTCAAAGTCGAAGCCAGTTCACCCCCATACAGTTTTATTAGTTCTAAAATTATACTTGAGAATTAGAATATTTAAAATATGAAAATTAATAACAATAGCTTTAAATTAGATGAACAATTGCAGGTAGTAATTGATTCAAATGATAATGATGGGTTAATTTTTATACCAAAAAATATTCAACTTGATGTCAATATTGAAAACTATTTTGGAAAAATTGTAATTAGTAAGATAGTTATTCATCCTTCTGAGAGTGAATTTCAAATTGGTAAATTAACAATTGAAAATAACATTCCAAATATGGATATTAAGTTACTTGATCGATATATTTATAAAGTTTTATCAGACAAGTCCGGATTAGCTTATTCACCTTATGAATATTTTCCAAAGTATGATTTTGCTGTTTTTGAAAAAGGGAGAAGACCCTCATCACTAGATTGGGCTATGTTTGCTTCTTTATATGTATTTAGTTGTAATGTTTTACCGCAGTCAATAAAAGTAGAGCTCTCACTTGCAAAGTATCTTAGAATATCCGAGGAAAACTTTAAAAGATTTATGAAAAAAATCCCTGAAGATTTATTTAGAAAATCAGGACACACTGACTCTAGAGGTGGGGATATCTCATTAAATGCAGAAAATTTAATTAAAGAATTTCTAGGAACTGATCAAGAATCTTTTGAGAACAATCCTTTTTTAAAGTTTTACTCTGAAGCTGATTTTGCCTGAGGTCTGCTCACCATAGATAAAATTTTACTTACTTCAACTTCCCATATTTCTCTAGATTTAATTCCTGCTTGTTCCCAGGTAATATCCTTTGTACGCTTATAAGGCTTGCCCAAGTATCGATTTGATAAATAGTCTATATGATCATTGGCAGTATTGTCTTTAACTATTGTTTTTACAGTACCTCTTATTTCCCAGCTCGTGTACATGTCAGTTGGGTGAAAAATGACAATTGACAAATTTGGCTCCTGCCTGATATTTTCTGTTTTTTTTCTTCCTTGTTCTGTATTAATAAGAATTTTGTTTTCTTGGTAATCAACCCACATTAGATGATTCTGAATCTCATTTTCGTTGACTTTGGTTGCTATTGAACAGAAAGCATTGTTGTCAATTGCTTGTTTAAGTTCATTTGGAAGTTGCATACACTCTTATTTTAAGTAAAAATTATTAATATGGCATTTATTAAATTATTCAAATTTCAGGACTCTACTGGCCTTCTCAAAAAGGAGTATGAAAAAGGCATGAGAAGAGCTGGAAGAATTTGGAATATACTAACAATTCAGTCCCAAACACCAGAAATTTTAAGAGATTCAATGCGATTATATAATTCTACAATGTTTGGAAATTTAGAAATCTCTCGTTTTGATAGAGAACTTCTTGCAGTAATAACTTCAATTTCAAATGAATGCGAATACTGAATACGTGCTCACTTATATGATCTCCGGTCGGAGACAAAAGACCAAAAATTAGTTGATGAAATTGCTAATGACTGGAAAACAAGTAGCTTAACAAAAGAACAAATCGCTTTATGCTTATTTGCAGAAAAGTTAACTTTAAAACCTGGAGAAATTACTGAATTAGATTACAAAGAATTACAAAATAATAAGTTCAATGACAAAGCAATATCAGAAATAGTTCAGGTAATTTCATATTTTAATTACATCAATAGGGTTGCTGATGGACTTGGCTTAGAGCCCGAAGAATTTATTGACGAAATAGGTTATAAAAAATAAAGTTCTTTGTAAGAATTTAAAGTACTTATAACATATATACATGCAACAAAACACTAAAACCTTCCTACTTTTTTTATTTTTAATTTCTATAAGTGTGTTTGGTTTAAACTTTTTTAACAGTGGAGATTCTGAAGAAACTGTTGCAGTAACTACAACAACATTAATTGAAGTTACTACTACTACAACATCCCCTGTGATTAAAACTGAAAAATATATTTATCCAAATTTTGATTTTGAACAGGAGACAACATCTTCTATTGAGGCCATAAGTGATTTATGTTCTAAAACTGGAAACTGGTTTAGCCTAACAAAGGAATGTCTTTCTGAGTGGGAAAATTCTTTAAAAATCATAAATGATAAGAGGACTACATACTTAGAACATTATGAATACACTTTAAATTATTTCAAAAATAATTACTCGAATATTGATGAAGCTACATTTTTGTATATTGTTACAACGTTAACAATTAATGAAAAAGTAAATTTTTTTACATCACAACTAACAGAAGTTGAAGAAGTAATAAGAATAAAAGAAAATCAAGAAGAAAATATAACAGCAATATTTCTATCAGATGAGTCTGTTACAAAATCTAAGGATTTAGGGACAGAAGACCTGAAAATCGGTTGTTATCTAGAAAGCATTGAAAATTCTGCGGAGAATTCTGAGATTATTGAAGTTGAGACTCTTAATTTAAGAGATGACAAAAAATTTAATTACGGAATTCAAGTTGAGTCTTCTCTAAATATTGACTTTGAATGCATAAAAAGAATATTGAACTTGATTCTTAATCATGAAAAAGGCTGGATAAATATAACAAATAAAGGTTTTCATCATACAAGTGTTGAAAATAGTGATTTTGTATATATATTTGCTTCCCCTGAAACTACTGATGAACTTTGTTACCCCTTGCAAACAAATGGAATATATTCATGCAGAAATGAAAAAGATATAGTGATTAATGATTTTAGATGGAAAAATGGTGCCAGGGATTTTTTAAGAGATTTAGAAACTTATAGATTGTATCTTATAAACCATGAAACAGGCCATATTTTAGGCTGGGGACATACAAGTTGTCCTAAAGAAGGTGCAATAGCACCAGTTATGATGCAACAAAGTAAAGGGACAGATGGATGTGTTCCCTATGGTTGGCCGATTTACGAAAATATAAAAGCCAATTTTGATAATTAGTTAATTTATTGGTGCCAGCCTAAATAACTAAATTGTAATTTTATTATCGTGCTGTTTTATTTTTATTTCAACAATTTTTTTTATTTAAATTGCTACAGATTCGTCACCAGCCAAGATTTTTTTTATATTTTCTACAGTTTCTAAACCAGCTTTGAGTTGTGCTTCATTTGTGGATGCACCAATATGTGGAGTGGTAACTAGATTTAAACCTCTATATTGCTCTACATTTTCTGGTGGTTCAATTGAATATACATCTAGACCAGCACCATAAATTTTTTCCGATTTTAGTAGTTCAAGTAAGTAATCTTCATCTAGAACACCGCCTCTTGAGGTATTGACAATTATCGAACCATGTTTAAGTAAATCTAGCTTATCTCTAGAAATTATATTTTCTGTGTCTTTAGTCTTTATTACATGAATAGAAACTACGTCTGAAGTTTTAAGAAGATCATCAAGCTCTAAGCTTTTCTCTGGCCCACTCCAATCTGTTACGTATGGATCATAAAATACAATTGACATACCAAAACTTTTCATTCTTTCTGCCACCAAACGTCCAGCTTTACCAAAGCCAACTATTCCTAATGTTTTTCCATGAAGCTCATAACCTAAAAATTTTGATTTGTTCCACTCACCATTCTTAAGGTGCTCATCAGCAAGGATTAGCTTTCTTGATGCACTTATTATTAAAGCAATTGTTAATTCAACTGCAGATATTAAATTTGCTGAGGGGGAATTAGTAACAAAAATATTTCTAGATTTTGCAAAATCTAAATCAATATTGTCAACTCCAACACCACATCTAGCTATTATTTTTAGCTGGTTTGCATTTTTTAAAATTTCTTTTGTTAATTTTGTGGCGCTTCTTATCACTACAATTTCACAATCATTTATGTGTTTAATTAAATCTTCTTTTTTTGATTCAGATTTTGATATGTCTATGCAGTCACCAATAATTTCAAGCTCTTTATAAACTTGTTCATTTAAGTTATCACAGATAAGTATTTTCATAATAAAATTTAATTCTATCTTAAGTCTGTATTCAAATGATTAATAAACAAAGTTTTAAAATTAAATATAATTTAATTGTTTTAATTTATTTTCTAATTCAACATCAGATGGCTCAACTAGAAAAGTATCATCCTCAAATACAATAGTTGGGATTCTTCTCTGATTTTTTTGTAATTTTGTAATGTATTCATTTGCTTCTGAGTTTATATCTACATTTATTTCCTCGAAATCTACATTCAACTTGTTAAGTAAGGCTTTAGAGCGTACACAATCCCCACACCAGTCAGTAGTATAAAATTTAATATTCATTGCTAGGAATTTCCTTGTAATTGACTAAATAACTCAAGAAAGTTATTAAAAAATAATGACAGATCACTGAGAGTTTTGAATGCTTCTCCAAATTGTGATTGTAATGAAGAAACAGCATCTGCAGTAGCGTTTAGTTTTGGAAGTAATGCTTGAATGTCTTGAATTACAGACATCACAGTCTCAATTTCAGAATTGATTACCTGAACATAATTGTAAAAGTATATTCCTGCACCTATCAGTAAAGATAAGGTTAAGACTTGTAAAAATAAAACTACTCGAAGCAATTTAGATTAAAGCGGAAACTTTTTCTTTAATTACTTCTTTTGGCTGAACGCCAACAAATCGTTCTTTAACTTCTCCACCTTTTAACATAACTACTGTTGGCACTCCCATAACTCCATTAGCTCCTGCGATATCTGGATGTTGATCTACATCTAGCTTTACAAACTCGACTCCTTCAACTTCGCTTGATAACTCTTCAAGGATTGGACTTAAAACTTTGCATGGACCACACCATGTTGCGTGAAAATCTATAACAACTGGTGAATCTGAATTTAATAATTCACTGTATTCTTGCGCGTTTATATCTTTCATTAATAACTCCTTATTGTTTTATAAGTTTATAGTTGTTGAATTTATACGAGTAACTTTCAAAGGAAATATATAGTAAAAATTACTTATAATTATCAATATGAATAACATAATTGTCTCCCCTCACTATTTATCTACTGATATTGCATCTCAAATATACAACAAAGGTGGAAATGCAGTTGATGCTGCTATTGCAACTAATCTTATTCAAGGTATCGTAGCACCAGAAACTTGTGGTATTGGTGGAGACTTATTTGCGCTAGTTTGGGACCCATCAAAAAATGAACCCGATTTTCTGGATGCTTCTGGATATGCTGGATCTTTTGCAAATCCTGATGATTTAAAAAATGTGGAGTCTATACCATTAAATCATCCCGTATCAGTAACTGTTCCCGGTGCAGTTGCAGGATGGATAGAACTTAGTAAAAAATATGGAAATCTAAAAATAAAAGATATCCTAGATCTTGGAATAGATTTATGCCACGAAGGTTTTGAAATCAACGAAGAACTCTATAATTCACTTACCTTACATAAAGAAGAACTTAGCGGCCAGTCCTCTGGTTATGGATTTTATAGAGATAACCAGCCTTTTGAAAAAGGTGTGCTTTTAAGGCGTCCTCAATTAGGAAAAACTCTAGAGCTGTTAAAAAGAAATGGCCTGGAATATTTTTATGATAGTGAAATTTCAAAATCAATCTCTTCAAGTGTTAATGGAATATTATCGTTGGATGATTTGAGAAATTATAAAGCTGAATGGAAAAAACCTTTACACGCAAATATTTATGGATTCGATGGATGGACATCACCACCATCTACACAGGGTTATCTTACTTTATCAACATTAAAAGCAATTGAGATGTTAAGTGCTGAACACGATGATATACATAAAGTTATTGAGACATATAGAATTTTTGCTGCTGATCGAGACAATATTACTTACGATTATGGGAAAAATATTGAAGATTTTAAAGGAGTTGATCTAAATTACATACAAGAAAAAATAAAGCTATTTAATCCCAACCAATCTGAAAAATTTGATTTTCCTAAACCACATGGTGGAGGAACAGCGTATATGAACACCGTTGATAAAAACGGATTAGGGGTTTCACTTATACAATCTAATTTTCACGGAATTGGAAGCAGGATAGGCGTAGAAAGTTTTGGATTTTTCCTACATAACAGAGGATGTGGATTCAATCTAGACTTGGATCACCCAAATTATTTAACACCTGGAAGAAAACCCCTTCATACTCTTTCACCAACAATATGGTCTAAAAATGGAAATTTAGAATTTATAGCTGGAACTAGAGGCGGGAGATATCAGCCTCAACTATTAATTCAAACAATACTTCCTTATATCAAAAATTCAGATTCCTTTGAAAAAATAATTAAAGAACCGAGATGGGTAATAGAAAATTTTTCTAATGACACATTATCAAAATTGAGATTCGAAAAAATTAATAATGAGGATTTAGAAATTTTACTTCAAAAAGGGCATGAAGTTGAAGTAGATAATAAATTCAACAAGGCTTATGGTCCTATTTCAATTATTTATAAAAAAGATGATGGAAATTTTGAAGGTGTTTGTGATGTAAGAGTAGGCACTGAGAAAGTTTTTAATAGTTCTTAATTTCTTTTTTATGCTGTTTTTCAATAAGTTTTTTTCTTTTATCATAATCTTTTTTGCCTCTAGCCAAAGCAAGCTCAACTTTAATATATCCATTTTTTTCAAATATCTTTGTAGCAATTAATGTAAATCCTTTTTGGGAAGTTAAGCCAATTAGTTTTTTTATTTCACCTTTATGAAGTAAAAGTTTTCTTTGATTTTTTGGATTATAATCAATTTGATCTGCATATTTATATGGCTCAATGTTCATTTCCATAAGAAATGCCTCCTCGTTTTCAATTATTGCGAATGCATCAACAATTGAAACAGCACCTGTTCTAACACTCTTTGTTTCTGGACCAGTCAAGACTATTCCAGCTTGATAAAATTCTTGAAATTCATATGAATTTCTGGCTTTTCTATTTTCTGCAAATACTTTCATCAATCTAGAAAACAATAAGGATTGACTCTACCTCTAGAAGTTGGATCTAGGTAAGGTAGTGAACAATTAGCCGAACTTGGATTTTTTAATCTTACTTCAAAATGTAAATGTGGTCCTGTAGAACGTCCTGTAGATCCAACTGTTCCTATTTGGTCACCTGTCACTACGGTTTGACCAACTGAAACTAAAATTTTATCCATATGAAAATATAAAGTAGTCATTCCTCCACCGTGGTCGATAAATACAGTCCTTCCGGCAAGGCCATAATATCTTGCAAGAATAACTACACCACCTGCTGCAGCCTTAATTGTGGTACCTCTACTTGCTGCTATATCAATAGCACCATGAAAACTAGTTGTTCCTCCAAGTCTTCTCCATTTGTATCCACTAGAAACATATCCTGTTGTTACTGGCCAGCTTAGTTTATTTGGCGCAACACCTCCTACACTACTTAGCCTTTCTATATCTGCCTGGATTGCATCTTCAAGTTTTTCTAAATCAGCATGTTCTTTATCCAACTTTTCTAATTCTTTATTAGCTTGATTTAATAAACTTTGAGCATTTTGCCTAGCTCTAAGAACCTGAGATTTTTTAGCCTCAACTTGCCTTTTCTCTCTTTCTACAGTTTCTTTTTTCTCCTCTACTTCTTCAGCAAATTCTTCAGCTTCAACAGAAATTTCAGTTTTTCTTGTCTCCTCATTTTGTAAAAGATTTACAATTTCTTCTCTTTCTTCTTCTCTTTGAGTCAAAAATATTGTCTGAGTTGAAGCAAGATTTTTTAAAGCATTCAGTTGCTCAACAATCTCATAGGCTGAGTCAACAATTGTAGAAGCATAACCTAAAGCAACAAGAAATCTTGATAATTCATCTAATTCAACAAATAACGCTGTTGTCGGACTCATAACACCATTAATGTAGAGGCTTACAGCTTGTTCTTGTAACTTATCATCTGCTTCTACCAAGTTTTTTTGAGTTTCAAACAATTCGTCAGATACATTAGATATTTCATTTTTAATTTTTCCAAGTTTTGTTTGTTCTTGAACAATAGTCTGCTGAACTTCAGCCAAGTCATTTAAAGTTCCATCGTAATTCTCTAATGCTTTTTCTAATTCCCTTTCAGCAGCAGACAGCCTTGATTGTACTTCAGAAAGTTCTTGGTTGACTTGTTGCAAATCTTTATCGTTTTCCAAAATAGCATTTTCAAGATCAGTAAGTTGACCTTCGTAGTTGCTGATTTGCTCAGCGATTGCCTGTAATTGTCTCTCTACTTCTATCAATCTATCTTCTGCAGTTATAGCCATCGAATTCGTTGGAAACATTAAAGTCAAAACTAGAAATATTGGCAGTGAAAGAGTTAAAAACCTTCTAATCATTTAATACTTTCCTTATGCCGACAAAAGAAGCAAACAATCCAAAAATTATTGAGGACAATAGTAGAACCAAAGTTAAGTAAATTAAATAACTATCAGAAATTGTTATGTCGAAAATGCTTTCAGCTACTATCGAATTTTTAGAATACTCAATTATTCCCCACCCAAGACCAACAGCAATACTAGTTCCAATTAAAGATTCGAAAACTGCTTCAAAAATAAATGGCAATCTAATGTAAGTCGAGGATGCACCAACTAATCTCATTATTTTTATTTCTTTTTTCTTCGAATACGCGGCAAGCCTTAATGTATTGATAATAAGAATAAATGCTGCAAAACCTATAAGTAATGCAAATGTTGATGCTGAAATTACTAAGGTATTGGTCAAGCTTAGTAATCTTTCTATTGCTTCACCACTTGTCCTTATTTCCTTAACTGCTGGATTACCATCCATCCTCTCAATTATTAATTCATAATCGGATGGATCATTAAGATTTACCCTTAATGACGATGGTAGTTTTTCATAATCTACTTCACTTAATAATTCTGGTTGATCTTTGAATAATATTTTAAATTCTTCCTCCGCTTCAGATTTAGTAAAATATTCAACAGTTCTAATCTCTGGGTAAGTTTCTAGTGACTCTTGTAATTGTTTATGTGCTGTAGTGGTAACCCTGTCGTCAAGAAAAATTACAACATGTGTACCATTTTGCCATCTAACTGTGTTGTTTTGAACAATAGACCTAGCAGAAAGGGTTGTAAAAACTAAAAAGCTAGATACCAATACAGCAATTATTGTTGCAAAAACCAGTAAAGGAGTTCTTCTCATATTAAGAATTGTATTTTTTATGACATATGAAAATTTGTTCATGACCTACCTAAGAATGTAACTTCCTTCACTTTCGTCTCTAGCAATTTTTCCGTTTGCAAGTTCAATAACTCGTTTTTTTCTTCTATTCACGATTGAAGAATCATGTGTAGCCATAACAACTGTTGTTCCGGCTCTATTGATTTTTTCAAGCAAAGAAACTATTTGGATACTCAATTCAGGATCAAGATTACCTGTAGGCTCATCACATAAAAGGACAAGCGGATTGTTAGCTAATGACCTTGCAATACTTACTCTTGTTTGTTCACCACCGGAAAGTTGGTCTGGATATTTAAAAGCATTTTCATTCAGCTCTACAAGATCTAATAAGGTATTTGTTTTAGATTCGATTTCATCATTTGGAGTTCCCATGACTTCTAAAGCAAAGGCTATATTTTCGTAGGTATTTCTCTTTTCTAATAGTTGAGGCTCTTGAGTAACAATTCCAAGTTTTCTTCTTAACAGTGGTGTCTTCCATCTAGGCAATTGAACAACATCGAGTCCTGCAACTTCAATATTTCCTTTTGTAGAAATGTACTCCTTATATAAAAGTTTAAGAAAAGAAGACTTTCCGCTTCCAGAGTGACCAACAAGATAAACAAATTCTCCTTCGTTTATAGTCGTACTTATATTTGAAAGTGCAACACTTCCACCTTGAAATACTAATGAAACATTATCTAACTTAATCATTTATTCCCTGTCTACGCCATTTTAGGTACTCTTTAATGAATATGGAAATATCTCCATCAAGAACATTCTGTACATTGCCTACCTCAACACTGTTTCTAGCATCTTTTACTTGCTGATATGGTTGAAGTACATAAGACCTAATTTGCCTACCCCATCCAGCCTCGTGCTGATCTCCTCTTATTTCATTCAATTTTTTCAATTCATCTTCTCTTTTTTTTAACAATAATTTTGTCTTTAAAAGTTCCAATGCTCTTGTTTTATTTTGAAGCTGAGATCTTTCTGCTTGACAAGCCACAACTAGTCCAGAATCAATATGTGTAATTCGAACAGCTGAATCTGTAGTATTTACATGCTGTCCTCCAGCTCCAGAAGATCTATAAACATCAATTCTTATTTCATCATCTTGAATATTAATTTCGTCATTATTTTCAATTAAAGGAATCACATCTACTCCTGCAAAACTAGTGTGTCTTCTTTTATTACTATCAAAAGGGCTAATTCTTACTAATCTATGAACTCCTCTTTCACTCTCTAAATTTGCATATGCTCTAAATCCATTGATCCTTATAGATGCTGACTTAATTCCCGCTTCTTCGCCCTGAGATATTTCTTCAATCTGATGATCTATATTATTGCTTGAAAGGTGTCTTGTATACATTCTTAAAAGCATCTCAGCCCAGTCATGAGCGTCAACTCCACCAGCACCTGCATTGATAGTCAAAACTGCATTCAAGTCATCATACTTATCGAAATAAAGTGCTTCGTCTTCAATCTCCTCAATCAGATTTTCTAATTTGTTTATTTCATCTTGATAGTCTTTTTCATTGATATTTTCTTCTTCAGTAAGCTCGATTAATTCTTTGAGCTCTATGAGGTCATTTTCTAAACTGCTTAAAGACGTTATCAATTTTTCTATAGTAGAAGCTTCAATTGATACCTTTTGGGCATACTGCGTATTATCCCAGAATCCTTTTTTATTTATCTCTAGATTTAATTGATCAAGCTTCTTTTTTTTGTTTTCAAAGTCAAAGATACCCCTTTGCAGAAATCAATCTCTCATTGAAGTTGTTAACTTTGCTTAGGATTTCTTTATACATTTATTAACCATTCCACATTTTTTATATTTAATACCTGAACCACAATAGCAAGGATCATTCCTACCAATCTTATCTTTAATTATTTGTGTAGTCTTTACATTATCCTTGTTTTCTTGATTTTGTATGATAAAACTTTTATCAAAATTCATAAGAATTCTAATTACTGAAAACTTAACATTCTCAATTAGATCCTCAAAAAGTGTATATCCCTCATTCTGATACTCAACAAGCGGATCTCTTTGGCCCATTGCCCTTAGTCCAATTCCAGATCTTAAATAGTCCATTTCAGCTAAATGATCCTTCCAAGATTGGTCAACAAATGATAAAGATGAACCTCTTGCTAATTTCCAAAATGTATCAAAGTCTTGTGATTCATTATTATTAAATAGATTCTCCAGCTCATGATCAATTTGCAATTGATCGTTGATCTCGATATTTCTAACAAATTCTTTTTTAACTCCATCACTTAATAAATTACTGAGTTCATCAGAAATTAATTGGTTTAAATGCTCTAAGTTTTCATAATTTTTTTTATGTAGTTCAATATTATTTGAAATAGTGCTGACAACATCATCAAACCATTCTGAAATTAAATTTTCAATACTATCAGACCTAAGAAGTTGTCTTCTCCATTTGTAAATAACTTCTCTTTGTTGATTTAGTACTTGATCGAATTTAAGTACATTTTTTCTGATTTCAAAATTGAGTGATTCAACCTGAGCTTGTGCCCTTTCTATACTTTTAGTCACCATTGATTGTTCTATTCGTTCTTCATCTGGAAGATTGAGTTTATTCATTATTGATTCAATTCTTTCACCTTGAAATCTTCTCATTAAGTCATCTTGAAGTGAAATATAAAATCTTGATTCTCCTGGGTCGCCTTGCCTGCCAGATCTTCCTCTTAGCTGATTGTCAATTCTTCTTGAGTCATGCCTCTCTGTACCTAAAACATATAGCCCACCAAGTTCTAATACTTTATTTTTTTCTTCAGATACTTGTAACTCTAAATCATTAATCTTTGAATCTAAATACATTGGGTCGTCTAGTTTATTTTCCTTTATTTGCTGCTGAACTGCTATTTCCTCAGGATTTCCACCTAATTTTATATCAACACCCCTTCCAGCCATGTTCGTTGCAACTGTAACAGCTCCCAATCTTCCCGCCTGTGCAATGATTTGAGCTTCCTGTTCATGATTTTTTGCATTTAAAACATTATGTACGATTCCTTTGTTAGTTAATTGTTTAGATACTTCTTCTGAAGCTTCGACAGAAACAGTTCCTAATAAAATTGGTTGTCCTTTTTTGTTTCTGTCAATAATATCGTCAATAACTGCGTTCAGTTTTGCTTCATTAGTTTTATAAACAGCGTCCTGTTGATCCATTCTTTGTATTGGTAAATTTGTGGGGATTTCAACAACCTCAAGATTGTATATTTGAATAAACTCTTCTTCTTCAGTTTTTGCAGTACCAGTCATTCCTGCCAAATTTTCATACATTCTGAAATAGTTTTGATAAGTTATTGATGCTAATGTTTGATTTTCATCTTGAATTCTTACATTTTCTTTAGCTTCTAATGCTTGATGTAACCCGTCTGAATACCTCCTTCCTTCAAGAACTCTGCCTGTAAATTCGTCAACAATATTGATTTGACCATTTGAAACAATATAATCCACATCTTTTGCAAATATTGTTTTAGCTCTTAAACATGCCGTTAAATAATGTATAAAGTTTGTTTGAGAATTTTCGTATAAATTTGAGATACCCAGTTTTGATTCGACATATTCAATTCCTAATTCAGTAGGATGAACTTGTTTTTTAGCTTCGTCAATATCATAGTGAACATCTCTTTTCATTCCTTTTACAATCTTGGTGAACTCTGTGTACCATTTTGTTGAATCACTTACTTTGCCAGATATAATTAATGGAGTTCTTGCTTCGTCAACTAGTATCGAATCTACCTCGTCAATAACACCGTAAAACAAATCTCCTTGAACTAATTGTTCACTTGAAATTGCCATATTATCTCTGAGATAATCAAAACCAAATTCATTGTTGGTACCATATGTAATGTCTTTTTTGTATGCTTCAATCTTTTCCTCATAATCTTGATTTGAATAAATCAGACCTACTTCAAGACCTAAAAAATTATAAATTGGACTCATCCACTCTGCGTCTCTTTTTGCGAGGTATTCATTTACAGTTACTACATGAACGCCTTTTTTATATAAAGCCATTAAAGAGATTGGTAAGGTTGAAACAAGAGTTTTACCTTCACCGGTTTTCATTTCAGATATTTTATTTCTAAGAAGAACCAGTCCTCCAAATAGTTGAACATCGTAATGTCTTTGATTAAGTGTTCTTTTTGCGGCCTCTCTTATATATGCAAATGCTTCTACCTCAATATCGGAAGGTGAATCAACAATTTTTTCAGAAAGATTTTGAAAATTAGTTTTTATTTCTTCATCAGATAATTTTTCAAAAGATTGCTCTTTTTTATTTATTTCTTCAACAATCCCATTTAGCTCAGAAGTTAACTTCCCACTACCAACTGAAAGTGCTTTTTTAAATAAATTCAAATTTAGCTGGTGCCATGCTCCCAAGAGTCGAGATATGCGATTTGCTCTTTAGTGAGTATTTCTAACTCTCCACCCATGAGTCCTAATTTAGTTGCAGCGATTTTTAAATCAACTTCACTTGGAAGGGTGTACACTTTTGCTTCCAGTGTTTTATGGTTATTTTTAATCCACTCAGCTGCCAAAGCTTGGTTTGCGAAGGACATATCCATAACTGATGCTGGATGCCCAGTAGCAGCAGCTAAATTTACCAGTCTTCCTTCAGCTAGAACTAATATTTCTTTACCATCATATTTATAACTTTCAACATGTTCTCTTACTCTATTAACCTCTGAGCTGTCCTCTTTTAATATTTCCAAATTTATTTCTACATCAAAATGTCCTGCATTAGCTAATACAACACCATCTTTCATAACATCAAAATGTTGTTTATCAAGTGCGTGCATATTTCCAGTTACTGACACAACAACATCAGCAATTTTTGCAGCATTAACACTATTTTTCACCTCATATCCATGCATTAAAGCTTCTAGTGCACGTACAGAGTTTGGTTCAACAACAGTAACTTTTGCGCCCATGCCATAGGCTCTCTCTGCAACTCCTTTTCCACAATCACCAAAACCGATAACGACTACATTTAACCCAGCAATTAATAGATCTGTAGCTCTAACAACACCGTCCATTGCGCTTTGACCCGTACCAAATCTGTTATCAAATAAATGCTTTGTGTCAGAGTCATTTACAGCCACGACAGGGAATCGAAGTTTATTATTTTTTTCCATAGACTTTAGTCTTATCACTCCAGTCGTAGTTTCTTCCATTGAACCCATTATTGGAATATCAGATCGATCTGTAAGAAGTAAGGTTACTAAATCTGCCCCATCATCCATGGTAATATCTGGTTTTGTATCTAAAACAGAGTTAAGGTGTTTAAAAAATTCATCATTAGAGACCCCATGTACAGCATGAACCTCAACATCATTTTCTGCAAGATAAGCTGCAACTGAGTCTTTTGTAGATAATGGATTTGATGCGCATAAAGCTACATTTGCTCCAGCTTCTTTTAAAGTAAGCATTAAGTTAGCTGTCTCTTTTGTTACGTGCATGCAAGCACCGACACTTAAGCCTGTTAAAGGTTTAGTTGATGAAAATTCATTTTTAATTTCCTCTAAAACTTGCATCTGTCTGCTGGCCCAGCTTACTTCTTCATGTCCTGTGTTTGCTAATTTTGAATCTTTAATTGTTGACATTATCTATCCTTTTAATTTCTTCTTTAAATTTTCAATAGCGTCAATGTTGAATGGATCAATGTTTAAATGATCTGCTAGATTGACGCTTACTAAATCACCTATTAAGACTAAATGAAATAAATCTTTAATTAAATTGTCAGAAGAAATATTTTTAATATCAAGCACGTCTACTTTAGAGCCTAGAAGTTCCTTTGTTAATTCAAATCTATTGTCTATCTTTTTATGGTCATCCCCTCTAAGAAGAATCAAGATAAAGTTATTTTTTGAACCATCAGGATCTGCTTCCCATGAAAGTATTTCATTATGATGTACTTCCGGCATAAATCCAACAAAAGCCTTTGATTTAGAATTCTCATTTATTTGTGTTTTCCATCTTTGAGCAACTAAATAGGTTAAATCTGAACCAGCATATATTACAGCTGTTTTCGATCCGATTTGGTTAGCAATATCCCTAGAAATTTCAAAAACTTCATTTGAAGTATCTTCCGTTAAATTATTTAAATAATTTCCAGCTTCATCACATGCATTAATAAAAGACTCTTTAGTTTGATTTGGTAAATAATTTACAACTGCTTTGGTCATGAGACCAAATGCAGCCCTTGGTTGAAGCCCATCCGGAACTTTGACAAACTTTTTATTATGTTTAGTTGCTAAATCTAAAAGCTCTCCTCCACTAGAGATTGCTGCCCATTCCAAATTTTGATCTATTGCATCTTTAACTACACTTATTGTTTCTTCTGTATTTCCAGAATACGAAATAAATAAACAGAAAGGTCGTGCTGCAATTTGAGATTTTGTTAAATTGTATGCTTTCCTAACTTCTACATCTATATTGGTATGTTGATTGAGTATAAGTTTAAGAACATCACCTGCTACTCCAGAACCACCCATCCCTACAATAAGGATTCTCTCATTATCAAATGATGTAAATTCCTCTGAAGTCTCTAAATCAGTTTTCAACTGATGACCTAAATTTAAAACATGTTCTAACATTTACAACTAAATACTACTCGAAATTTTTTCTAAAACTTGGTCAAGAATTTCTTGAGTATCAGCTTCGACATTAATTCTTAACTTATTTTCAGTATTTGAACCCCTAACATTAAACCAAAAATTTCTATGAAAACAACTAAGTCCATCAGTTTGATCAAACTCCCCTTCAAAAATACTTTCAATATTCCTGATTGACTCATTAATATCTTTAACAGCAAAATTTATTTCACCAGAACTAGGTGGAAAGTTGTAGTTATCAATTATAGAGCTGAGTTTCTCTTTATTATTAGACAAAAATTTCATAAATATCAAAAGTGTGAGAATTGCAGAATCAGCATAAAAGTTATCTCTGTAATAAAAATGAGCGCTATGTTCTCCCCCAAAATCAGCATCTACATCACGCATCATTTTTTTTATATTGGAATGACCGACTTTACATTTATATAATTCAACATTGTTATTTTTCATCATTTTTAACGCATGAGGAGAGACGTTGACATTGTGGACTACTCTAAATTCTTTTTTTTGTGAAGACAAAAATTCTGATATTAACACTGTCATCATACTCCCTGAAATAACTCTTCCAAGATTATCTATAAATACACCTCTATCAGCGTCCCCATCAAATGCTATTCCAAAATCTAAATCATTATCTATAACTAAATTTTTTAAATCAGTTAAGTTTGATTCGTCTGATGGGTCAGCAGGATGATTAGGAAAATTTCCATCGACTTCTAAATATATAGACCTAGCATTGAATTTGTATATATTATTTAAAGCATCAAATACCGCACCAAATACACCGTTTCCTCCATCAATACCGAAGTTTAATTTTTGTGAAATACTCTTTGGAGATACTAAGTTTTTGAGATGTTCATAATATTCATTACCTAAGTATTTGACATTATTTTGAAATTTCTCAATACGTATTTCAACATTTCTATCGGCTAGTTTTTTAATATCCATTAGGCCAGAGTCTTCACCTATTGGTATTGCTCCAGCATTACAGAGTTTTAAGCCATTATAATTTTTTGGATTATGTGAAGCAGTAATTATTGCCCCTGGTTTTTTGAGTAAACCGGATAGTGAATAGACAGTATCTGTTGGGACTAATCCAACATAAATAATTTCTTTATTAATGGATTTAATTCCAGAAGTAAAAGCATCAAGCATTTCAATATTTGAAACTCTCCCGTCATGACCAACAATAATACTGTCATCAAGAACAAATTCTGCAAAAGCTTTGCCAATTTTATAAGCTATGGCTTGGTCTATGCTGTCACCATAAACGCCCCTTATATCATAAGATTTAAAAATTAAATCTAGTTTATTTTTTGTCATTACTCAATTATTGTACTGTTCATGGATTCAAACTCTAGTTTTAATAACTTTTCAATTGTGATTCCTATTTACAATGAGGAAGATATTCTTGCAGAATCGATAAATAATATTCTCTCTATTTGTGAAAGAACATCTGTTGACTATGAAATTATAATCTCAGAAAATGGGTCTACTGACAATACAAAAAATCTCGCTAGAGAATTTGAACAATCTAATTCCAAAGTAGTTTTAATTGAAAACGATCATCCAAATTATGGTGAAGCACTTAAAAGAGGGTTTTTGAAATGCAAAAATGAAATAATTATTTCATTTGATATCGATTATTATTCTGAAAGTTTTTTAAGAGAGTGTTTATTGCTAGAAGAAAAATATGCTGGTTTAATTGCATCAAAAAGATTGAAAAATTCTGAAGATGGAAGAAGACTGATACGAAAATTTGCCACTAATTTTTTTGTTTATATTTTAAAAATTTTATTTAAAACTAACTTATCTGATACGCACGGAATGAAAGCAGTCAGGAAAAGTTTTGTAAATGATCATATTAATTTAGTAATTTCTACACAAGATTTATTTGATACAGAACTACTTCTTCGAATTGAAAAAACTGGAAATGAATTTAAGGAAGTTCCTGCAAAGATAAACGAAATAAGACCAAGTGTTTCTGTTATATATAAAAGAATTCCAAGAACTTTAAAGAGCTTATTTAAGCTAAAAATTGCGTTTTATAAAGAATCTTTAAAAACAAAAAATTTATAAATTAAATACTTAATTGGAAGTATTGATCCATGAATTAAAACTGTAATTACCAAGTAATACAACTCGTTTTTTTGAAATTCAGGATTCCAAAAATTAATTAAAAACCAAACAAGAATTGGGATTCCTAAATTAAGTAAGCTTACAGAAATATATTTTATGAACTCCTTCCATGAGCCATCACGATATGAAAGTTGAAAAATAATTTTTCTTGATAAAAAATAAGAAACCACAACGCCAATTGCAAATGAAAATGTATTGGTCAAATAAGTTCTAAGAGGAAAACTAATCATGGTTAAAATTAAAAATTGAAAAATATAATTCAAAAAAAGACCAAAGATTAAATTAAATGCTCCAACAATATATGTTCTGAATAATTCAGCTAATGAGCTGTCACTTTTTGTAAGTTTATTAATAAGATTATTCAGCATATTTTTTAATTCTAAATACTAAAAGATATGCTGTAAGTAAAAAAATAATTAGCGAAATAATATTTAAGGATTTTTCTAAAGATGTATTTTCGAACGTCATACTTACTTCGTTGGAATAAGGGATAACACCCATAAATGATGGCGACAATCTATATGGGCCAGAACCATTTTCTATTGTCCAATTTGGAAAATATGATACTTTGACAATGTGAAGTTCATTAGGGTGTTCCGTCTCAAAAGTTATTTTGTTGTTTGAAATTCTGAGATTATTAATCTCACTTTTTTTGTTTGGAAGTCTGTTTTGAACCTGAGATTCTTCAGCATCTATTCCTTCAATAATTCTTTTTTTATTGTCTAACTTGAATTCTTTCATTGCAAGACTGAAAAAACTGTCAGTTTTTTCTTGTTTAAATATCGAATTAGAAATTCTTTCAACTAATTCTGGCTGACTAAAGTTTACTACTTCAGCATCAACAACTTGAACCTTGTCAGAATAGATTTTAAAAACTGTAAATGGTGGGCTTTGGAATAAATTCTCCAATTCGTCTGACATTATTGCTTTGTCGGTAATCGAATCTGTATAAGAAATAAAATAATCAACCCCTAACTCTTTCATGTATCTTACTCCCCTGTCAAAATCACCATTTATATAACTTAGTCCTCCTACTGGGTTCGATGGACTTTCTGCAACACCAGATACGGTCACAAAGTGAAAAGGGGTAGTTATGCTCGAATCAAAATATAGACCTTCGACACTTTCATGATTTGTAAACATAGGAATTGTCATTAAAACCATAGGTGTACCATATTTGTTTAAATCTGAATTTGGCTCCCACATTATTCTTCCAGGCTCAAGTTGGTTTAATCCAGAGTATAAATTTGTAATATCGCTCCAGTCATCTTTTTGATCATACCCCGTAAAATTCCAATTCAACCAATGTGGTAAAAAATTTACTGAAGACAGAACTAGTGCAATTAGTGTTATTCCTAATCCATATTTAGGTTTATAGATAGTAATTATGAACGAAAGCAAAATTATAAAAGCAATAAAATAAACTGTAATTGCATACCTATCTTGCCATTTTTGAACATAATTAAAAATTAAGAATGATGAACATATTAGATAAAACAATATAATCAAATATTTTTGTTTTATTCTGTCAATTAACAAGTCCATTTTCTCTTCAAAGATTTTGAAAAATAAAATAATTAGACCCAAATTAAAAAAAGGTACTAATCTTCCATTCCATAAAGCACCCTCTGGGCCATAAAAAAATAACAATGTTGATATAAAAATTAAGTACATTTCGGTTGATAAAAACATATTTTTCAATTTTCTTCCCGCTGTGAAAATTCCATAAGATAATATTGCAATTGCAAAAGGAAGGATATCAGGCTTTATTAAATCTTTGATTTTTGTGTAAGGAGAGTATGTCATATTTGTTGTAAATTCTAGATTTAAAAACAAAGAGATAGAAAAGCGCAAAGTTAGAAACAAAAAAATTAATAACCCAATTATTTTTTCGAGATTTATAGATTTTGAAGACAAAAAATAAATTATAAATATTGGTACATAAATCAAAAATGGAATTATGTGGGAAAGCAAAGATAGTCCCAACAATAATGACGCTTTAATAACTGAATACTTAATCAAGTTATTACGTATGTAATAAATTGATAAATTTGCAAATGCTAGAGAATATGTGAATGAATACTGGCCTGCAAGAGAAGATGCTAGATTACCCCCAAATATAGTAAAAGATTCGGTTAATAAATATAACAATCCTCCAGCAAACCCTATATAAGATAAAGTACCAATTTTAAAATTTATTAACTTTTCTATAGAAATAACTAGAAGAACTAAAGAAATTAAAACCATAATTTTAAATGAGATATTGAAGGGAAGAATAAGATTTAAAATTGCAACAATAGATGGCGGTAATGGAAAATAGAAATAATATGCTGGATAGCCTGCAAACCAGTCATTTGACCAACCACTAATTTTAAAATTGTAAAAAAGTTCTTCAACAAAAAATTTAGTTGGTACGATATGAGCACCCATATCACCACCTGTTGGGAGTGTATTAAGAAGTATTAAATCAATTCTTAAAAATATTAAGAGTATTGCAAACGGAAATACAGTCGCAATTTTATTTGATTGAAAGTTAAACTTCACTTAAGGTTTTTCCCAAGTATTTTGTTCTTCTTTTTCCATTTTCTGTCCATTCAGCATACCAATATGGACCGTGGGGACATTTTTGGCATGATTCTTTACCGCATTTAATATTTTTTGACCTATATGACACGTTAATATCTTTATGAAGATTTAATTTATTATCAACAAGAAGTTTTATTCTCTTTAAGTCTGTTTCGTTTAGTTCAGCTAAACCCTCTAGAATATCTTTATCTATCATTATTAAAATGTTAGTTGAAAGGTCTGAAATAATAGGTTCTTAAAATTGAAAAAAGTTACGTATTTAAGCGGTGGTGTAGGTGGCGCAAAATTTGCTAAAGGCCTATATAAAGTTTGTTCAAACAAACTATCAATAATAGTTAATACCGGTGATGACGAATATATTAATGGTGTATCGCTATCTCCAGATATAGACACTGTAATATATGGACTCGCAGGCATTGAAGGTGAATTTGGTTGGGGAATAAAAAAAGATAAATTTACAGTTCATGAGCATTTAAATAAATATTTAAATACTAATTTCATGATTGGTGATAAAGATTTAGCTATCAATCTTTTTAGAAACCAAATGCTGCATGAAGGTAAAACTTTGACAGAAATTACTCATGAAATAAAATCTGGATTTAATATTCTTTGTGACATTCTTCCAATGACTAATGACAAGGTGAGTACAAAATTAATTACAAAGCAAGGAGAGAGGCTTGATTTTCAAAACTATTTTGTTCAAAAAAAAGGAAAACCTAGATTAAAAAATATTACCTATCAAGGATCTAGTCAAGCAAAAGTTAGTAACAAACTCCTAAGAACTATCAGTGAAAGCGATACGATTATCATTGGACCGTCAAATCCATATTTATCGATTGGTCCAATTTTGTCTCTAAAGAGAATAAAAGATGCTTTAATTAGGCATAATAATGTAATAGTTATTAGCCCATTTATTAACAACAATGCCATAAAAGGCCCCTCCAAGATGAACTTCATAGACATGGGGCTTACAGCTGATATTGAAGGAATTAAGAAGTTCTACAAAAATATAGCAAACAAATATGTAGTACATTTTGGAGATTCTAATAATTTAACCGACACATACGAAGAGAGCATTCTTTTTAAAACAATCGAAGATTCAAAGAAATTAGCTACAAAATTACTCAATTATGAATGAAATTTCAATTATTCCTATAAAAGGATTGCCTGAAGTTAAAAAAGGTGATGACTTAGCCACTATGACATTTGACATTATTAACAAATCAGGAAATGTCATTAAAGATAGCGATGTTTTTGTGATTACACAAAAAATTGTTTCAAAGAGTGAAGGTATGGAAAGAGATTTAAATGAATATGAATTTGAAGATTTAATTAAAAGTGAAACGAAACAAATCATAAGAAAACGAGGGGATTTAATAATTGCAAAAACAAAACACGGTTTCATATGTGCAAATGCAGGAATAGATAAATCTAATATTGAGAAAAACAAAGCTCTTCTTTTACCCGAAGATCCAAATAAATCAGCTCATAAATTTAGAAGCCAAATAGAAACTGCAAGTGGAAAAAGAGTAGCTGTAGTGATTTCTGATACGTTTGGCAGAGCATGGAGAAAAGGTCAGGTTAATTTTGCAATAGGGTCATCTGGAATTTCTCCTATTACAAATTATATTGGGAAATACGACTCATTTAAAAATGAACTATTTGCAACAGAAATTGCGACAATTGACGAAATTGCTAGTGCAGCAGAATTAGTTATGGAAAAGTCGATTGATATTCCAATAGCTATTATAAGAGGACTTAAATATGAATCCTCAAATGAAAATGCGGAGTTACTAATTAGAGACGATCAAGAAGATTTTTTTCTTTAAGTTTTTAACCAGCTTACTACTTCTTTTATACCCTTATTTAATGAAAATTGAGATTCCCAATTTAATTCTTTTTGTGCCTTAGAACTATTCAAAACACTTCGTAGAAGTTCACCTTTTCTTGACTCCTTATATATTGGTTCTATATCAGATTCAAATTCAAATTTTATCGTTTCTAATAATTGATTTACAGATGTCTCTATTCCAGTCCCTATATTAAGAAATAAATTGGAGTCAATCTTTGAAGATAAAATTAATGCATGTACAACATCTTTCACATATACATAGTCTCTTGTTTGTTCTCCGTCGCCGTAAATAATTGGTTTTTCATTCTTTAAAATTTTATTTGAAAATATGGATACTACTCCTGCTTCGCCGTGAGGATCCTGACGTGGTCCGTAAACATTTGAGAGGTTCAAAATTGAATACGACAAATGTGTATCAATTGTCATACTCATGATTATTTCGTTAAACTTCTTTTTACCAATACCATATGGTGACTCAGGTTCACCTGCAAAATCATATTCGCTAGTTGGTAAAATGTTTGGCTCGCCAAATATCGTTCCACCAGAAGAGGTAAAAATGAACTTACTACAATCAGTGCTTTGTAAAGTTTTTATAAGTTGGACTGGTTGTAAGATGTTATGTTCAAAATCAAGTAATGGATCATCTACAGAAACTACAACAGAAGATTGAGCTGCCAAGTGAAAACAAATTTGAGGATTAAATTCTTTAATTAAATTTAATGAATTTTTAGTACCAAAATCATCTTCAATTAATTTAAAATTACCATGGAATTCAATATTTTCTTTTTTCCCAGTTAAGTAGTTATCAAATACCAATATTTCATTATCAGATTTTAAAAGTTCTTCTAAAAGGTGTGAGCCAATAAAACCTGCTCCACCCGTAATTAAAATTTTCATTTTTAATTTGTTCTAACTATTTCGTTTTTAATTATACTTCCACTTTCAATTGTGGAATTATTGGAAATAATTGAATTTTCGATTACAACATTTTCACCAATTTTGCAGCCATCCAAAATTACACTGTTTTTAATAATTGAATGTTGATTTATTTTTGTATCGTTTGGAGATATCCAATTTTCTTCGCCATCATAAAGGTGGGCTTGAATAAATGCATCTCTAGTTCCAACATCAATCATGTTTCCTTTGACAGTATACGTATTCAACAATTGATTTGTTGAGAGGCGGGGAAATACATCTCGTTCAAAAGAGCACGGAACGTCAAGCGAAGATATGATAGACATAATATCTTTTTTGAAAAAGTGATAAAGACCCAAGCTAATTTTATTTCCAAATCTATCATCCTCTGGCTTTTCTATGAAAGCTTCGACCTCCATTTTTTCATTTACTTTTAAAACTCCATATCTTGACGGGTCTTCAACTTCAAATGAACCAATTAATGAGTTTGTGCAGCTACGAGCTGAATCAATGAAATTTTCCAAATCGACATCTAATAAAAGGTCTCCGTTCATGCATAGAAATTTTTCGGGCATTATTTGAATATTTTCAATAATATAACCAGCTGTGTCTAATTTTTTTTGTTCAAATAATAAATTTATATTGTTATTAGATGATGCTTGATAATCATTCCAATGCTGTCTGTGCTTTTCTGAACAAATTAAATGAAATGTAAAGTCAGAAAATTTTGAGAATTGAGTAATTATCTTATCAACAATCTTTTCACCTCTTATTGTTAGAAGTGCTTTTGGAATCCCAATAGATAATGGTTGAAGCCTAGTTGCCTCTCCACCAACAAGAAGAAATATTTCATTCATCATCTTGTAGGATATTAAAGAATTTAGTTAATTCGTCATCTTTTTGTAAATTGATAACCTGTTCCCATAATGAAATTGATTTTTCTGAAGAAAGAACGTTTTGTACATTTCTTATGAATTTTTCTTTTAATAATGGAATAGCTTCCTCTCTTCTCGATGGATGCCCTATAGGGTTTTCAATGGTAATTTTTTCAGAAGTAGAATTATCATCATAAACAATTTCTATTGAATTTGATATATGTCTTTTGGAAAATTCATAGTAATTTTCAGTAAAATTTGAATCTTCACTGATAAAAATCTTTTTTCTTAAACTCTCTATTTTGTTTAATCCAGAGAAATCGTCTTCGTACATTTCATATTTTAATTCTCCAAAAAGAAGAGCAGCTGAAACCATGTATTCAAGACTGTGATCCCTGTCAGAAGCGTTAGATAGATTTTCTTTATTAGAAATTATCCTTATCGCAGGTTCATGTGTAAAAATATTAATTTTATTTACTTTATCAATATTCTGATTAAATTCTCTACTTAACTTAATTGCACCTTCTACAGCTGATTGCCCATGAAATTCTGCAGGAAATAAAACTTTAAACAAAACATTTTGAATTACCCAATCATTTAATTCCTTACCGAACTTAATTCCAGATTCATTAAGATAAGTTTTTTCAAATCCCCAATTTTTATCATTTTGTATGGATTTATAAACTTCATCATTTAATTGACTAATTGTGGCAAGTTCTATTCCTCTTTTTGATGCATCTGCTGCCGCCCAGCTTTTTCTTTTTCCTACATTTGGAAAGTGTCTATAAGACCTAAGGGTTGGACCATCAAGTAGGATATGATTAATAGTTCTCTGAACAATTTTCTCATCTCCTTTACTTAATAAAGATGAGAAAACAGCTCCAGATGCTAACTTCACATAAAACACATGATCATAACCTAATTTGTTTAATGAAGTTCCTAGACATAAAGAACCCTGAATTTCGTAAGCTTTTGTTAAAGCTGTCGTAAAATCTATAAATTTAAAATTTGGATTCGCATAAAAGTAACTGTATATGGAACCAAAGTTGTCTGATGGGTGAGCCCATTCTTGTGCAAGAAAAGTGTCGTTATAATCAAACCATCTTGTTAATACAGTTAAATACCATGCAACATCTTGGTAAGAATTTAATTTGCCCAAATTTAAAAAAGGGTTAGAAAATAATTCAAATGACTTATCTCTTACAGCAAAATTATTGACTTCATCATGAGAGCTCGCTTCAATTATGCAACCTAAGGTATCGAGAATTGCAAGCTTGGCAGAAGCAAAGTGATCATCATTTTTTAAAGGTTGTGAAAGGAAGTTGTGGATTTGTAAATCTAAATTAATATTTACCAAAAACTATCTTTCAGAGGGCCCGATATATTTTGCTGCAGGCCTTATCAAAATATCTTGTTCGCGTTGTTCAAAGTAATGTGCAGCCCATCCAACAGATCTACCTGCTACAAAAATTGGAGTAAACAGGTCAACTTCAAAACCTAACTCAGCTAGTAGGAGACCTCCATAAAAATCTACATTTGGAAAGAGATTTTTTTCTTCATCCATAACTTGGTCAATTTTCTTTGCAATCTCAAACCTTTTTTTAGAAAATTCAGTCTGAGCTAGTCGCTCTACCCAGCTTTTGACTATTGGGCTTCTTGGGTCTTGTACTTTATAAACACCATGGCCAAATCCCATAATTTTTTTCTTTTGTTCAAGAAATTGTTTTACTCCCACTTCTGCTTCCTCAACACTATCAAAAGAGTTAATTAGCTCTACAGCTCTCTCGTTTGCACCTCCATGTAATTCTCCTTTTAATGTTGCAATACCTGATACTATTGCACCAGTAAGATCTGCTCTTGTTGATGCAGTAACTCTTGTTGCAAAAGTTGATGCATTAAATCCATGCTCTGCATAAAGAATTAACATGTCATCTAAGCCTTCAAGTTGATCCTTTGATGAATTATTTGGTAATAATGAGCTAGATACTAAATACTGACTATCTAATTCATCACAACTTTCTTCATGGTAAGAAGCAATAATGAAACAAACAGTTGCATTGATCCTTGCAGATAATTCAGTTTTGTCTTCTTTATCAAGTTTTTGCTTTCTTAGCGTTGTTAATTCACCTTTATATGAAACAATTGTTCTTATTACATCCATTGGATGCAGTGTTTGTTTTATTTCACTAAGCAAGTCATTAATTTTTTTATCTTTGCTTATATCAAGATAATATTTAGAGAAACTTTTTTTAAAATCTTTATCATTAAGTGAATCAGTAATAATTAAGGATGCAACTTGTTCATAAGTGTTATTTTTTGTTAAATCTGTTGCATCATAACCTCTATACCTTAACGAAGTTCCTTCTTTACCAACTGTTGAGATAGAGGTTTCTCCAGCAACAACTCCTCTAAGTCCTGGTGAAAATTCCATATCACTAATTGTACAATATTGTTACATATAAGGATTAGAATTTTCTCATGGCAGAAATACATAACCTTGAAAACAAAACTAGATTTGGTTCGAGGTACATAGCGGGCTTTCTTTTATTACTTAGTAGTTTTCTATTTGCTGCTTGGGTAGGTTTTTTTGTCTTTCTTCCTATAAAATCTGCAATGTCAGTCGTTACAGATTTAGAAGAAAGATTTCTCCCTAGAGCTGAGGGAATGGTTTTAAATTTTGTTTCTCTTTCTGAACCATCTGTCATTTATACTTCTGATAATCAAATACTTGATGAATTACATGATGGATTAAATAGAGATCCAATTGCTCTATCTGATGTCCCCCCTTTTGTTGTAAATACATTATTAGCTGCTGAGGACAGTAACTATTATCAGCATGAAGGAGTTGATTTTATTGCAATCCTTAGTGCGGTATTAGACAATCTAAGAGGTGTAACTAGAGGTGGTTCAACTATTACATCTCAAGTCGCAAAACAGTCATTTGTGGGCGATGAAATTTCAATACGAAGAAAAGTAGCAGAGGCTGTGGTCGCAGCAGAACTTGAAAGAAGATACACAAAAGATCAAATCCTTGAATATTATATAAATTCTATTTATTGGGGTTCAGGTGCTTATGGAATTCAATCAGCGGCTTATGAATACTTCGATAAAACTGTTCAAGAGTTAACACTTGATGAAGCAGCAACCTTAGTTGTGATTATTAGAAGCCCAGCTTATTACAACCCAAGAAAATACCCAGATAGAGTTCTTGAAAGAAGAAATGATGTTATAAACATAATGCTCAAAGAGGGATTTATAGTTGATATACAATCAAGATCGGCAAAACTAGCTCCATTAAATGTGGTTGAATCTAAAAATTTTATAGCACAAGCAGAGCATGTTGTAGCAGAAGTCAAAAGACAATTATTAAATGATCCTCAATTTGCTGTATTAGGTAATACGAAAGAAGAAAGAAAAAAAGCAGTTTTCGGTTGTCCTTCCGATGATACAACATGTTTTGGAGGAGGAGGTTTAAAGGTATATGTGACTTTGAATTTGTCACTGCAACAACATGCAAATAATGTTCTTAATACATGGGTTCCGCCAGATCCTGATGAAGATAACCCAGATGAACCAAAACCAACAGGTGTAATTACATTGATAAACAACTACACAGGTGCAATTGAGGTAATGGCTTCAGGATTGCCTTTTGACGAAGAGCAATATAACTTGGCAACACAAGGTAAAAGAAATCCTGGTTCTGCTTTTAAACCAATTACACTTTTGGCAGCACTTGAATCAGGTGCAAAATTGTACAGCTACAGAGACTCTAGAAGTCCGGTGGAAATTAATTGTGGTTATCCATGTGCTCCTGATGGAGTAGGAGAAAAATGGGTAGTAAGAAATTATGGCACATCAATTACTGCGGATAGATATCTTAATAAAATTGACGCTCAGGATAGAGCTATTGAACTTCAATGCTTTGATTTTCATGTTGAAGAAATCAAAAATAAAGATTTTATAAAACAATTCCCACTTGGTTTAAATCTTGATGAGTTTGAAACTGAGGAAGAAAAAATAATGGAGATTGCAAAAGCGTTAGGCCAATATGATTCTGAGGGTAATTTAATAATTTATAGAGAGTTAGAGGAAGGTGAAGAAATACCAGAAGATCAAGTTATAATATTTGATCCAGAGCGTATTGAAAATCAATTAAATCTGACTCAAATTGACATAGAGTCAGAAATTCAATATATTTTTAAGCCTTGCCAAGATAAGGCTGAGTACAACAGATCTATAAAACTACTTGATACGTCGGGAATGATATCTTTAGAAGAAGCTACAAGAAGATCCATAAATACTGTATTTGCACAACTTGCATCTGAACTTGGTGGAGAAAAATTAGCCACAACTGCAAATAGAATTGGTATCAATTCATCATTAGATCCCGTAATTTCGTTAACTTTGGGTGCAGGAGCTGCAACTCCTATTGAAATGGCCTCTGCATACTCTTCGTTCGCCACTAATGGTATATTGGCACCTACATACTTAATTGAAAAAATTGAAGATGACAAAGGTAATATTTTATTTAGGCATATTGTATCTCCTAGAACAAGCATTCCTGACCCAGGAGCTGCTGCTGCAGTACGTAAAACTCTTGAGGTGGCAGCACAATATGGTACTGGTACAAGAGCAGTACTTGATGATAGAGAAATTGCTGGAAAAACAGGGACTCACCAAGGTTTTAGAGAAGCATGGTTTATAGGATTTATCCCACAATACACCTCATCAGTATGGATTGGTTTTGCAGAGGAACAATTGCCTTTGACTGATGTAGAAATTAAAGGAGAATTATATAAAAATGTATCTGGTGGAAGAGTACCTGCACCTATGTGGAAAGAATTTATGACAGAAGTGGTTAAAGACTTACCAGTTACTAACTGGCCATTAGATCCAAGCGATATTGATAAATATTATGAAATACCAACAATAGAAATTCCACAATTAGTTGGTTTAAATATTCTAGATGCAGAAGAAATTGCTTTTTCTTCTTATATTTTACCAACAATAAATTTAGTGGATTCAGAAGAAGCTCCTGGTCTAGTCCTGAGTCAAGATATCGAAAATGGAGAAAAATTTCCAGAGGGAACAGAAGTAATCTTAGAGGTTTCAGGCAACAAGTTTTCCGCGGCTATTCCAAGTATTACACCGTGTACTTTGACTCCTGAAGAAGGTGAGAGCCTTATTAGAGATTTCATGAGAGATAACAATGTTATCCTATTCCTCAAAGAAGAATTTGAAGAAAATGAGTTAGATAATTGTAATGGAAAAATTATTGGAACAAATGTTGCTCAAGGAGCAGTTATGACAACCGGTGATACATTAGTTTTTGTTGTAAGTAAATTTACTGGTGATTCTTAGACAAAAATTTAAAGAAATTTATAAAACCAATAACACCAAAACCTGTTCCACCCTCTGGATTTAAAGGTGAACTGCTCCGTGCTCTTGCTGGGCCAGCTATATCCAAATGTACCCAAGGAATTTCATCAACAAACTCTTCAAGTATTAATGCAGCAGTAATTGCCCCTCCGAATCTTCCTCCCGTGTTTTTCATGTCAGCAATACTTGATTTTATTAAAGATTTGTAGCCATGAAATAATGGAAGTTCGTGATATGACTCAACTTGATTTTTATTAGAATTTATGAATTCAGCTGCGTACATTTCTGAATTTGAAATAACTGCACCGATGTCAACACCCAATGCAACATATGAGGCTCCGGTAAGTGTTGCTACATCACATATTAAATCTGGTTTTTTTTCAGAAGCAAAAGCTAGAGCATCAGCCATTATTAATCTTCCTTCAGCATCAGTATTTAAAACTTCTACAGTTTTTCCATTTCTCATTTTTAATACGTCACCAGGCCTAATTGCAGTGCTGCTTGGCATGTTTTCTACTAAAGGTGTGTAAACTTTTACACCAAGATCTAACCCAAGTGAAGCTACCAGTTTTATAACAGCCCAAGCAGTTGCTGCACCTGCCATATCTGTTTTCATTGTTTCCATTCCAGATGGAGACTTTAGAGAGAGTCCTCCTGAATCAAAAAGTACTCCCTTACCAATTAATGCTATTTGAAAATCTGCATCTGTATTATATTCACCTACAAGAAAATATGGGTCCTTTGAAGAACCTTGGGAAACACCTATTACACCACCAAAATTCTCTTTTAATAACCATTTCTTATCGAATATAGTTAATTTGATTTGTTCATTGCTAATAAGTTCTTTAACTTCGTTAATGAAATAATCTGGTGTTTTATCAAGTGCAGGTAAATTAACAAGATCTCTAACAAAATAAATTGACTCCTTTATAAATTTCTGCTCATCAATGTCAAATGATTCATCAAATTGAATATTTATCTCTTTTGAATCTGCTTCAACATATTTTTCAAATTTATAGCCTGATAGTATTAATCCAAGTGTAAATTCTTGAACGTCTATGTTAGTTTTAAAACCAAAGTGATAACTAATGATGCAGTCAAAAGGGATTAATTTTCTTACTTTTGATCCTATTTCGCATAGTTCTAATTTATTTAAGGAATCATCAATAGACACTAAGATTGTGTCTTTTTCGTTTTTAAGATAATGTTTTGGGACAAGAATGATATCTTTTTTGTTTGCCTTAAATTTATGAATCTCAAAATAGTCATTAATTTGTTCGGGGTCTTTAAAATTAGCGATTAGATTTTCATCAATAGAATTTACGAATAAAATACTGAGTTCTCTCATCAGCTACTTGGCGTCCAATCTTCTTCAAAGTCTCGTGCCATCATCCAAAGAAAATCAGATAATCTGTTCAAATAAGTCACAACTTTTGAATCCTTGATTTCTAATGTTTTATACCATGTTACACATTTTCTTTCTGCTCTTCTTGATACAACTCTTGCCCAATCAAATTTTGCAGAAATAACATTTTCACCTGGAACTACAAAATATGTTGGTATTCCATTTTTTTCAGTAAGAAAGTCTATGTCTTTTTCAAGCATTTTTATCATAGACTCCGTTACTTTTGTCTTACCATCTACTAACTTACTTCTTTTTTCTTTGTCAGTTGCTAATTCTGCACCTACTACAAATAGTTCCCTTTGAATTCGAAGAGTAGTGTCATTTACCTCTATAGGAAGTTTTTCTTCACACCTTATTAAACCAAGTGCTGCAACGAGTTCGTCGACTGATCCATATGCTTCTGGAGCTATATTGTCTTTTGAAACCTGATCACCATATAAAAGACTTGTATCACCTTTGTCTCCTTTTTTTGTATAAATTTTCATACTTACAGAATAGTGTTAAATAGAAAGTAT
>CACOBL010000002.1 GCA_902625455.1 uncultured Candidatus Actinomarina sp. | reverse complement strand
TATAAGACAGCTTCAGGCCTATATTCGTAACCCATTTTTGTAGTTCTTGTGTTTTTAGTAATTTCACCATTTCTACCAGCAAAAATTTGAATAATACGTGGTAATAAAAAACGTCTTATCAATGGAATATTTAAAAGTAAAGGGTTTACTAGTTTAAGTAATATACTTTTTGGATATCTGACAATTGTATAAGTTTGCAATCCAATAAAATCATCTTCTTTTGATGCTTTTAAAAATTTATCTTCAAGATGATACTTAAGATATTCTTTTAATTTATTAGTATCATGATCTTCCCATTCCTGCAATGCGTGTGTCATACCAACCATTGCCTCTGGATTAATTCCTTTTATAGTTTTTAACGCTGTTTGATGTGCTTTCATAATATTTTCAGAAGCTGTGATAAATTTTTTTTCGTCAGCAATACCGGGTGGGAATTTTGTGGTTGAAAAATATCCGAAAAAAGCAAAAATTCCAGGTTCATTGATTGTATTATAAAATTTTATTTTTTTTGGTAATTTTTTCATCATGTATTCAACATACGACCCAAAATACTTTTCAATATTTGGATTTAACCAAGAGCCTTCTTTTGATAGCCAATCTGGTGTTGTGAAATGATGAAAAGTAATTATTGGTTCTATTTTTTTATCAATCAATTTTTGTGCTTTTGATACATAGTGGAGTACTGCATCTTCATTAAATTTCCCTTGTTGAGGTTCAACTCTGCTCCATTCGATAGAAAATCTAAACGCTCTGATTCCTAGGTTTTCCAAAAGATCTATATCATCATCAACTTTTTCATAGTGTTTGCACGCTTCTCCACAAGGTTCAGCGCAAACAGTATTTTTTTTGTTTTCCCAAATTGTCCAATCGTTATTATAAATACCCCCTTCAACTTGATATGAAGCAACTGCAGTCCCGAATATAAAATTGTCAGGAAATTTTTTATTTGTCATATAAGTAAATTACATAAGTTATATAAATATAAAGAATCTGTAATAAAAATCTAAAGAAATGCTGTTGATTAGAAAAGTAAGTCCCTCCATAAGGAAGGTTGTAGTACCAAACATAGAAATTGGCACCATACAATAAAATTAAAAATACGATCATAATTAAAGCTGCTTCTTTTCTATATCTTGTTAAAAAAAATAATGGAATCATTATTTCTAACACACCAGTAAATTGATGTACTTGTCTTGGGTATGGTATAAATTCGGGAACTATAGCGTCGTAGAATTGAGGATTTAAAAAATGATTTATCCCAGCACTAATAAAAAATATTATATATACGTAAATCAGCAGTTTTGTTATGTCCACTGTCTTGCTTTACTGATAGCTTTACTCCATTTAAATAGATAGTTCTCTCTCTGGTTTGAGTCAATATTTGGATTCCAAGTCTTAGATTGTGAAATAAAATTTCCCATATTTTCAAATGGTAAGTCGTTAATGAAAAGATAACTTGCAGCACCGACACCTAGAGCTGTAATTTCATTTATCTTTTGTGATATTACTTTTTTATCAAATATGTCTGATTGGAATTGCATTAATAAATTATTGTTAACCATACCTCCATCAACATTTACAGAATCAAATTTAATTCCTATATCTTTCTCCATAGAATCTAATAATTCATAAGACTGAAATGCCACTGACTCTAAAACAGCCCGAGCTATGTGTGATTTATTTGAATATCTTGAAAGTCCAACCAACACTCCTCTGGCAGTTTCATCCCAATGAGGAGAAAATAATCCTGAAAATGCAGGTACGAAATAAACATCACCATTATCTTTTACACTTAAAGCTAATGCTTCTACGTCTTTACTCTCATTTATTAAATTTAAGTTATCTCTTAACCATTGTACAGCAGCACCTGCAATTGATACTGAACCTTCAAGAGCGTACTGAGCACTACTCCCTTCTCTTTGATAAGCTATCGTACTAAGTAATCCATTGTTAGAATGTACAATGTTTTTTCCAGTATTAGTTAATGCAAAACAGCCAGTACCGTATGTATTTTTTACGTCACCAGGATTAATACAATTCTGTCCAAATAATGAAGCTTGCTGATCTCCAAGAACCGCGGTTATGGGTATGTTTTTTAATATTTTATCATTTGTTCCATAATTGAACATAGACGGTTTTATAGAAGGTAAAGACGCTTTTGGAATACCTAATGTTTCTAAAATATCATCTATCCACTCTAAAGAATTTAAATCCATTAATAATGTTCTACTTGCATTTGTAACATCAGTAACATGTTCTCCTGTTAATTTATATAGAAGCCAGGAATCTATTGTTCCAAAACATAAATCATCATTTGATTTTGCTTTTTGTACATCATCAATATTTCTCAAAAGCCATAATATCTTTGAGACAGAAAAGTATGTTGCGATTGGTAGACCTGTTTTCGAAAATTCATCAGTTAATTTATCTATTTGTTTAAGTTCATCGCATATATCTTGTGTACGTGTATCTTGCCAGACTATTGCGTTGTATAAAGGTTCACTTGTAGATTTTTTCCACGCAAGTGTTGTTTCACGCTGATTAGTAATTCCAATACTATCTAACTGTTTAATTGAAAATTCACTATCTACTTTTAATATACATTTTTTAACGGAATCCCATATTTCCGTAGGATCATGTTCTACAGAAACTACATTAGGAATATGTTGATTTATTTCTTCTTGATGGTGAGTAACAATATTTCCTTTTTCATTAAATACAATAAATCTAGAACTTGTAGTTCCTTGATCAATAGAACCAAAATATTTCATAAGTTATATTTTAAATTTTGAATTTTAAATTTGCTTAATAAAAGTATTTATATTCCGTTTTGTGATCCAAATGGTCCAATTATTGTCCCCATTATAAATCCATAAAAAAATCCGTAAAAAAATCCAATTTTTAAGTATTTTATTGTTTCATTTCTAAAACGTAAATTCCCATCCTCTTCGAACCTAAATTTGTAACGATACTTTTCTGAAAATGTATGTCTCACAACAGGATATAAATAAAAAACAAAACCTATCCCAATACCTGAAAGTACGCCTTCAATCAGTCTTGAAAGTGCTTCCTCTAACATTATTCCAATTTACTAAAGTTATTAAATTATAAATATACACTTAAGTAATTACTTATGGAATATTTGTACGAAGAATCAACAGTATATTTAATTTTATTTATTGTTGCTTTTTTTGCTTCATTAATTGACTCTATTGCTGGAGGAGGTGGACTATTAACTACTCCTTCAATGCTTTTAGTTGGTATTCCTCCGCTTAATGTATTAGGAACAAATAAATTCCAATCTTGTTTTGGAACATTTACATCTACATTCAACTATTACAAAAATGGTTTTCTTGTGGAAAAAAGAAAGATACTTTACACTGCATTGTCATTCATTGGATCAGGTGTTGGAACTCTGCTAGTAAGTAGAATTTCAAATGAAACACTTGAATCAGTAATACCGATACTACTTATTTTGGCTGCAATATTTTTCATTACTAATAAAGGACCCTCTGGTGTTAAAAGGAATGAAAAACTGCTCATTTTATTTAATTTAATTGTCTTTGCAATTGGTTTTTACGATGGTTTTTTTGGTCCAGGAACAGGTTCATTCTTTGTATTAGCTTTTATCATAATTAAAGGAGCAAACATTATGCAATCAACAGCAATTACAAAATTGCTCAACTTTTCATCAAATTTTGCAGCATTTATTATATTTGCTTTACAAGGTTACGTAATTTGGTATTTAGGGCTTGTGATGGCTGTTGCTCAAATAGCTGGCGCATATACTGGTTCTAAGTTTGCTATAAAAAATGGCGAGAAGGTTGTGCGACCCGTTTTAGTAATTGTCTCTATTCTTCTCTCATTAAGAATACTTTTAGGATAAAAAAAACCGGTAGCTAACTACCGGTTCTGAAAAAGTTTAACTGTCCTCTATTTTAGATTTTCAGCTGATGTTTTTCCGTTGTTTTCTACTAAGTCGTACTCTACTTCTTGACCTTCATCAAGATTCTGCATACCTGCGCTTCTTACAGCTGTGATATGTACAAATACGTCTTTATCGCCTTCTTCAGGTTCAATAAATCCATATCCTTTAGTGGAGTTAAACCATTTCACTTTGCCTTTCGGCATAATTCTCCTTAATTTCGTCATGTCTTGTAAAAGACATATTTAACTATACATGTATTGAGATATATTTAATAATTTATTACAAAATTACATATCTAGAGATTGGAAAAGTATTTTTTGTAACTCTTTGACAAGGCCATCTAGTGTATCTTTTTTGTGAAAATTTCTCATGTTATCAACCATATTGTCAGACTTAAAAATATTTTCTAATTCTAATAATCTATTTAAAGAGCCTAAGGATGTAACTATAGATTCTATTTCTTTGGTTAAATTATTAATTACTTCTTTAATTGGTAATGTTCTACCTTCTAAATCAACTATAAATTTTGCGTTTAAACCATCTTTTATAGCAGCCCACCTATTCCTTTCAATCAACCAATTAGGTGTTGGTGCATTAAGTTTTCCCTCTTCCCAATCATTGCCAATTTTTATAGCAAGCCCTTGAACAAATGTAGCAACTGCGACAGTGTCAACAAGCGAGGGCATCGAATCTGCAATACGAACCTCCACAGTTCCATAAGCAGGATGTATCCTTACGTCCTTCCAAACTTGCCTATATCCTATTCCTTTTTTAATTACATCTGCAGCAACTAAAGTTTCTAGAGATTGCTCATATTCTTTCCAGTCAAGATATGGTTCTGGAAGTCCTGTATTAGGAAGACCTTGAAATACACTTAATCTTGAACAATAGAGTTCAGTATCTTTTCCTCTCCAAAATGGAGAACATGCACTAAGAGCAAGTATTAAAGGCAGATATGTTCTTATTTCGTCATGCACAGCAACAGCTTTCTCTTTTGAATCCATACCTACATGTACATGCATTCCAAATGTTAATAATCTCCTTACAGCCCAACCATATTTTTGTGCAAATTCTTCATATCTAGGATTTACATTTGTTATAACTTGATCTTCATATAGAGCAAATGGATGAGTTCCTGCAGCTATCAAACCAGCATTGAAACCCGTGGCTAGATCTAAAACTTTTTTAAAGATCGAAGATAGCTCATCATATGTATCATTTGAATCTAATGCGGGAGAACTAGTAATTTCAACAGTGGATAAATATAACTCATGCTTTACTCGATCTTCATTTCCGAAACCATTAACAATATTTTCAGCAATATTTACTAAATCACCAGTATTATTGTCAACAATTTGAGCTTCTACCTCAACTCCAACTGTTGATTTTTTAGAGGGATTGAAAGTTACTTGTTCCATATATTTTAATTTTAGTTTCATAATTTAATCTTTTTCATAGAGTTAATTACTTTTTAAATTAAAGATATGTATATTTATGATATGAAAATTTTTCGTCGTATTGTTGCTATTTTCTTAATAATTTCAGCAACCACAGGTTTAATTGAAGAATTTACTACTTATGGTGATATCTCAGATGAAACGATTGGTGGATTAGTAATAACAACATTTCTTGTATATCTTCTTTTAAGAAAACCTAAACAGAAGTTAAATAATAATGCCCAGCAATATCAAAAAGATGATTCTATAGAAGAATCAAAAGTTGTTGAAGATAAAACAATTAAAAATAGAAAAATTTTGAATAATTCATCAATGACTGGTAACAGTAAGAATGCAAATACTAATTCTGGATACAGTCCAATTAATGACGAAGAAACTTTTATAACCAGAATATTTAAAGGTAAATCAAACCGCATCGGTTGATTTAAATAAAAATGAATTTCTTTGACATTGCAATTTTACTTTTTACGTTGGAATTAATTTTTAATAAATTTATTTCAGAGAAGGTATTTCTATATTCTCTATATCTAGCAGTAATAACGTCCCTGGCACAAATTTTTACAGTTGGTTATAAGTGGCAATACATGCCAATATATTTAATAATTTTTTTCTACGCAATAAAGTACACTTCGAGTTTTTCACTTAATAACAAATTATTAAGATATAGTTTATTTTTTATTATTTTAATTATCTACGCAATCTCATTTTTAACTAACTTTTATTTACCAATACCTGAATTTACAATTCAAGATAAAGAATATTCAGTAAGTTATGAAGAAATCCATATTGTACTGGACGATAGAGAGCAACCAATTGCATTTAGTGAATTAAGTAATTTAGAACCATCTGGAAAAAGAGAGCTCCTTGTCGACATATATTATCCAAGTAACGATACAACAGAGCCAATTCAACTATTTAAAAATTCACCAAGTAATTGGGGTGAGACCGTAATTAATTATTTGAACAGAACTTGGGGTATTAATTTACCTACTTTTTTATTTAGTCATTTAAATCTTTCTTATTTTGATATCGGAATAAACCTTGATCCGCTCCCAAATAAATCACCAGTTATTGTTTATACACATGGATGGGCTGGTGAAAAAATATTTGCTTCAGATCAATTAATCACCTTGGCTTCAAAAGGGTATGTTGTTATTGCGTTAGACCATACTGGACTTGCAATGTTCACGGAATTACCATCCGGAACTATTTACAATACTGGTGGTACTGAAGAATCTTCAAAAGTTTTTAATGTAATGTTAGAAATGTCAATTGACATTGAAAATACAATTAACTACTTCAAGGATAATAATAATAATTATTATTATGCAGATTTTAATGACATATCAATAATTGGTCACTCGACTGGTGGTGGCTCTGCTCATTTATATTGTTTATACAATAATTGCTCAACATTAATTCTTCAAGATCCATATTTTGTTCCTATAGTTGAAGAGCTTGGTTCTATTGATTTAAATAGTGAAACATATTTTATATATAGTGAAGATTGGTATCAAGGATACGAAGACAATGAACAATTAAGTGAAATCGAAGTTTATAGAAATTTTGTAAATAATAAAAATTTTGCACGTGGATATTATTTAAATGATTCAGCTCATTATGATTTTGTAGCATTTGGAAGTATCAGTAGCTTAACAAAATATACTTTCTTGAAAGGTACGATTGATTACGAAAACTCTTTAACTGCTAATAACAACTTCAATCTATCAGCAATTAATAGGCAAGATATTAATGAAACAGATTTTTTAACAAAAATTAATGAATAATGTAAACAAATTTCTTTTGTTATTTGGACTACATATTAGATACAAAAGAATATGGATTACAAAAAGATTAGAAAAATTAATATGGTTAAGTTTTGTATTTATTGCTTTTTTAAAATTTATACGTTAGATATAAAATAATAATATGAAACTTAATGGAACAAAATTCCAAATTAAAGTTTGGAAAGAAATAGCAAAAATTCCATATGGTGAAACTAGAACTTATAAACAATTGGCTGAAGCTATTGGATATCCAAAAAGTTATAGAGCAGTAGCGAACGCTTGTGGTGCCAACCCATATGCACCACATATACCTTGTCACAGAGTTATTAGATCAGATGGTACTTTAGGTGGGTACAGCGCTAAGGGCGGAATTGATAAAAAAAGAAAACTACTGAAACAAGAAATGTCGTGATTATTTTCTTTTTCCAGTCCTATTAGTTCTGAAATCTAAACGTCCTTTACGTTTTTGCATGTGTTTTTTCTTCTTTTTTTCTCTTCTAGCTTCTCTAATTTCTTTTTCAACCATGATTTATGTTATTGTATGTTAATGGATGATACATTCAAACATATATTACCAAAAATTGGATTAGGTACTTACAATATGACTTCAAAAGAAGCTGAAGTTATGACTTACGAATCAATAAAACATGGATACAGGCACATTGATACTGCTGCTGTTTATAAAAATGAAGATGGAGTAGCAAAGGCACTCCTAAAAATTTTTGCTGAAACAAACATTGAAAGAAAAGATGTATATATAACTACAAAACTTTGGCCTGGAGGATTAATTAAATTAGATAGAGTTAGAAATTATAAAGATACGTTAAAATCTTTTGAAAAAAGTTTGATGAGGTTAAATCTAGAATATGTTGACCTTTACTTAATCCATTCACCACATGCTAAGACTAAAAGAATTGATCAATGGAAATCGTTAATAGAACTTAAAGAATCTGGAAAAGTGAAGTTCATTGGTGTATCAAACTGGGGTGCTAATCATATAAATGAATTGAAAGAAAATAACTTACCATTACCAGATGCTAATCAAATTGAAATACACCCGTGGTCTCAAAAACCAGATTTAGTAAATTATTTGAAAGAAAACAAAATTAATATTATTGCATATAGTAGCTTGGTACCACTCTCTACTTGGAGACATAAAGATGGAGAAAACAGTAAAAAAACAACTGAGATGTATGAAATAGGTTCAAGTGCAAACTCTCCATTTAAATTATTAGCAAATAAATATAATTGTTCAGAACCACAATTTTTACTTCAATGGGCTATTCAACAGAACTTTGCAGTATTACCTAAAACTATTGATTTGCTAAGGATGCGTGAAAATTTTGATTTTAATTTTTTTATAGAAAAAGACGATATGCATTATATAAGTACACTTGATATGGGTGATAGTGTTACTTGGGAGTATGGGGACCCATTAAAAGTCACCTGATAAAACTTAAATCAATTAACAATTATTTATAAATTTAATTTCTACTTAAAGTTATGGGTATGAAAAACATTAGAACGTTTAATGATATTGACATTTTTATTACAAGTTTCATGAATAAATGGGGCTTAACACTTCTTAGGTATTCATTGGGAATAATATATATTTGGTTTGGAATTCTTAAACCTTTTGGTTTAAGTCCTGCACAAGAATTAGTTGAAAATACTGTTTATTGGTTTGAAAACCCAAAGACTTTTGTTCCAATATTAGGTTGGTGGGAGGTAATCATCGGAATTACTATGTGTATAAAACCTTTAATACGTGTATCCATATTTTTACTTTTTATTCAAATGCCAGGAACCTTTTTACCTCTCATTTTGTTACCAGATATTTGTTTTACAAGTTTTCCATTTGGATTAACTTTAGAAGGACAATATATTATTAAAAACTTGTTAGTTATTTCAGCAGCACTTGTAGTAGGATCAACGGTTAGAGATAAAAAATAATTCCCGATGTTTTACATTTTATTAATTGCAACATTTATTATTGTTTTTTTTACAAACATCATTGCAAAAATACAAAAAAAAGAAATCAACAATTGGTTAGATGATTTAATTATCAACAACTATAAATTAATTATCGGTCTTCTCTTTTTAATATTTACATTCACATTTTGGAAATACAGTTGTTTTTTTATTCAGTACAACTGTTAAATCAATAATTTGGGAAAAACTTAACCTTTAAAAATTTATTTTTTAGAAAATTTTGAAGTACTTCAGCGCGCGTATTACTGAATAAATTATAAAAATAAAAACAACTACCGAGCCTAAAGCTTCAACAAAACTTATTCCAGGAGGAATGTACAAAATTAGACTTACTAAGGCACAAAGAATATAAAAAATTGCTTTAAAAAATAGACTCTTTTTTTCACTTTGATTCTCTGCGTTTTGAAATTTTTTTAGAGTTCTTGAAAAAAGTTTTGCTAATAGTTCAAACATTAATCTTTACTATATCAATCCCCTCCTTGTATTTCTATCAACTGGCCTAATATAATTATCTTATGAAAAGAATTTACACTTTTGGTCATGAACAAGTGGAACGAAATATAACTGTAGGTGACATTATTCAAAATAAAAATAAAAATATAAAAATGACTCAAGTTACAGCTGCTAATCAAGAAGAAGCTGAAATAATTGCTAATCAAGAAATAGATATGATTATTACTGGAAGTGACTGGTATCAAAATGTCAGAAATGGTGCGCCTAACACTTTCATCACAGCAGCTCTTTTTGCTGGCAGATTTATTACAAATGAAGAAATTCTCCGTGGTGCATTTGATGTGATGATGGCAGGGGCAGATTCCGTACTCACCCCTAGAAGTTTTGAGGTTGTAGAGATGTTAGCAAAAGAAGGTATCCAAGTTCAAGGCCATGTAGGAATGGTTCCTTCAATGGCAACAAAATATGGTGGGATTAGAACAGTAGGTAAAACAGCTGACGAAGCAATGGAAATTCTAAGAGATATGAAAAGACTTGAGGACGCAGGTGCTTTTGGTGCAGAGGTTGAGTGCGTAGCTGAAGACGCACTAAATGAAATTAAAAAACATACATCACTAGTTATAAACTCTCTTGGCTCTGGTTCTGGTGGAGACGTAATGTTTTTATTCTTTGAGGATATATGTGGCGAGACATCAGGAATAAAAATGCCTAGACATGCTAAATCTTGGGGCAATGGAAAAGATATTAAAGAAAAACTTAATAAAGAAAGGTCAAAAGCAATTAAAGGATTCAAAGATGATGTTGATTCTGGTAACTACCCAAACAGTGACCACACTGTAGAAATGCTTCCTGGTGAAAAAGAAAATCTGCTTGAAAAACTAGACAGTCTGTAAATGAAAAACTGGCAAAAACTTGCGGTGGGTTTGGGAATTATCGGTATTGGTTACAACTTCATAATTAGATACGATTCACTTCCCTATTATCAGTTAATTGCTATTGTGATTGGATTATATTTTATCCTTAGAAAGTTTAGGAACTAGTACAGGGGTATTTCTTTTATATTGTTGATACTCTTCTAAATGACCATATCTTTCATCTGCAATTCGTTCAAGCAAATTAACTCCACTCATACGAGTCAATAAAATATATACAAAAACTGGTGAGATAAGAGTTATGTACTCAATACCAGTTAATGTATTTAGAGCTATAACGGCAATGCCAGTCCAAAGTGTTACCTCTCCAAAATAATTGGGATGCCTTGATCTTGCCCACAAACCTGTATGAATAAATGATTCGCTAGGATTATTTTCTTTTCTAAATACTCGTTTTTGATAATCAGAAATAGATTCAATGGTAAATCCTGAGAGCCACAATGCCATACCAAAGATTGCTAGAACAGGTAAAGTATCATCTTCAGGTGATAAGATTGCAATAATTGCTGCGCATGCGGTTAGTGTTACCCAGAGTGCTTGACCCATCCAGTATTGTAGAAACCAGAAAAAATGTCTTTTTGCTTTTTCAAACCGTACGTCTTTGCCGTCATTCCTTACTCGTCTAAATAAATAGATTCCTAGCCTTGAAGCCCAGACCATAACGTAAAAATAAATTATTGAATCAATCATAGTTTTATTTTCTACAGCAAAATATGCAAGTGATACAGTTGTAACGTATGTCAAGCTTCCTACTAAGTCGTAATATTTTTCAGTTTTTAATAGAAAAGAAGGAATAAAAAAGATTATCTGAAGTAATACTGCAACAATTAAAATAAACGTAAAGGCATTAATACCTCTTATCTGAATATCAATATTTTGTCCTGCAAAATTTATTAGCCCAATACAGATAAGAAAAGCTGTAATTGCAATTATGTTCTTAATTTGTCTAGTCATCCTCAAATTATATACATGTATTCAGTGTTACTTCTTGAACTAGTTACGACTTAACAATATTAATGTAGAAGATATGGAAGATAATTATTACGCATCCGATGATAAACAAAAAATGTTTATAAATTACTTTGATGCGTTGTATTTATTAAACATTGTCTTTAAAGAAAATAAGAATTACGAATTTATAGATTCTTCTCATATAGAGTCAATTTGGAATACGACTGAATACAAATATCATAAATTTTGTATTATTAAAGCTTTCAAATATGAATTGGGTGGTTATGAAGTTCAAATAGGTGATGAATATAAAGGAGTTTGCGATGATTTGATTCCAAAAGAAAATTCTAATATCACATACAATCCTCTTTCATATGAAGACAATCCAGATTTTAAAAAATCATATTGGAAAAGAAGAGATAATGCATTGAACTCCTTTACAGATGGTGATGAAAATTTAAACGAACATTACTATATTGCAGGTTTTGCTGAAAAATTTGATTATGAACAACAGAAAATTCTTGGGTTAAATACTCCATATGTAAATTTTGTAATTAATAATAGTAAAGATTAATTTGTGGGAGATACAAGATTTGAACTTGTGACCCCTTGCGTGTCGAGCAAGTGCTCTGCCAGACTGAGCTAATCTCCCGTATTTAGAAATATAGCATCATTTAGATTTTTTATAAATTGATTATTTTTCAACAGTAATAATTCTTTTGCCAAACCTCAGAAATAATCTTTCAACAATTTCAATAAGTAAATTTAGTACCCAAAGTCCTAAATATATCGCTAAAAATATTTGAATAAATTGCCACAAAACAAACACAATTATTCCGTAAACAAATATCCAAGTTATTGTAAATTTTAAGGAATATATAGGTGACTGACTATTCACTAAAAAGGTACCTCTTCATATTTTTGTATAAGAGAATCGTTATTATTTTTTGGGTTGTTAACTGCTCTGTCCACTCTATGAAATTCTATATTATCGTATTCATAGTCCAAAATCTTTGAATAAATTTCTTCGCTAGATAAATCTGATACCCATAGTTTTCTTTGTTCTTTTGAAAGCAACAATGGAGATCTGTTATGTATGTTATAAAGAGGGCTAACAGCTTCCCTAGTAATAATTGATGTTTCTATGTCACCACTGCTTCTATTCCAATAAAGACCTGCAGCGAATAATAAACTATCAGAATTATCAAAAAAATAATAAGGTTGTTTGATACCATCCTCATCTTTCCACTCGTACCATCCAGTAATTGGAATTACACATCTTGAGTTTTTAAATGCTGATGTAAATGTTTTTTTCTCAAGTAACGACTCATACCTAGCATTAAATAAAGGCCTAGGATTTGATTGACTTTTTAACCAATCAGGAAAATATCCCCAGTTAGCAATAACTAAATTATTATCAATTATGCATGGTGCCTGATTTTGCGGTGCTACGTTAAAATTTTGATCGTATTCGACTTCATTAAAATTATCTACAAAAGAAAGTTCATCTTTTTCAATATCAATATAATATCTTCCACACATGACTTTATTGTAATAATGAGGGGTCTATTGTGTCGCCGTCAGAAAATGTATGATGATCTTTTTTATATATGATATGAACTTTTTGTTTACCAAGTACACTCAATTGGTCCCTGTCTTTGATAAAATATGTATCTTTCTCTAGGCATAACAATTTGTACTTTCCTCTGTTTAACAATTTTATCGTATTAGAAATCCATGAATAAAAACTTTCACCATAATGAGGTATTACGATTGTATTTTGTAAATAATTTAAACCAACCCCTTTAATCATTTTTTCTCCCATAATCATTGCTCCAGCACTACAGCCTGCAATAATCCCCCTAGCTTCTACATTACGAAGTTCATCAGAAAACTCTGAATCTTTTATAGATTCGTACAAATGATTAGGTGATCCACCTGAAAAAAAAATAAAATTCGCCTTCTTCATTTCACGAATAACTAACTCCTTGTTTAAATCATTACGATTTCTAGCATCTATATGTTTATGGTTAACATCTAATTTACTAAAATGATTAATTGCTAAATTCTCCCAATACAAAAGTCTTTCATTTGATTCTTTACCAGCAGCTGTTGAAAAGGTAAGCACATAAGGCATCTCATCTAGAAAATTTAAAAGTTTTAAATCTACATCAAGAATTGATGGTAAAAACTCTCCAGATCCTGTAATTGCAATCATAATTATTGGAGGCGACGACCGGAATCGAACCGGTGTACAAGGTTTTGCAGACCTCTGCGTAGCCACTCCGCCACGTCGCCATGAAGAGCGGTAGAAGGGATTCGAACCCTCGACCTTCTCGTTGGCAACGAGACGCTCTAGCCAGCTGAGCTACTACCGCATTAGTAATATATTAATAAAAGATATAAATAATAAAATTAATTTTTTCCAGTAGAACCAAAACCTCTGTCGGATCTTTCCGATACATCTAAATTATCAACTATTTCAAATTTTATTTCACCTGTAGCTATTGTTACCAATTGAGCAATTCTTTCATGCTTATTGACTTTATATTGAACATCTGAGTAATTCATTAAAGGAACCATTAGTTCTCCTGTGTATCCAGGATCTATAAGTCCAGGAGTATTTATTGGAGATATTAAATGTTTAGATGCTAATCCAGACCGAGGTAGGACGAACCCACCAACATTTTTTGGTAATTGAATAGAAACTCCTAGATTAACTAAAACTACTTTTCCAGGTTCTATCAAATACTCGTTATCTGAATATAAATCGTAACCAATATCATCGGGATGACTTTTTTCTGGTATTTTTCCAAACTCATTAAGAATTTTTATTTTTATATTAAAATTATTGTTCAGTGGTACCCTTTCAATGATGAATATTAGAGATTATTTTTCAATAAATAAAACTAAAACAACGAATAAAATAAAAATTCTCGATTTACTAGGTTTTGAACCAGATATAGAAATTGACACTTCACGATATGACTCAAATGTAATTAATGAATCTATCACTACAGAACAACAAACGTTTGAAGAATTAATATCAAATACTGAAGATATTTACATAGAGATAAAAAAACCTAGTATCGAAACATATTTGGATACAACCGATACTGATTCTTTACAAACACCTACTGATACTTTTAATCCTTTGAAAATAACAGAACAGATTCAAAGAGTATGGTCAGATTTAGAAAGTCGAAGAAAATGGGTTTTACCAACCTTTATTGGATTATCGACTCTTTTTGTTATATTTATCTCTATCAGTAGCTATCTAGATTATAGAAATACTCAAACTGAGATAATTGAAGATGCAATAATAATAACATCTAATTCGAATGAACTTATAGATCTTTTACCAACTCTCATCGAGATATCTACAAATACTTTTTACTCAAAGTACGATGTTTCAAATGCAAGTGCTAATTTACAACAGATTGAATCATCTCTAATTGAATATAGATCAAATCTAGAATCAAGAGACGACATCGATAATAAAGAAGAAGTATTGAGTAATTTAAATAATGTTTTTTTATTGGTTAATGAGCTTGATTTAGTAATAACATATAGAATTTTAATATCTGAAGTTCTTGTATATGGAAATTTACCTGTTGAAGAAGATGAAGTTAATATCGACGATTTAACAATCGAACTGTCAGGTATAGTTGCTCAAAGTAAAGTGAATTTTTCAAATTTACCTGAAATAGACGAATTTATTAATCATAGAAACTTAGTTGAAGTAGCTCTTGTTACAGCCGAAGACTTACATGGACGTTATTTAGCTGCATTAAGAAACAACGAATTTGAAGTTGCAAAATCTATTGTTTCGGCAATTAATCTCAATAAATCAACTGAAATAAGAGCTTTTGAAAACTCATTAGAAGATTTTAATACTAAAAGTTTGAATATTTATAACAATTTTAAAGACTTGCCTTAGGTTATAATTCGGCAACTTCTTTTTCAAAATCAGATGCATCTGAAAATTCTTTATAAACTGAAGCAAATCTTAAATATGCAACTTTATTTATTTCTTTAAGATGTATTAATACAGTTTCTCCAATTAATTCACTTTTTACTTTTGCACCTTTTTCTTTAATTTCATTAAAAATATTGTCTACAAGGGTTTTTAGCTGCTTTTCATTAAGATCTAAACCACCAAAAGCATTTTCTATACCTTTGTACAATTTTTCGTAGTCAAATTCTTGAAGTTCACCGCTTCTTTTTTGTACAAATAGACCAATTTCCGCTTTTTCATATGTTGTAAATCTTAAATTACATTTTGGACACTCTCTTCTTCGGCGAATGGAGTTGCCTTCGTTATTTTTTCTCGAATCTACAACACTTGTTTCTTGCTTATTACAATAAGGACATACCATATGTAGTATTTATTATACTAACTTCTAAATGTTGTATCAAATATTTAATGGAATAACTAAAATTTTGTTAATTTCTAAAAGATATGAGTCTAAATTATTCATAATCATTACTTCATTTATAAAATTTTCTTTATTTGATGGATAAAATTTTCCAGCAATATTCCATAAAGTATCCCCTGGCTTTATTTTGTACTGAATAAAATTAATATCTTGATCAGAATGAAGGGAATTCAGTGGATATTTGGCAATATTTACAAGAAAACCACTCAAAAAATACAATATGATAAATAGACTTATGTAATTTTTCATATTTTTAATATAGATTCGATGTAAGACAATTTATTTCGAACATTTGTTCTAATATATGATATAATTAAGTATGAAATTAAATAAACAAAATGAAATTTTGACATTTATCCAACACAAAATCGAAAATGAGGGTTATTCACCTTCTATTAGAGAAATAGCCGAAAAAGTTAATCTCAAATCCACAAGTTCTGTTCAGTACCATTTAGATAATTTAATTAAAAAAGGTCTTTTAAGTAAAAAACCAAATCAATCCAGAACACTAACCAGCAATAAATTAATATCAACTTTTAAATCTGTGCCTATAGTAGGTGAAATAGCCGCTGGTGCACCCTTATTGGCAGAAGAAAATAAAATTGGAGAAATATCTGTCCCACAGGATAAATTTAGTGAAAATTTATTTGCATTAAAAATAAATGGAGATTCGATGATAGATGCAGGAATATTTCACGAAGATATTGTTGTTATTGATAAAGGTGTTGAGCCAAAAAATGGTGATATAGGTGCTTTTATGATTAATGAAACTGAAGCAACAGTTAAATATTTAGATACTATTGGTAACAAAAGATATCTTGTTCCTGCTAATAAAATCTACGAAAATCAAGAAATTACTTCAAATGTTCAACCAATTGGAAAAGTAGTCAGCTTATTTAGAGATATATAACTTCACCTGATAGGTATAAATCGTTATTTTCAAATCTGATATATAATTCACCGCCAGGATAAATAACGTATCCTTTTGTTGATATTTTGTTAGTTTTTGAAAGATAGTTGAACATGCATAATGCCCCTGAGCCACATGCATCAGTTTCTCCTACTCCCCTTTCATATACTCGAGCTTTAATATATTGATCATTGATTATTTCATAAATCTCTAAATTAACTCCAAATTTAAAATGTTTATTATCTTTAATTATTTTATATAAATCCTCTAAATTAAAATTTTCAACATCATTTACTTCAATCATAAAATGAGGATTTCCTACCGTAGACAAAATACCTTTGTGATTAGCTATTTCAATATAGTTTTCATTAAATTCTGGGATGGGTGCGTTCAGCTCAACAATATTTTCCATTACTTTAACCTTTATGTCTGATACAGGTGCATTAACAACGAATTCATCACCAGCTACGAATTGATTATCAACTGAATATTTTGCTACGCACCTTACACCATTGACGCAGAGTTCAGCCTGAGATCCATCGTTATTAAAGTAATGCATCTTTACATTAGATTTATCTAATTTTTCTACAAAAATAACTCCATCAATTTCAAATTCTGAATCACTTACTAATGCTATTATTTGAATTTCAGAAACTGGACCATCATATTCTCCTACAAGGAAATCATTACCTGTTCCAGACATGTATGCAAAATTACTCATTTATGATTTCCATTATATCTTTATAAACGTCTTCTGGGTTTTCACTTGTAACCATCTTTAAACGATTTTCTTTTTTAAACCAAGTAATTTGTTTTTTACCGAGTCTATTTGTTTTTCTATTAATATTTTCCTCAAAATCATTAGATAAATTTAGGCCAATTGCTTGCAAAATAGTTTTTGAGGGGTTAGAAATTGAATTAATTTCTTTTAATACTCCATCATTAATCATCTGTTTAGTTCTCTCTTGAATGTTTTCTCTATAATTTGGATGGTTCCAAAATACACCAGCAAGATTACTGGATATATTTAATTCGGGAAAAACATATTTTGCTTCATCAAGCATATAGTTCTCGATATTTCTCATTAGTCTTCTTTTATTTAGTTCAATATCTGGAATTGGGATTTCGTTTAGATTATGAAATTTTATTAATTGATCATAATTTAATTGCTCCAATTCGGATCTAATAGTTGGGTCTGTCGGTCTGAATTCATAACGATCTAACATAGCTTTTACATAAAGACCTGACCCACCAACAGCCAAAATGTCTTCTTTAAAACTTTTTTCTGGAATTTTTTGATCAATTAAATAATTTAAATAATCAATGATAGAAAAATTTTGATCAGTTTCTGCAATATCTAAACCATAGTATTTTACCTGGGCTTGCATAACATCAGTTGGTTTAGCAGTAAGAATATCTAGGCCTTTATAAACAGCCATGGAATCAACAGACAATATTGACATATTTTTCTCTAAAGCAATTCTATGAGCTAAATTACTTTTACCTGAAGCAGTTATTCCAGTTAAAAAATATAACAATTATAAAAGTTCTGCTTTCAAATAAAAAGGAGTTGAATCAATTATCTTAATGTCGACAATATCACCAATAGAAACATTGTCTTTAGATATGTGAGTGAGTTGTCCACCATCAATTCGTCCTGTAAATATATTTTTATTTTTTTTAGAGTTTTTTTCTATCAAAAGTTTCTGCTTAGTATTAACAAATCTTTTATATCTTTTACCACTAATGTTTGTTTGAAGTTCTTTTAATCTTAAAAATCTCTCTTTAATAACATCTTCACTAATGAATTCATCTCTCATGTTTTCAGCTAATGTTCCTGGACGTGGAGAAAATTGAAACATATAAACAAGATCAAATTGTGAATACTGAACTACATCAAGTGTATCTTGAAAGTCAGCTTCACTTTCTCCAGGAAAGCCGACAATTATATCTGAAGTTAAAGAAACGTTTGGAATGACACTTCTTATCATGTCTACTTTTTGAATAAATTTTTCTTTGTTATAGCCTCTATGCATTTTTGAAAGAATTTCTGAACTACCACTTTGTAATGGAATATGAATTTGATTACATACTTTGTTTAAACTATTTACACTCTCAATAGTTTCCTGTTTAAAATCTTTAGGATGTGGTGAAGTAAATCTAATTCTTTCTAGACCATTAATTTCATTTAATTGTTCTAATAATTGCGAAAAATATGGTCTTGGCTTACCCTCTATTCTTAAATCCCTACCATAAGAATTTACATTTTGACCCAATAAAGTAATCTCTTTAACACCTTCTTGGACTAATTTGTTTGCTTCATTAACAATATCGCTAGGTCTTCTACTAATTTCATGACCTCTAACTGATGGTACGATACAGAATGTGCATGAGTTGTTACAACCAATTTGAATAGTCAACCATGCAGAATATTCAGATTCACGTATTGAAGGTGCTTCCGTAGGTAGATTTTCTATCTCTTCGATAATTTCAGTGATAGGCCCCCAGTCTTCTGATCTGTTTAATAAGTTAACAACATCTGTTAAATTATGAGTTCCCATTACAACATCAACCCAAGGAGCTTTCTCCCTTACAAGTTCTTTATCTTTTTGAGCTGCACACCCACCAACAAGTAATCTTCTATTATTTCTTTCAGACTTCCATTGTTTTAGATGACCTAAAGTTCCATAAAGTTTATCGTCAGCATTTTCTCTGATAGTACATGTATTTACGAATAGAATATCAGCAAATTCTTCTGATGAAGCTTTTGACATACCATCAAGTTCGAACATACCAGATATTCTTTCTGAATCATGTTCATTCATCTGGCAACCAAAAGTTTTAATGAAATATTTCAATCCAACCCTTGATGGGTTAATTTGTATTTTTGATTTTATTTCAACTAATTGGTCCACATTTAGATTATAAAATTAAAATGTAATTAAATTTTAAATTTATTACTCAGTTGTAGTATCTTCAGCTACTTCTTTTGGTGTATCTTCTGTTGAATCAGATTCAATTAATCCTACTGCCTTATAAACATCCGTTTCTAATTGAAGTGCAATATCAGCATTCTCTCTAAGGAATCGTTTAGAATTTTCTTTACCTTGTCCGAGTTGAACTTCATCGTATGTAAACCATGCTCCTGCTTTTCTAACAATCCCATGGTCAACACCGACATCTAATAATGATCCTTCTCTTGATATTCCTTGACCAAACATTATGTCAAATTGTGCTTCTTTGAATGGTGGTGCAACTTTGTTTTTTACAATTTTTGCTCTTACTCTATTTCCAATCATCTCAGCACCAATTTTAAGAGTTTCTATCCTGCGAATATCAATACGAACTGATGCGTAAAATTTTAGTGCTCTACCTCCACTTGTTGTTTCAGGTGATCCCCACATAACACCAATTTTTTCCCTTATTTGATTAATGAATATAACTGTTGTTTGAGTCTTATTTATAGAAGAAGTTAATTTTCTCAATGCTTGAGACATTAATCTTGCTTGTAATCCAACATGTGATTGACCCATTTCACCATCAATTTCTGCCTGTGGCACTAATGCAGCTACTGAATCAATAACTACTACATCTACACCTTCTGAATCAATAAGCATATTTGCAATTTCTAAAGCTTGTTCTCCGGTATCAGGCTGTGAGACTAAAAGTTCGTCTACATCGACTCCTAAAGAACTTGCATAAATAGGATCTAAAGCGTGCTCAGCATCAATAAAGGCTGCGACTCCACCAGCTTTTTGTGCTTCAGCTGCTATGTGTAATGACAGTGTTGTTTTACCAGAACTTTCCGGTCCATAAATCTCGATTACTCGTCCTTTAGGAACACCGCCTATGCCCAATGCGAGATCTATTGATAATGCCCCCGTAGAAATTGCAGGTATCTTTTTAACTTGATCGGAACCTAGTTTCATAAGGGATCCTTCTCCGAATTGCTTTTCAATTTGAGAAAATACCGTATCTAATTTTTTTGCCCTGTCTTTATCCATTTTTAGCTCCTTTAATAACAATAATTAATATTTATTAAAACATCTTACTATGACATATTTTAGTCGAACATTTGTTCGAATACAATTATTTTATGAAATTAATTAAGTCCCATATGGCATTATTTACTGATCTTGCAATTATATCTTCTCTACTGCCTCTTAACTTATGATTAAAAGTAACTGTTTCTTTTTTATTTGAGATAGCTATAAATATTTCTCCAATTTTATATTCACTTGATGGAATAGGTCCTGCTTCTCCAAGAATAGCTAAAGAAATTGAAGAATTATATTTCTCTAGTGATTTTTCCGCAAGTTGTTTAGACAATGCATCCCAATTATCTGAAATATTACTTGAGAGGTATTCTTTTTTAGCTTCATTTGAATAAAGCGTATTCGCAGCTAATAACACCGAACTTGCGCCAGGAAAATTTATTATTTCTGAGGATAAGTTACCTCCTGTAATACTTTCAACTAATGATAGAGTTAATTTTTTTTCTTTAAGTAAATTAAATAAAGCTTTAGAAGCGGGAATATTTTCATAGCTAATAATTGAATCTTTGAATCCCGTATCTAGTTGATTTAAGAATTTGTTAAGTTTAACTTCATTTACTGAATTTTTATCATATCTGAGTTTAATTATTCCTTTACTTGCTAAGTAGGCAATGTCTATTCCTTCAGGTTTAAATTTATTAATTTCATCAGCTAGCGATGATTCAGCTTGATTGAAAAATAAAACAAACTCATAATCCTTATTAGTTTTTGGAAAGTTTTCTTTTAACAGAGGGACTACTTGATCCATTACTAAAGGATTAAATTCTCTAGGAGGGCCAGGAAGAATAAAAATATATTTTCCTGAATGATTTATAAGTATTCCTGGTGCAGTTCCTTGGGAGTTGTTTAATTTTTTTGATCCAACAGGAATTTCAGCTTGTTTTATGTTTGTTTCTGGCATAGATAAACCCCTTGATTCCCATCTTGATTTCATCCATGATAGGTGTTCATCATCAACTTCCAAATTCATATTTAATGAACTGCAAATAACTTCTTTCGTAAAATCATCTTCTGTTGGGCCAATTCCACCACAAGTAATTATGACATCATTATTTTTGAGTAATTTTAAAAACTCATCTTTAATATTTTCTTTATTGTCTGGAACTGTAATTTCAGAGGATAATATAAAACCATTGCTGTATAGAATTTGACCTAGAGATGATAGATTTGTATTAATCGTATCACCTAATAACAATTCTGTACCAACGCTTAACAGTGCTATATTCACAGTATTTACATTAGCAAAGTTATTATTCAATCATATTATGATTATTTCATGAAAAGATTCATTTTGCTTTTTTTAGTTTTAGTGGCTTGTTCTCAGAGTGCTGAAGTTGAGACTGTTGAATCCATAAATGTAGTTTCAGATACAACATTTTCATTTATTAATACAAATCTTGTTCAAGATTCTGAAAACTTTACTAATAAAAAAACTATAGTTGTTTTTTGGGCAGATTACTGAAGTGTTTGTAGACGGGAGTTGCCTGTCTTGGAAGCTGAACTAAAAAATTTACAAGATGATTACGATGTTATTGCACTTGCACACAGTGAGTACGGCCCAACATTAGAGTGGGTAAATGAAAACTTGAACGGAACACTAAAAATTGGATTCTCCACACCTCAATTGAGAGACTATTTCAAAGTAGTTGGTCAACCTATAACATTGGTTTTAGATCTAAATGGTGAAGTTATTTTAAGAGAATTTGGTGAGATAAATTTTTCAAATTTTTAACTTATTTAAAGAACCTTGAATTCTAAATATGTAATATAAGATTATAAGCTAGCGGAGGATAATGATGAAAAAATCATTTCTAATTCTACTCTGTCTTGCATTAGTAGCTACTGCTTGTGGTGGCTCTGCTGAAGAAACTGTAGAAGAACCCGTTGCTACGGAAGAAGTCGAAACTTTAGAGGCTCCAGCAACTACTGCTGCGCCGACTCTTGATAAAATTGTTTTTGGCTTTGTACCTAGCGCGGAACAAGCCGAATTATTAGACAACATTCAACCAATGATGAAAGTTTTGACTGATGGTTTGGGTATTGAAGTTGAGGGATTTGTAACAAGTGACTATTCAGGTCTGCTTGTCGCAATGGGATCTGGCCAAGCTGACGTTGGTGCTTTTGCAACTTTAGGATATGTAACAGCAATGGAAGCATTTCCAAGAAGATTTGAAGCAATAGCTAAGTCCGTTAGGTATGGCTCAGGTTCATATCATGGTACATTCTGGACAACAGATGCAAGTATCTGTAATTCAACCCCAGTAATAGGTGCATTTGAAAATATAAACGGTGTTCCTACTTTAGTTACTGGATCAGAAACTACACCACCTGATGTAAAAGCACTTCAGGTAGGTTGGGGATTCGGAGACAGTGGGTTAATACCAGAAGTTCGTGATGGCGTTACTACAAGCCCAGGACTTGCTTGTGAAGCTGATCTATCTGTTATGTTGGGAGAAGAAGTTCTTTTTGTTGAAGAGGGTTCAACTTCTGGGTATTTATATCCATCTCTTCAACTTAAAAAAGCAGGTATAGATTATACAAGTGATATAACTCAAAGATTTGCTGGTTCACATGATGGTGTTATTGCTGGACTTTATAATGGTGACGCGAAATTTGGCGTTACTTATGATGATGCAAGAAGAACATTAAGAAAAACTAATGCTGATGTAGGTGAAAAAGTTATAGCATTTGCAATTACTGAAGAAATTCCAAATGATGTTATTGCAGTTAGAACTGACTTACCTGAAGATATAAAGCAGCAAATTTATGATATTTTAGCTGAATATATTGCTACTGAAGAAGGAAGAGCCATAATGGATGAAATTTATGGATGGACTGATTTAGTGCCTGCAGAAAACTCAGAGTTTGATGTTGTTAGAGAAGCAGCTGAAGAATTTGGTCTGTACGACGACTAATTAATATAAAACTAGGGCAGTTATTACTGCCCTAGTTTTTTTTTGAAAAATATGATTGAATTTAAAAATGTAAGTGTGACATATCCAGGTGGAGTTAAAGCATTAAACAATGTTTCATTAGATATTCCCGAAGGTGATTTTGTAATTATTGTAGGAATGTCTGGAGCAGGTAAGTCGACTTTATTAAGAACTGTTAATAATTTAGTTAAGCCAACTGAAGGTAATGTGATTGTTGATTCACGCAATGTAACTAATGCATCAAAAAAAGAATTAAAAATTATTAGATCTGATATAGGTATGATATTTCAAACTTTTAATTTAGTAAATCGGTCATCTGTATTAAAAAATGTTTTAACTGGAAGATTAAGCCAAGTTTCATCAATACGTTCTATATTTGGACTATGGCCCAAAGATGATAAAGAGATTGCTTTTGAATCATTAAATAAAGTTGAAATATTAGAAAAAGCATATGTTAGGGGGTCAAATTTATCAGGAGGGCAACAACAAAGAGTAGGTATAGCTAGAGCACTCGCACAAAAACCAAAAGTAATGTTAGCTGATGAACCTGTAGCTTCATTGGACCCTATTACTTCAAGGGTTGTTATGAAATACCTTAAAGAAATAAACCAAGAGCTTGGAATTACGACAGTTGTAAACTTGCATTTCTTAGATCTTGCAAAAGAATTTGGTGAAAGATTAATAGGACTTAAAGATGGTGAACTCGTATATGACGGAAAAGTGAACGATGTTAGCGATAAAGATTTTGAGAATATTTATGGCCGAGCAATAAAATCCTCAGATTTACTAGGAGAAGATGATTAAAGTACCCAAGAAGCCTTTGCCTTCTTTATTAACAATTATTGGATATCCATTTGCCATTGCCTTGACTATTTTTTCTTTTTTTCAGGTAGGTTTTAATTTAGAAGATTTTAAAAGAAATTGGGAAAACAGAAAACTTGTTACAAATACATTATTTAATCCTAAGTGGGAGTGGGCAATCGAAAATGCATCTCAAGCATTACTGGAAACTATACAAATTGCAATTCTCGCAAGCATTCTTGGTTGCTTTATAGCTTTACCTCTTTCCTTCTATGCATCTAGAGCAACAAATCAAACAACAATTACATATCTTATTTACAAATCTTTTCTAAATTTTATTAGAACTATCCCTGACTTATTTTGGGCAATGCTGTTTACAGTTGCGGTTGGATTAGGGCCCTTTGCTGGAGTACTTGCCTTGATAATGTTTTCAATGGCAATTATGGGAAAATTACTATCTGAAACAATTGATAGTATCGATCTGGGTCCTTTAGAGGCTGCCAAGGCAAGTGGGGCTAAACACAATCAAGCGGTCTTTACTTCAGCCCTTCCACAGATTCTTCCAAACTTTACAGCTTATTTTTTATATATTTTTGAACTTTGTATTAGAGCATCCGTTATTTTAGGGCTAGTTGGTGCAGGAGGAGTTGGAAGAATAATTGAAACCCAGAGAATTTTCTTAAGGTTTGATAGAATATCTCCAATCATTGTTCTAATACTTGTAGCGGTCATAGCTATTGAACAATTCAGCGTTTGGTTGAGAAGAAAAATATTATGAATATACCTAAACAACCAGTTAATCAAAGAGTATTAAAATATTTAATAACAGTTCTGATAGTTGTAGGATCTATATGGTCTGCTTCTGGTCTTGAAATTACACCAGAAAGATTTTTAACGGCTCCAAGCAAAGTATGGATACTTATAACTGCAATGTTCCCATTAGATTTGTCACAAGAAGCTATTGATAGAATAGTGCCAAAAGTTGGTGAGTCACTTTTTATTGCTTGGGCTGGTACTGTTATTGGTGCTATATTTAGTTTCCCTATATCATTTTTAGCAGCTAATAATGTTTCTTTAAACTCTTTCAGTAGAGCAACGAAACAGGTACTGAATGTTATCAGGGCTTTTCCTGAATTGATATTAGCATTTGTGCTTTTGCCTATAACAGGACTTGGTCCATTGACAGGAACATTAGCTGTTGGAATACATTCAATTGGCACATTAGGAAAATTATCTTCTGAAGTTATTGAAGGAATTGATGAAGGTCCTCTTGAGTCAATAAAATCTTCTGGGGGAACAAAATTAAATGAACTTTTTTTTGGTGTAATACCGCAAGTTATGCCAACAATTACATCGTATTGGCTCTATAGATTTGAAATTAATTTGAGAGCATCTGCAGTGTTAGGTGTAGTTGGTGCAGGAGGAGTTGGAGCAGAATTAATTAATCAGCTACGTTTTAGAGATTTTCCGCGTGCAGGCACAGTATTAGTTGTAACAATACTTATGGTATTAATCGTTGACACAATATCTGCGGCAATTAGAAGAAGAATAATTAAAGGTAGAGAAATTAAAGTCTAATTACTCATACCAAGATTCATCATCTTCAGATTCTTTATTATCAGTAGATGTATCTTGATTGTTTTCTTGTTCATTAATAGAGGATAAATTATCTGTTTCAAATTCTTCAACTGTAATCAAAACCTCTCGTGCTTTTGATCCTTCAGAGGGACCAACTATACCTTGGGCTTCCAGAATATCCATCAATCTTCCAGCTCTTGCAAAACCAACCCTTAGCTTTCTTTGAAGCATTGATGTTGATCCTAATTGAGATCTAATAACAAGTTCTTTGGCTGTTGAAATTAATTCTTCGTCTTCACCAAAGTCCTCTTGAGTAGTTGTACCTGATTTTTTTTGCTCTTCTGTTACAGCTGGATTATATTGTGCTTCTTTCTGTCCTTTCACCCATGAAACAACATCTTTGATTTCTCCTTCAGTTACCCAAGCACCTTGGATTCTTTCTAATCTAGGATTTGAAGCAGTTACAACTAGCATATCACCTAATCCAATAAGCTTCTCAGCACCTGATTGATCAAGGATAACTCTTGAATCAGTTGTCGATGCAACAGAAAAAGCTAATCTTGACGGGATGTTTGCCTTCATGACACCAGTAATTACATCTACAGAAGGTCTTTGTGTTGCCACTACTAAGTGTATACCAATTGCTCTAGCCATTTGTGCTAATCGAACAATTGCTGATTCAACTTCTCTTCCAGCAACCATCATTAGATCATTTAATTCGTCTATAAACAGAACTATATATGGGAATCTATCAAATTTTTCTTCATCGAGTAAGCCTGCATCAAATTTTTCGTGATAACCATTTATATCTCTAACCTGTCCGTCTGCAAGTAAGTCATATCTTCTATCCATTTCAGCTACAGCCCAACTAAGAGCATCAACTGCTTTTTTTGGATTAGTAATAACTTTTGTAAGTAGGTGAGGTACGTCATTGTATTGACCCAACTCAACTCTCTTAGGATCAACCATAACCATTTTGACATCATCAGGATTTGTACGAATCAAAAGTGATGTAACTATAGAATTAATACAAGACGATTTTCCAGCACCTGTTTGGCCTGCAATCAATACGTGAGGTAATTCAGAAAGGTTTAAAAACCTTGGTTTACCAGCAATGTCTAAACCTAGTCCAACATTAAGAGGATGGGTTAATTTACTGGCATCAGTAGAGGACAATACATCTCCAAGTGATACAAGTTTTCTTTGTCTGTTAGGAATTTCAATCCCGATAGCACTCCTTCCAGGAATAGGTGCAAGCAATCGAACATCTGGAGTGGCTAAAGCATAAGCAATGTCATGAGAAAGTGAGGTAACTTTTGAAACTTTAACACCTGGAGCAAGTTCAATTTCATAACGAGTTACAGTAGGCCCGGGAACAACATTAGTCAGTTCTGCTTCTACTCCATGTTCGTTAAGCAATTGAGTTAGATCCTTAGCAGTTTCTTGGAGTAATTTTTTTGAAGTTGATAATGAAGAACCATGCTTTAATAAACTAACAGGAGGCAATTTATATTCATTTGAAGATTTAGACTTATTATTTACTTTTGAAGTTGATTTAACTTTCTTTTGTTTTAAGTCTGTAATATTTGATACATTTTTAACTTTGTCATTTAGTTTATTTTTTCCAACTCTATTATTTTTAACTGGTTCAGTGTTATTTGATATTTTCTCAGAATCCAAAATATTTTCAATTTGTAAATTATTTGCTTCTTTTCTTGCCAAAAAGAAAGCATAAATAAATTTATAAATATATTTAAATACTGCTTGAACTCCTCCAATAAGATCTTTTAATTCAATATCAGTCATATATAAAACTGACATTACTAATGAAATTAAAAGTAAAGTATGGGTCATTTCCAAACCAAAAAAATTTGTTAATGGATGAACTATAAAAGCTGAAATATGTCCACCAGATTTAGTTATCAATTCTGAACCAGCACTTATTGGAACTGGATCTGAATGAATGAGCGAATGAAAAGCAGCTGATGAGATTATTTGTACCCAGAAAGTTCCTATTAGGACTTTCTGTGATTTTATTATCTCTTTGTCTCGTATCAATATTGCAGCTCCATATAAGAAAAGTACAGGCATTGCATAAATTCCATAGCCAAAACACCATTCAAAAGTCTTGTAAACAATTTCTCCAACAGGTCCTCCCTTTTGGAAAATTGATAAAGCAATTAGCACAGAAAATGTAAACATAAATATTGCTACTGCTTGATAAGATTGGACAAATTTATTTAGATTGTTAGAAGTTGTAGATTTAAGTGTAGTTACTGCCCTGTCTACATTTATTAACTTGTTTTGTTTAGACACCCGCTTTCGCCCATTTACCCTTTTGCGAGTGGATGTCTTTACAGCCACGAATTAATTATACCATAAATAAAGGGATGAAAAGTTTAATTATTCTTAATTTTTTGGAAATTATCCAGTAATTTGGACCCTAAATCAGCAGAAACATTAGTAATAGGCATTAAAGGAGCTCCTACATCTTCCCAAGTTTCTGTAAGAAGATATTTAATTGGACCTGGACTAGGTTCTTCAAATAGTAAATCAAACATAGGTAATAATTGATTATGTAGGCTTTCAGCCAATTTAATCTCATTATTTGCGACAAAATTTATTAAATTATATATTTCATTTCCGACAATATGTGAGGCAACTGAAACTACTCCTTTTCCACCCATCTTTAAAAACTCTATAGTTTCAGAATCATTTCCAGAGTAAATATCTACTTTGTCTTTCAATACTTCAAATTCAGTTTTTGTAAATGCCAAGTCTCCTACAGCATCTTTAATAGAATGAATACCCACTTCGTCTACTAGTTTTTCTAATGTATCAATTTCTATAAGCGTAGCAGTCCTGCCAGGGATATTATAAGCCATAATAGGTAGTTCAGTATTTTTAGAAATCTCTTCAAAATGTTTAATAATTCCAAGTTGAGATGGTTTTGAGTAATAAGGTGTAACAATCATAATTCCATCAACACCGAGGTCGTTTGCCATTTTTGTATACTCTATCGATTCTTTAGTTGAATAGGTACCAGTACCTGCAATTATATTTACCTTATCCCCTACTGAATCTTTTGCTGTAGAGTAAATTATCTCTCTATCATCTTTTGATAAATTAGGAGATTCACCGGTAGTTCCTGATAAAACTAAGCCGTCTGATTTCTCATGAACTAACTTTCGACAAAGCCTCCACAAAGTATCAGTACTTAATACTCCATTATTATCAAAGGGAGTAACAACTGCCGTTAATAGTTTGCCGAAATCACTCATAGTTAGATATTAATCTTCTTAGCTATTATATTTTCTAAACCCAGATTAAAACCTTCCAAATCACTGTAAAGATCAAGAACAACTTTTATTCCATACAGATATGCTTTCCTGTCATATACTTTGTGATCTAAATTAAAAGATTCATATTCATTTACAAAATCTACCTGTTGTTCAGCTAAAAATTTATCATCTCTTAATGAATAAATATTTATTTTGTTTACATTATTAATTTGATAAAAATCTTCATCTTTTTCGTGAGATTTTATTTTTGATGGCAAAGTATTTGCCAAATCTATAGCAGTCCCGGAAGGTGCATCTTGTTTCTTACTATGATGTTTCTCAGTAATATTTACTGAATAAAAATTTTCTGAAAGTGTTGTTGAGAAAAGCTTTTGATAAGCAGAGCCTATAGAAAAATTTGGAATGACAATTATTTTTCTGTCTGTTTTTGTTTTTAATTTTGATATCATTTCTGAACTCACTCCAGATGATCCAATTATTAAATTTGCATTTGAATTAAGTAGTAATTCTATATTTTCATTTATTACCGAGGCAGGTGAAAACTCTATGACAATATCTTCATCTATGTTTGTCAAAGTTTTATAAGTTTTATATTCTTGTCCTTCGTAATTCGGATCATGAATTGCTGTCATAGTAAAATCGTCTCTAGAGTTAATATAATCTGTAACAAGTTGTCCCATTGAGCCTGCACCACCAGATATCAAAACAGTATGTTGTGCAATTTCATTCATCTTTGATAACTCCTTATACTTATAGTTGTTAATGATAATAATAATTAAATGAATTCAAAGAAAAAAAACATTGAAGCTCAAATAGTTGAAGATTTTGAAAAGATTAGACCAGCTATTACGAGACTATTACAAACACAAATGAAAAATGATGATTTATCACTTCGGTATGGAAGATCAAGATCAAACAACAAAAATGATATTGTAATAAATCCATCAATACTCGTAAATACAATTTCAAAAACAAATCTTGATAGAGATGAAGTCATGATAGGTACAGTTGTACATGAAGCAATACATGCATCTAATAATTACTTTGTAGACTCTGAATCTTTAAATGATTTGTTTCCAGACGAACTCGATGATGTTGAAGATGTTGATGATGTTCTTGAAATTCTCACAGGTCCCTTTGGAAAATATGTTTTTGATATCCTAATTCATTCAATTGAAGAAAAAATTTTTGTAAAACAATATGAAGGTTTGAATTCTATTCTTGAGGATATTTATACTGAGTCATTTTCAGAAATTAAAAAGCTTGGAAATTTTAGTCAATATCTTTCATTATTATTTCACTCAATAACTTCTTATATAGATGTTAAGTTTGAAATCTATAAAAAACCTGTAGTAAGTTCATTGAATGAATCTTTGCATATTTTAAAAACTTTAAATTATGAAGATGTGAATGTTTCTCAATTAATAGAAGCAACAGTTCAAATGGTTGATATTTGTAAAAGGTACAATATTCTCCCCGACTTAGACAACTATACCCTTGGAGAACAAAAAGAAATTGAAGAATCACTTGATGAAAGTGTTGTGAATGATTTAAGTAAGGTTCTGATACCTTCCTCAAACAACGTAACAACAGGTAATACATTGCAGAAATTTCTCGGTCAAACAGAGTCTAAATCAACTGATGATAAATTAAATCTGATGGATGATCATATATCTAAAGTAGGGGCATCAACTACAATTTATTTTCCCTCAGGAAATATTGCAAAAGTAGTAGAAAATAAAATTCCGCATAATTTCAAAAATTTATATAAAAATGGTCTGGAAACATATGAATCTTTATTGCAGCAATGGAATTTACCTATTTACAAAGTAACAAACAAGATAAAACCCTACTTTATTCACAACCAAAAAAGACAGAGGATTAGTGGATTTGATCAAGGAGATTTATCTCCACATGTTCCAATCATGCTTGCGTCTGGCAGGTACGAAAGGATGTTTGAGCAAAAACAGCGACTATCCAATAAATCATATGCCATATCGCTTTTAATTGATGGAAGTGGTTCGATGATTGAGAAAAATAAAGATGAACTTCATCCTTGGTCTTTAGCCTCAGCATTGATTGGTGCTAGTTATTTATCCCAGATATGTTTTGAACTTGATATAGATTTTGAAGTTTCTATATTTAACAGAGCCTTTGCCTCTGAACATGCTGAAAATGATGAAACTTATAATAAAAGAAAATTTGCAGTTTCATCAATGTTAAATAGATCTTACGGTTCTTCAGCTCAGGAGCTTTACAACACAGCAAATCATTATTTTATTAAAGAATTCAAAGATTCATGGAGGGAGAACTATCAACAATTTATTGGTCTAATTGAATTTTCAAGAAACTTAAGAGATTCAATTGATATCGGAATAAGTGAAGAATCAATTCCACCAGTAAGTATGTTCGAAAAAGGTACAAACATCGATGAGATAAATATCATGCACGCAACAAAAAGATTGTTAAATCATCCCTCAAATAAAAAGATGTTGGTTGTACTGTCTGATGGGATGACTAGAGGGTCATTGAATGAACTTCAAAGTAGTATAAACTTTGCTACTAAAAATGGTGTAGATGTAATAGGAATAGGAATTGGCAGTAGAGGTTCTTGGAGAGAATACATTAATAACGTACAAATTGAAAAACCCGAACAGTTAATTCATTCCATAGTAAACATCACAAAGGATATACTTATTAAAAACATTAAATTAACATCCGGAGTTGCATAATGGGTACACAAAAATTTATAAATCCTGATAATGAAAAGCAAGTGGTTGAAATAGAAGAATGTGAATTAGATAAAAAATTAGATGATTTTGACTCACGCAGTAATCGTATTCCGGAAATTGATGAATTTTATGTGGACCTAGGAATGCAGTACCGACTTGCACAAGTTATAAATTCAAAAAGTAAATCTTTTAAAAATGAGATTCCAATTCATATTGCGCTGATGGGACATATGGGTACAGGAAAAGATCATGATATAGAACAATTTGCAGCAAAATTAAAACTTCCGTATTACAGAATACCTTTATCAGGAGAAGTTAGAGATGTAACACTTTTAGGATCTGTTCAGCTGTACGGAGATGGTAAAGGTGGAACCGAAAGTAGATGGCAAGATGGTGAATTAACAAGAGCTTTAAGAGGGCCCGCAATTGTTAATCTGTCTGAACTTAATGCTGCGGGTCCTGAAGTTTTATTTGCTCTTCATTCATTACTTGATCGACATAGGAAATTAGAACTACCAAATGGAGAAGTTCTTTCATTAAGAGAAGATACTTACATTTTTGGTACCATGAATCCAACAAGTTTAAGAGATTATGCAGGTACCCAGTCATTAAATAAAGCTTTTGCTGATAGGTGGGTCATATGGGATAAGCCCTTCCCAAATAAAGTGCAATTAGATGAGATTTTTAATAAAAGATATCCCAAACTTCAAAAAGAATATAAAGAATTGATAATTAAATTAGCAACAGAGATAAACAATTCTTTTATGTCAGATGATATAAGTATTAATATAGAAACCCCTATGAGTTTAAGAACGATTGTAGAAAGAATCCCTATTGGCTTAGATGTTTATGCAAACTCAACAGATCCACTAAAAGATACTTGGGAAAATTTTGTATTACCTCATGTTAACAAAGAGGACTTAGACCATTATAAAACCCTATGGAACACAATAGTTAGAAAAGGACCTTCAATAAAACCTAAGCTTTAGAAAATCTAATTAAAGGTATTTCTCTATTTGTTCTTTTTCTATACATCTGAAATGTCGGATATACATCATCCAGTAAACTCCAAAAATACTCTTTTTCTGAAGATTGAATTAATTCATAAGTAGCTTCAAATCTTTCATTATTAATTGTGATAAATGGATTGTTAGATGAAAGATTGTAAAACCAGTCTGGAGTTTTATCATTACCACTATAAGAAGCTGCAACTATGTAGTCATTGTTATGATTCGCATAAGTTAATGGTGTCTTTCTAATTTGCTTGGATTTACTGCCTATAGTCTCGAGTAATAGGATATGATCACCTATTATTTTTTCACCTAAAAAAGAATGATTGAATCTCATAATTCTTGAGTGAGCTTTTGAGATTAACTTATAAAACCATTCAGGCCAGAGGTGTGCCGTTCTCCCTAATAATCTCCACATAAACTTAGAAAAATCTTTTATTATGAGTGGTAGTTATTACAAAAAACTTATTTAAAGTAAATGGTAATTTCAACATTAAATATTTTTTAAAAGTCTTCTTGATTTTCTTCTTTATCTTTGAACTTTGGATCATACTTTTTAAAAAAATCTTTTAACTTATTTTCTAGGTCTTCTGTTTCTAAATTAGCAATTTCATTTCTTAATTTCTCAATTTGTATTTTTACATCAATATTTTCGGATAATATTTTTAAAATATATCTCAAACCTACAATTAAAGCTAAAAATTTTGCTAACTTCTTCATAAAATCATATTAAGGCTTAATTTGCTTTAAAAAAAGTTTTTTTTACTAACAAATGACATTGGAGTTAATCATTTTCACAAGTAGAATTAATATGTGCAAGAAATATTAAGTAACTTAGTAGCTGAACAACAACTTCTAGATCAATACTTACAGAGTATACCGGTTAGAAATTGGGATACAAAAACCTCATTTAAGAATTGGGATATCACAGCACATGTAAGTTATTTGTCAGCACTTGAAGATTTAGGTCTTAATGCATTGAAGAAAAAAGGTACTGATTTTAATAAATATAAAGGACCAAAAGGTTTAGAAAAATTTGAAAAAGAAGCAATTGCAAAAGGGAAAGATATGAGACCACAAGATGTTATCGAATGGTGGAGAATATCAAGAGCATCAGTTATTGAAACATTAGCAAAATGTTCTCCTGGTAAAAAAATAATATGGTGGAAAAATGAAATAGACTGTAGAACTTTTGCAGTAACAAAATTAGCTGAAACTTGGGCTCACAGCCTAGATATATATGAAAGTATGAATAAAAACTATGAGGATACTGTAAGAGTTGAACATGTTGCTCTCTATGGTTGGTTAAATGCTGAACATGCAACTAAATTAAATAAGTCTAAATATGAAAATTTAAGAATTGAGCTTATTGGACCCGAGTACAAAGCGTGGCAATTTGGTGACGAAAAATCTGAAAATACTATTAAAGGAAGCGCTAGCGACTGGTGTAGGTTAATTACTGGAAGAACTCCAAAAAGTTTTAAACCAACTTTGACAACCGAAGGTACTTTTGCACCAAAATTTCTAAAATTTGATCACGTAAAAATATAATGTTAATTTACGGAGTTGTTCATCTAAAGAGTCTTCCTGGATCTCCATCCAACAGAATATCGTTAGATGAAATTATTGATCATGCACAAGAGGATGTAAATAACCTTATTTTTGGCGGAGTTGATGGAATTATTATAGAGAATTTTGGAGACACTCCATTTGTAAAGGATGATATATCAAAAAGAACACTTGCAAATTTTACAACCGTTGTAGAGAATTTATCAATTGATAAAAATATAAAAATTGGAATTAACGTTTTACGTAATGATGGAATAGCTGCCTTATCAATAGCAGAAGCAACTAAATCAAATTTTGTCAGAATAAATGTTCTAAACAACACCATGTTCACTGACCAAGGTGTTATTGAAGGAAAATCACATGAAATTAGCCAATTTAAATCTACCCTAAACAATGTAATTGAAATTTATGCTGATGTATTTGTTAAGCATGCAGTGCCTGCACCAGGTTCAAAAATTGAAAATCATGCTGCAGAATTAATAGAAAGAGCAGGTGCAGATGTAGTCATTGTTACTGGAGATGGTACTGGTCATGAAATTAATCTGAACGATCTAGAAAAGGTGAGAAATATAGTTCCTGAAGGTAAGCTTGCCATTGGTTCTGGAGTAAATTCTGCAAATGTTATGGCGTATCAAGACTTAGCGGATATCCTAATAGTTGGAACAAGCTTTAAATTAGATAATGATGTTTCTAAAAAAGTAGATATTAACAGAGTTGAAGAGCTCGTAAGAAAAGTAAAATAATTATAAAACGAACATAAAAATTTATATACTTACTATCATTTTGAGTTGAATGGAAGCCTTATTCAATCCCGCATTAATTTTATTTTTGTCAGGTATTACATTTGGATTAGTTTTTAAAATTTTGTTTCCAAATTTATTATCAAAATTTTTAGGATATTACTTACTTTTTGCTTTAGGCCTAAAAGGTGGACAAAGTTTACAAAATAATGGTTTCACAGATGAAGTATTAAAAGTTCTATCACTCGGAGCATTCTTCGCAATACTTATTCCCCTACTCTCCTATTTGTATCTTAAAAATATTCTTAACATAGACGATGCTGCCGCTTTATCAGGAACTTATGGTTCTGTAAGTGCTGTAACATATGTCACCGCATTAACTTATTTATCATCAAGTTACCAAAACTATGATAACTTCATGTCAGCTGTGCTTGTTGTCATGGAATTCCCAGCTATTTTTATGGCATTGTATTTAGTAACTCGTAAAAGCACAGATAATAAAAATAATATTGGAACTATGAAAACGGCATTTACAGAAATACCAAATGTAGTTTTAATTTCATCTTTAATTATTGGATTCTCTTTAAATTTAAACTCAGTATCACAAATAAAATTACTAACTGATACTTTATTCGAGTATGTATTATTCATATTTTTATTTGTAATGGGAACAAGAGTTGCAAGGAGAATTGGTGAGTTGGCTGGTAAAAGTAAAAATTTGATAATTTTTGCACTTGTGACTCCAATTTTTGGATCACTCTTGGCCCTATTTGCTGCAGTCAATTTTAACCTTTCTTTAGGAAATGCGACTCTGTTAATGGTCTTAACTGCAAGTGCAAGCTATATTGCAGTTCCAGCAGTTGTAAAAGATGCTATACCAAATGCTAATCCTGCGATATACCTAGGACTGAGTTTAGGTGTAACTTTTCCTTTCAATATAATTTTTGGAATTCCTTTGTATTACGAATTAGCTAAATACTTTATTGGCTAACTAAAGAAGAAAGCCGCCATCAATAGTTACGACTTCACCAGTAATCCATGCCGAATCATCACTTGAAAGAAAGTAAATCAAACTTGCAATATCTTCAGGTTCTCCAAGTTTTTTAAGAGCATGGAGATCTGCACTTCCCTGCTCATCACCAGCCCAGAGCATTTCTGAAAGTTTAGTTTTTACTACGGCAGGAGCTACTCCATTCACCCTAATATCAGGTGCAAGTTCCATTGCTAATTGTTTTGTCATATAAATTAATCCGGCCTTTGATATATTATAAGCACCCATGTAATGGGATGGCTTTATTCCTCCAACAGAACAAACATTTAAAACTGATTCTTTTAATCCCGCTTTTACTGCCTCTCTAGTCCACATCAAAGGACCCATTAAATTTACATCCCATGTTTTTTGGACGGCTGATAAATCTACATCAAGCAAACTACCTCCAGATGGATTTGTACCAGCATTGTTAATTAAAACATCAAGTGATCCAGTCTCATCCACAATTTTTTTACAGGTTTCAGTTGCAGCAGCTAAGTCATCAGCTCTTGCAACAAAACCCTTGATTTTTGTATTTGCAGAAAGTACCGATTGTAAATTTTCTTCTTTTCTTGATGTAATGTAAACATTCCACCCTTCATCAATAAATTTTTGAGCTGTGGAAAGTCCTATACCTCTTGTTCCACCAGTTACAAGTGCCGTTTTCATTATTGTTAAAGTATAGTAGTTATTTCTCATTTCAGTTACAGTTGAAATGCAAATGGAAAATTTTCAAAAATACAAGATATTACTTACGCAAAACCAAAACTTTCGTAAACTTTTTGCTGCTCGTTTAATCACTTTAGGTGGAGACTGGCTATTAACTGTTCCTCTCTTGGGTATAATTTACGAGTTAACTGAAAATCCATTTATCACTTCCCTGGTGTTAGTAGTTCAAAGTGCACCATTATTCATGCTTGGAAGCTTTGGTGGTTATTTAGCAGATAGGTTTGATAGAAAAAAAATCATAGCAATTTCTGAGTTTTTATCGGGAATGACTGTTTTGTTAATTCTTTATGCGGTGACAACAAAAAATGTCGCATTTATTTTATTTTCATTTGGATTACTCTCAGTAGTAGGTTCCCCTTATATGCCTACATCTGATGCAGCTTTGCCAAACGTTGTGAAAAAAGAAAATTTAGCTGAGGCAAATGTAATATTTTTTTCAAGCTGGGGTGTGATGGCTGGTCTAGGTGCAGGTCTAGGTGGTTACCTCACAACAGTGATTAGTAGAAATATGTTATTCGCAATTGACAGTTTAACCTTTGTTCTTTCCGCTTTAATTGTCTTTTCTATAAATAAAAATTTGAGCGAAAAATCTCAAGATATAGAAAAAGAAGATATCAGTTATAAAGAAGGTCTTAAATATGCTGCATCTAAAAAAGAAATCTTTGCTTTAATTATTACTAAGGCAACATTCAGTATCTCAGCAAGCGGTTTACTGTCTTTATTTACTGTTCTTTCATATGATATATACAAAACTGGTGACTTTGGTACAGGGCTAATGTTCGGTGCTAGGGGTATTGGTGCATTAATAGGACCAATTGCAATTAGATATTATTTCGGAAACACTGATGGAAAACTTCTCAATACAATCGGAATAACCATCATGGCCTGGGGTTTGTTTTATTTTTTCATACCATTTTCATTGTCACTTTATTTAACAGTATTTTTATTAATCCTTGGACATTCTGGTGGTGGATCACAGTGGGCATTTTCTACATATGGATTGCAAGTACTGACACCAGATAGACTTAGGGGAAGAATTGCTGGGATAGATTATTCACTTTATTTTCTGATGAATACAATTTCAACTCTCATGATTGGGTACCTTGCAACAATATATGGGGTACTAGTTGTTTTTAAACTATTTCCAGTACTAGGTTTCATATTTGGGTTTGTGTGGTATTTATCCACAAGAAATATTTGGAAGAATTTAGATAAATCCTAAATAAATACATCATATGGAAAAAAGATTTTTTCCTTCAAATTTTTTTGTACCATTCACATAACTAAAGTATTTTCTACATTCACAAGATTGATACTCTATGTCAATTGGATAAAACGTTCTCTTAGCATCAGGCCAATACTCTCTTTGAAGTTCTATCATTTTAAGGCCTACATCTTGATGGCTATTTAAATTAAGAAACTTCTGAAGCCTGTCTAAATATGGTTCTGCGCCAATACCAGTTGGAACATCAGTAGTAATTGGTATGACGTCTTCTCTGAACCAAGCAATATCAATCAATGCCATAAATATTGGGAAGTCATTATTCATCTTAAAATGGTCATTTACATTGTTTGTAGCAGTAATAACATCTCTATTAGAATTTAAAACTACTTCGGCTAACTCTTCTTTTTTTTCATAAAATTTATATGTTGCAGCATCAATGCGGCTATATAGCTTTTCACCCCAATAGGAGCCTTCTACTGGGTAAGCTGTGAAATTCTCCCATTGTTCTAAACTGAGCAGTTTTTCTTTTAAAATTTCTGGATTACTTAAATCATCAAGTGTTAGCTGGTCTATAGTTAAATCTCTGTTGCACCATCTACTAAAAAATAAAACCTGGATTAAAAATGGTAAGTCATCTTTTACTGGTTCAGCAAACTTAATAATGGATTTACTTACTTTATCATCTTCTCTAAAAACATTTAGAAAACGGCCTTTTTGTAAAATTGGATCATCACTCCAGGGGTACTCTTCTCCTGACTCTCTTTTTACCCTTACTGCTTCACGTTTCTTGCAGTAATCAAAAAAGCTTTGTACTGGGTCTTCTATTTCAAGACCATCTAAAGAGTGTGCATATGGATTCTTTAAAACCATAACTTTAATTTAAACAGATTACTTCATACTTTTCTTACTTCACAACTGGTATTTGAAGCATATTTGTTGTGTAAGCAGCAGACTTTCTTTCCGACTTCATTCTCCAGTCTTTTTTTATACCCTGTGCTCCCAATGTCAGTGTGCTTGATCCATATCTGCTATTAACACCATCTAGTACCTCCATCACACGGTCTGATTGATCGTAATTTTCATATTCGTAAAAACTATATTGTTCATTCTCTGCGCCAGTGATATCTAGCAGCATCACACCAATTTTCTGGTACTCATATCCGTACACAAAGAGTTTTCGCGTTAGATGTTTTGCTTCTTTGACAATCTTTGATGTATTGCTTGTTGGTATTGAAAAAAATATACTCATACCGTTGCTGTATCTTTTCTCTGGATCAACAAATGGACTAGTTCTTAAAAATACATACAAGCCTTGTGCTCTAGAACCCTGTGCTCTCAACTTCTCACATGCTCTAGCAACATAGTTAGAAACAGCTTCCTCTAACTCACTTACTAACATTACTTTTCTACCAAATGATTTAGAGGATATGATGCTTTTCTTATTCTTCACCTCTTCTATGCCAATACAGGAAATACCATTTAGCTCATGATGTATCCTCTCCCCTACAATGCTGATTGTTTTTCTGACATAACGAGCGTTTGCCTGTGTTAAATCGTAAGCAGTATCTACTCCAATTTTTCGAAGCCTTCTTCCCCATCTTGTTGAAATTCCCCATATCTCTTCAAGTGGTAGATCTTTTAAAATCTCATCTCTTACGCTCTGATCTCGTATATCGAAGACATTAGATGTTGTGTATTTTTTAGCTTGTCTGTTTGCTACTTTTGCTAATGTCTTTGTTGGGCCTATACCTATAGAAACTGGAATCCCTGTCCACTGTTTAATTAATCTTCGTATCTCTTGAGCTGTCTCTTCTAAATCACAGTAGTAAAAGCTACTAATATCGAGAAATGCTTCATCAATAGAGTAAATCTCTATATCGCTTACAAGAGATTTTAGTGAAGTCATCACTCTGGCCGACATATCACCATAGAAGGTGTAGTTTGATGAAAATACATGAACTTTGTTTCTATTGATAAGTTGTTTGTATTTAAAGTATGGGGCTCCCATCGGTATGCCTAACGCTTTTGCTTCATTTGATCTAGCAACGACACATCCATCATTGTTAGACAAAACAACAATAGGCTTTCCTTCTAGCTTTGGGTTGAATACTCTCTCACAAGACGCATAAAAATTATTACAGTCCACTAGGGCAAAAATTTTATTATTCACTTACTTACTCCTTTGAATACTGTACACTATTCTAAGAAAAAAGAAAGACATTTTTATGCCAAGAGGTGGAGTAAGAAAAGGAGCTGGTAGACCAAAAGGTCAAGGCAAGTATGGAGAGCAGACAAAAGCTGTCCGTATTCCTATAAGTAAGGTTAAGTATATCTCTGAGGTCATCAACAAAGGTTTATATGAAGTGCCGATTTATAGCAATAAGGTTGCTGCAGGGTTCCCATCCCCTGCAGACGACTATTTAGAAGACAAAATAGATTTAAATCAATATTTGGTTAAACATCCTGCATCAACATTTTTGGTAAGAGCATCTGGAGAGTCCATGATTAATGCTGGTATATTTCCAGACGATATCTTAGTAGTAGATAGAAGCTTAAAAGCTGAAGACGGAAAAGTAGTCATTGCTGTTGTAGACAATGAACTTACAGTGAAAAGATATCGTAAAAAAGGTAAAAGAATCATCTTAGAACCGGAAAACGAAGCGTTTGATCCAATTTTCATTGCAGACGAGAGTGAAGCATTTGTTTGGGGTGTTGTAACAAACGTTATTCATAATCTGTAAAATAAAAGTATGGTAAAAATACTACAAAACAACCCTTCAGATTTCGAAGGCATTAAAGAATGGGATTACAAAGAACATTTCTACACATTAAATTCGGAATATGGAGATTTAAGAATTCATTATGTTGACGAAGGGTCAGAAAATAATAAAACCGTACTTTTGCTTCACGGAGAACCTGACTGGGGGTATATTTATAGGAAATTTATAAATCCTCTAGTTGAGAATAATTTAAGAGTAATTGTGCCTGATCTGCCTGGTTTTGGGAAGTCAGACAAGCTGTCTGAAAGAACAGCTTATACATATGAAAAATACGTAGCATGGATGAATGCTTGGTTGCGAGATTTGAATTTAAACAACATAACTCTGTTTGGACAAGACTGGGGAGGATTAATAGGTTTAAGACTTGTAGTAGATAATCAGAAAAATTTTAGTAGCGTAGTTTTAAGTAATACTGGGTTACCTACAGGTGATGTGTCACCAGGTGAAGCATTTGAAAGCTGGAAAAATTATGCACAAACAGTTGAGAATTTCCATGCTGGGGGAATTGTAAAAGGTGGAACTGTTAATGGTCTAGAACAACACGTAATCGATGCTTACAACGCACCATTTCCAGATGATTCATATAAAGAAGCAGCAAGACAATTTCCAATGATAGTACCCGTAACACCAGATGATCCAAGTTCTGAATACAACAGAAATGCATGGAAAGAATTAAAAAAATGGGATAAACCTTTTTTATGTGTTTTCAGTGAACAAGATCATATATTTAAAGGTGTTGATAAAGCATTTACCAAAGTTGTTCCTGGTTGTGAAAATCAACCACACAAGACAATTCAAGGTGGGCACTTTGTCCAAGAAGATAATCCGAAAGAGTGTGTCGAGGCAATATTAGCTGTTACTAAGAGCTGATTTTTGCCTTACCCCAATAGTTGTAACCTAAAAATTTTTGAGTTCCAGGAAGATATATATTGTTTAAATCTAAAAATTGAAATCCATTATCTGTAATTAATTTTTCAATATTTCTATTCGTATGACAGCCGCCAGCAATTTGAGGATAAAAGAAATCAGTTATGTTTTGAATAAATGAAATCCTTTTGTTGGGAGATAACCCATGTTCACTAAATATAAATATTCCGTCATTCTTTAGAACTCTTTTAATTTCATTTAGTGTTTTTTCAGGTTCTGGAATAGAGCACAATGCATAAGTGCTTACCACGGTATCAATAGAATTACTTTCGACTGATATACTACTTGCAGATTCAATTAAGAATTCAACATTTAAGTTATTTTTCTCTGCTCTTTTTTTTGCAATTTGATTTAACTCTTTTGAAGGATCAATACCTAAAATGCTTGTTACTTTTTGATTATCATAATGTTTTAGATTTGATCCAGGTCCTATTCCTATCTCTAAGACTTTACCGCTTGCTTCAGGAATAACCTTTTTTCTTTGATAGTCTATTGGCTTTGAATTGCATGTTAAATTGAGTACAAACGGTAGTATCTTTTTTTCATAAAAAGATTTACTTATTAATCGAATAAGTGGAAAAATAACAAATAAAGAAATATTTGAAATCAATAAATAAAAATATTTCTTCACCTACTTATTCGTGCCCTCCTCTTGGAACGCCCCCGTACTTCATGCGTGTATCCCCCATGTATGCGACTCTTTCTTCAGGTAATAATGATTTACAATTAATAATTTCACCAACAAAAAAAGTATGAGTACCAAAATTAATTTTTTGTTCGGTTTTAAGTTCTAACCAAACAGTTGCATTATCGAATATTGGAACTGAATTTTCAGTTAAGGTAATTGGTTCTTTGTTCAAATACCCTTCTGAATACTCTGCAGGTTTAGAAAATTTAACAAAAACTTTTGTGTAGTCAGGTGAAAACATGTTGATAGAAAAAAATTCACTTTGATTCATTAAATTAAAAGTTACACTTTTATTATCTATGCCTACACCTATCAAAGGTGGGTCCATACTTACTTGGGTTATCCAACTTGCAGTCATACCGTTAAACTCTCCATTGGCATGGCTTCCAATTATGCCTAACGGACTAGGAATCTTCCAAGTTGCTACATTAATATTTTCTGGTGTTAGATCATTCATTTACAAACAACTTTTGATAAATTTTATAGTATCTATGTCTAATGGTATTGCTACAGACAGTTCAGTAACGTTACAGTTCTTCCAGTCTTCAAGTTTTTCTTTTATTCGTTCTTTAGAGCCAACAAGAGTTAAGTCATTTAACAATTCTTCAGGAAAAATTGACTCAGCTTCTGCTTTTTCTCCTTTTAAATACAATTCCTGAATTTGTGTAGCAATTTCTTCGTAACCATATTCACACATCAAATTGAAGTAAAAGTTTTTGTCTTTTGCACCCATTCCGCCAACATACAGTGTGTAATTATTTCTGGCAGGTGCAAGATATATATTTCTTTCAGATTCGTCGCATATCTTTGCAAAAACAGGAGCGGATATGTTAAATTTATCTTTTTTATTTGGATCACCAGATTTTTCAAAACCTTTTTCTAAAAATTGATTAAAAAATTTATCTCCAAGTGTTGGTGAATACATGAAAGGAAGCCATCCGTCAGCAATCTCGGCAGTTAGTTGAATATTTTTAGGTCCTATAGCTGCAAGATATATTGGAATATCGCTTCTAAGAGGTTCTTCAATTAGTTTTAATGGTTTTCCTAAACCAGATGCGTCAATGCCATTGTAAGGTAGGTTGTAGAACTCACCTTCAAAAGAAGTCTTTCCATCTCTTTGTAAAATGTCTTTAACTATTTGTACATATTCTCGAGTCTTTTTTAATGGCTTTCCATAAGCAACCCCATGCCAACCTTCTACAACTTGTGGCCCAGAAACACCAATCCCCAATCTAAATCTACCACCTGAAAGTTTATCAATAGTAACAGCTGTCATTGCTGTCATTGCGGGAGATCTTCCAGGAATTTGCATGATGCCGGAACCTAATTTGATATTATCTGTTAATGCAGCAAAATATGAAAGTGGAGTAACCGCATCATATCCATATGCTTCTGCTGTCCAAATACACGATATTCCTATTTCATCTAATTCTTTAATTAAGTTTTTTTCACTTGAAATATGTGGACCAAAATAACCAACATTTACGCTTACTTCCATATGTAAAGGATACTATAAATTAATATCAATAAATTCATCATGAGTTAACAAACTGTGCATTTGAATATCATGATTTTCTAAAGGAATATAATCCAGTATATGGTTATTATCTGTAACCCCAATAAAAATTGAATCCAAATAATTAGAAAGTAGCTGATCATAAATACCCCTACCCTTGCCAAGCCTAGTACCTTTTTTATCAAATCCAACTCCAGGTACCAAAAATATATCAACGTTGTTAATAATTTTTAAATTAACAGGTTGAAAAACATTAAAGCTATTTTTTTCAAATGGTTCTTCATAAATACAAATCTTTATTTCTTCATCTTGTAAACAAGTAGTAGACAATACTGATTGTCCTTTCAGGTGCATATTGATGTTGATTTCATTTTCTAGTGGTAGGTAAGTACAAACAATTTTATCTTTAATTATATTCTGCAACTTATCAATAACTAAGTGAGAGTATTCATCATTGACCAATGAAATATTTTTTAGTTTCTTCCTTAATTCTATTTTTTCTAACATAATTTATTATGTAAATGATTCTACATTACACTTACACCATGTTGAAGAACAAATTACTCACATGGATAAATCTATTGATTATGGGCATTTACACCATACCAGTTGCCTATTCAATTTGGTTTGTAGGTTTATTTGATAAATTTACGAAATTAAAATACTATATTGCCCAAAGTTGGACAATACCATGGATGTGGGCAGCAAGATCTAAAGTTACTTTAATAAAGAATTATGATTATAAAAAAAATCAACCCTATGTTGTAATCTCTAATCATTTATCAAATTTAGATCCAATGATGCAATTTAGATATTTAAAAATTAAATGGGTATTTATGGCAAAAAAAGAAGTTTACAAACTACCTTTTTTTAGAACAGCAGCAAAATCGTTTAATTTTATAAAAGTTGACAGATCCGACAAAAATGATCGTAAAAGTATAAACGAACAAGCAAAAACACTATTCAAAAACGGCTGGTCCATTATGGTTTACCCTCAAGGCACTCGAGCAAAAAAAGAAAACTTTTTACCTTTTAAAAGCGGAGCTTTTCATATTGCTCTTGATAACAATATTCCAATCCTTCCAGTTGTTATTGCCGGGACAGGTGATATTTGGCCTAGAGGTGAAAAATTTATGAAAAGTGGTAAAGCGATTATTAACACACTTGAGCCTATTGATATTACAAAGTATACCAAAGATACTATCGATGAATTAGTTGAAGAGACATATGAAAAAATGTCTAAAGTTTATAAAGAATTAACTGACACAATAAAATAATATAAATCGTACAATACGAATATGGACATCTTACTAGCAGCACTTTCAATTTTCTTTCTAAGGTTATTAGATCAAACATTAGGTACTTTAAGAGTGCTATATGTCAATAAAGGTAAGCCAGTATTTGGAGCTGTGATGGGATTCATTGAATCAGCAATTTGGGTAGTAGCGATATCTCAGGTAATTCAAGATTTAAATGATCCATTTTTAATTTTTGGATATGCACTAGGTTTTGCATCCGGAACAATCATGGGGTCTTACATAGAAAATACAATTGCAATTGGCGACATTGTTGTGAGAATTTTTGCTCCAAAAGATACTGAAAGTATGGGGGTTGCTAAAGAATTGAGAGAAAAGGGTTTTGGAGTCACAATTGTTAATGGGGAAGGCTTGCAGGGTGAAGTCAGTATTACATGGTGCGTTACACCAAGAAAAAGATTAAAAGAAGTTCTAAAAATAGTATCAGAAATTAATCCAGATGCTTACGTTACTACCGAACCAACAAATCCTACAACATTAACTGGAAACAGAAAGTAGTCTAGAGACCTTTTTCAAATTCATCTTCAAAAGATACTCTCTTTCTATTTGAAGATTTTTTATTGCCACCATGCTTTTTATCTCTACCGTTTCTATTATTATTTCTTGATCTAGAAGGTTTTCTGTCTCTTGAGTTTTTAGACTCTCCACCCTCAGCCTCTTCGGGAATTTCTAAGTCCTCAACTGGAGAAAGGCTTACTTTACCATTCTCAATTGAATCAACATTGACTTTAATCTTGTCCCCTACTGAAACAACAGCTTCTGTGTTATTAACTCTTTTAGTTGAATGAAATTTAGAAACATGTAATAAACCGTCTCTACCAGGAAGGATATTAACAAATGCTCCGTATGTAGCAACGCTAACTACTTCACCATCATACTGTGCTCCAACTTCTGCTTCTGGTGGATCAATAATCAACATGACCATTTCTTTACCAGCTGCTATTGCTTCTTCCTCAGTAGAACCTAAAGTTAAGATACCATCATCGTCAATTTCAACAGAACAACCTGTTTCTTCTTCAATTTTTCTAATATTTTTACCTTTTGGTCCAATTACTTCACCAATTTTGTCTTTTGGTAATTCAATATTTTCTAATCTAGGTGCATTTCCAGAAAGATTCTCTGCTGGTTGAGCTATGGTGTCTTCCATAATATCAAGAATGTGATGCCTAGCATCCATAGCTTGGTTTAACGCTTTTCTTAATACGTCAGCTGGAAGTCCTTCTATTTTCATATCTAATTGCAATGCAGTTATTACATTTCTAGTCCCAGCCACTTTAAAGTCCATATCACCAAGAGCATCTTCAGCTCCCAAAATATCTGTTAAGGTTACATAATTATCATCTTTTGAAATTAAGCCCATAGCTATTCCTGCAACATGCTCTCTAATTGGAACACCAGCAGCCATCAAGGATAAACTAGATGCACAAACTGATGCTTGTGATGTAGATCCGTTAGATGAGATTGCCTCACTAACAACTCTAATTGTGTATGGGAAATCTACTTTAGGTGGAATTACAGGTACTAAAGCTTTTTCAGCTAATGCACCGTGACCTATTTCTCTTCTTTTTGGTCCTCTCATTGGATAAGCTTCCCCAGTTGAATAAGGCGGAAAGTTATAATGATGCATATATCTTTTTGATGTAACCGTATCAATGGTATCTAGCATCTGCTCTAATCTAGACATGCCTAATGTTGTTACATTTAATACTTGAGTTTCACCTCTTAAAAATAAAGATGAACCATGTACTGTTGGAAGTAAATTTATCTCCGCAGAGATATTTCTTATATCTGTAGGAGTTCTTCCATCTAGTCTTGATCCTCCAGATAATACTCTATCTCTTACAGTATTTTTAACAATTGATTTGAAGGCCAATTTAATTGCTTTTGTATTATCCTCATCTTCACTAAGGTATTTCTCAATAACTTGTTCTTCAAGCTGATTTTGCTTTTCACTTCTTTCAGCTCTATCTGTTAAGGCTGTTGCTGATTCAATATCAGAACCAAACTCTTCATTAATTTGATTTTTCAATTCTTCAGAAAAATCTTCAACAATAGGCCATTCCACTTGAGGAACTTCCCTTTTTGCAACTAGCTCTTTTTGAGCTTCTATTAATTTTGCAATATATTCTTTTGATGAATCGATACCGTCAGCAACAATATTTTCTGAAGGAGCAATGCTTCCTTCTTCTATCATTGAAAGTGCATTATCTGTAGCACCAGCTTCAACCATAACGATATCTACTTCGCCACTACTGTTTAAACTTCCTGCAACAACCATATCAAATACCGATTCTTCTAACTCTGAATTTGTTGCTTGAACAACCCAGTTGTCATTAATTAATGACATTCTCACTGCTCCAACTGCTGATTCAAGTGGTACTCCAGCTAATTGTAAACCGAGTGAAGCTGCATTAAGAGCTAAAATATCATACTCATTCTCATTATCAACGCTTAAAACAGTTGCAATAATTTGTGTTTCGCATCTAAATCCATCTTTAAAGGATGGTCTTAGTGGTCTATCAATTAGACGGCATGCCAAAATAGCTTTTTCTGTTTGCCTACCTTCTCTTCTAAAAAATCCTCCGGGAATTTTTCCCGCGGAGTACATTCTCTCCTCAACATCAACAGTTAATGGAAAGAAGTCTATACCATCCCTAACTGATTTGTTAGCAACGGTTGTTACTAATACATTGGTATCTCCAGATGTAACAACAACAGAACCAGGAGCTTGTAGAGCTAATTTTCCTGTTTCAAATCCAATTTCCGAATTTCCAATACTTACTTTTACATTATCTATAGACATATAACCTCTTTCAGTGACCAAGGTTATTAATTGTCAGCTTTCGACAAAAGCTCTCAATTAACAACGCAAGGTCTATTTTTTATCTTCTTAAGCCAAGTTTCTCTATAATATCACGATATCTTTGAACATCCTGGTTTTGCAAATACTGCAGAAGTCTTTTTCTTTTTCCAACTAACATTAAAAGACCTCTTCTTGTATGGTGATCTTTCTTATGTGTTTTCAAGTGTTCAGTTAAGTGGTCAATTCTACTACTTAACAAAGCAACTTGAACTTCTGTAGAACCAGTATCAGTCTCTGATTTACCGTATTCTTTTATAATATCTTGCTTTGTTTTCATTCGTGATAATAATAGTAGTCGATATATCTAAAGTGAAGATTATTACTTATTCTTTATTGAATCAATATCCTTTTTAATTTGGTTTATGAGTTCATCTAAAGAATCGAATTTTATCTCATCTCTGATAAAGCTTTTCAATCGAATTCTAATTTCTTTACCATAAATATCTCTGTCAAAATTAAATAAATGAGCCTCTACTTTTAATACCTTTCTGTCAACTACTGTTGGTGTATAGCCAATATTTGTAATACCCTTGTGTATTTCATTATTTAACTCACACTCTATTTCATACACACCTAGTTTTGGATAATAAAAATCATGTTTAAATTTTATATTCGCAGTTGGAAATCCTAATTTTGATCCTAATCTTAGACCTTTTACTACTTTGCCTGAAATTTCATATTCTCTTCCGAGAAGGAGATTTACTTTTTCTATATTTCCTTCATTCAAATAGTTTCTAATTTTTGTAGATGAAACTTTATCGTTTTTGACATAAAAATCATCAATTATTATTACGTTATCGCTTCCAAAGAAATTTTTTAAAGTACGTATATCACCTTTTCTATTTTTACCAAATTTAAAATCTCTACCAACTACAATTTTTTGTGTTTTGAGATTATGTTTTAATAGATTAAGAAATTCTCGTGGTGAAATTTGATTAATTTCTTCGAATTTTAAATAGACAAGATTTACAGGATCATATTTTTTAAATATATCTGATCTTTGTTTACTGCTCAATAATGGTTTAAGTTGTTTATCAAAATAAATTTTAGGTATAACGTTAAAGGTTACAATTTGAAAATTTTCGCTTATTTCTTTTGTTTTTTTAATTAACTCTACATGACCTTTATGTACACCATCAAAAGCTCCAATACATGTTGCGTCAACTAAAGATTCAATCGAATCATCTTTACTAAAACTTAAATAAGTTTTCATATTATCACTTTATCTGGTTTGAAATATTTATCGTTAAATGGTTCGTAAATAGCTTTAATTTCATTTTCAATAGTGACTATATGTTTTGTCTTTTCTTCAAATAAATCATTTGATAAAAATTGGCCATTTTTTATTAATAAATTACTTTCTTTATCTAAATCTATATGAGGAAGAGTCAACAATGACTCCCAATTTATGGGTTTCATTACGTAATCCGGATCAAGTAATTTAGCGTTCATAACAACTTCCGGATCATTTATGTCATGGTTTCCAACTTTAGTTCTTACCAATTCTTTAACTATTGCTTCAGTGTCAAGGTGTTTTCCTAAATCATAAACAATACTTCTAATATATGTTCCTTTACTAACTGTGATTAAGAATTCAATTTCAGAACCCACTGTGCTTAGAAGTTGAGTATCTTTTACATGGATTGTTCTTTTTGGGATGTCTACTTCTTTATTTTGTCTTGCATATTTATACAATCTTTTCCCTTTTACTTTAATTGCAGAGAATATTGGAGGAGTTTGAGAAGAACTTCCAAGAATACCAACCAGAAAGGATTCAATTTCTTTTTTGTATGAAGAAACATGGATATCTCTGATTTTATTAAATTCTGAGTCTATATCTAAAGTGGGAGATGAATATCCAATCAAAGCTTTTACTTTGTATGTCTTGTCAGAGTTTTCAATATAGTCAAAAAGTTTGGTAAAACCATTAGTTGCTATAAGCATTAAACCTTCCGCATTCGGATCAAGAGTGCCTGAATGACCAACCTTTCTAAATTTATAAGTTTTTTTAATTTTTGTACAGAGATCTTGAGAAGTCCAAGTTTTAGGTTTATTTACTAGATAGAAGTTAGAACTGAGATTCAATTGATTTCTTCACTCTTAATTTAATCTTTTCAAAACTTTCACTAGAAGAAAAACCAGATGCAGCCTTATGGCCACCACCACCAAATTCTGAAGCAACTAATTGTACATCAATATCATTTCTTGATCTCAAACTGCCTTTAAAAGTTCCATCGATTTGTTCTTTAACAAGTAACGCTACATTTGATTCTTTGACTAATCGAATTACATCAATTAAGAAGTCAACTTCTGACTCTTTTACTCCAAACCTTTTATAATCTTCTTGAAGAACAAATGAAGTTACAAGAGCTATTTCTTCATCTAATTCTATACGATCAATTATCAAGCTTTGCATTTTTACGCCACTCATTTCAATTGAGCCATAAATATTTTCGCTTATTTTTGTTAACTCTGCTCCAGCCAACATCAATTCTGAAGCGATATTAAAAACCTCAGAATCTGTATTAGAATATTGGAATCTTCCTGTATCAGTAACAAGCCCTGTCATAAGGCAATTAGCAATTTCTTTCGATATCTCATATCCATATTTTTTTATTTCTCTGAACAAAACCTGCGTTGTGCTTGCTGCAGTAGTGTCGATAATTTTAATGTCACCAAATGTTGGATTTATATGATGGTCAACTACTACAACTTCTTTAGCTTCACTAGCTAAATATTCATACTTTCCCAATCTATCAGAATTTCCACAATCAAATACGAAGACTCTGTCATATTGGTTAGCTACGGAGTCATCAATAAGATCAAAAGGAAGATGATTTAAGTTTGAAGGTAATGACCCCTTTATATCAAAACAAACATCAGATTCTATACCTAATTCATTCAGGATGATTTTATACGCTAATGCTGAACCAAGCGCATCTCCATCTGGATTAACGTGACCAGTTATAAGTATTTTTTTATTTTCTAAATTTAAAAATAATTCACTCAATCTTTATTTACCTTTTCTATTAATTGATTAATCCTTGAAACATTGTTAAGTGTATTGTCTATTTCGAATATTATTTTTGGAACATTTCTAGTTGTCATTTCTTTACTAAGGATTCTTTGGACTTTATTTCTGTTTTTTTCTAAAGATATTTTTAAACTACCCTCATTTGACTCTAATGTTGATACGAAGACAATACATTTCTTTAAATCAGGAGAAGTCGAGACATGAGTAACTGTTGCCTTGTTAAGAAGTGGATCTGAATTTCTGAGTAATGCATTTGAAATAATTTGATGAATAAGCGGGTTGATTCTATTTATTCGTCCTCCTCGCGTTTGCTCACTCATTTTATTTTGTTATACCTCAACTTCGCCAAGTATTTCGATGGTATCTCCCTCTTTAATGTCTTTATAATCTGTTAGGCCAATACCACACTCTAATCCTTCGTTGACTACCTCTACATTATCTTTAAATCTTCTTAAAGAAACTACAGAACCTTCATAAATCACAACTCCACCACGTAATAATCTGGCCTTTGCATCAATCTCAACCTTACCTTCAGTAACGATAGATCCAGCGACCACGCCTACTTTTGGTGCTCTAAATGTTGTCTTAACATCTACCATTCCGATAACAGCCTCTTCTGTTTTAATAGTCATTTCACCTAATACAGCTTCTGCAACATCATCTAAAAGTTCATAAATTATGTTATATGTTCTAATATCAATTCCTTTGCTTTGTGCCATATTTCTAGATTGACTATCTGGTCTTACATTAAAACCAATAATTAATGAATTTGTTGCACCGGCTAAATCTACATCTGATAATACAACACCACCAACAGCTGAATGAACGATTTGTATATTAACATCATCGGTTGCTAATTTTGTTATTCCGTCTTTGATAGCCTCAACAGAACCGTTAGTATCTGCTTTCAAGATTACATTGACCGTGTTTAATTCTCCTTCTTGAAGAAGCTTCATCATATCTGACATTCTTGACTCAACAGAAAATGAAGAGTCTTCGTGCTGTTTAAGTTTATTTTTATTTTCTTCAGCTTTTGATTTTGCAATTTTCTGATTTTTTTCAACTATAAACTGATCGCCTGCAGTCGGAGATTCATCCCATCCAATTATGTCAATTGGGGAACCTGGAACAATATTTTTATGAGTTTTGTTATTGTGGTCAAACATTGATTTTACTCTACAAAATGCTTGCCCAGCATAAAGAAAATCTCCTTGCTTAAGTGTTCCCCTAGTTACGATGACTGTAGCTACATTTCCTCTCCCTACTTCCATTCTTGATTCGACAATATAACCAGAGGCTTGAGTATTAAAGTTTGACTTTAGTTCTTCGATTTCAGCTACTAGTGATAGTGTCTCAAGTAGGTCATCAATACCGGTTCCCTTTAATGCTGATACTTCAACGGCTGGAACATCTCCACCCAAATCTTCAGTTATCACACCATATTTTGTAAGATCTGCCTTTATTAAAGATGGGTTAGCTTCTGGTAAATCACATTTGTTTATTGCAACAACTATAGGTACTTCTGCTGCCGTAGAATGATTTATTGCTTCTATTGTTTGGGGCATAACACCATCATCTGCGGCAACCACTAAAACCACAATATCTGTAACGTTTGCTCCTCTTGCACGCATTTGAGTAAAAGCTTCGTGTCCAGGAGTATCTATAAACGTAATTCCCGTTTCACCTGACTCAACTTTGTATGCTCCTACATGTTGAGTTATTCCTCCAGCCTCACCATCAGCAACCTTTTCATTTCTAATATAATCCAACAAACTAGTTTTACCATGATCGACATGTCCCATTACAGTAATTATCGGAGCTCTTAGTGTTAATTTATCTGGGTCATCTTCAAACTTTTCAATTTCGATTATGTCTGCCCTTTGAATTGATACAGGTTCTACGAATTCTGCAATTAAATTGTATTTTTCTAGAAGTTGTTCAATTTCGCTATTTTCTAAAGGAGTATCAATAGCTTTCATAATGCCTAGCCCCATCAGATCAGCAACAATCTGTGTAGCATCAATATCTATTATTTCACCTAGATTTTTGGGTGATGAATTTGATGTTATTTCAATAATTTCTATAGAAATATCATCTTGTTCTTTTTCAATTTGTTTATTTTCATCAGCTGATATGTTTTGTTCTTCAGGTTTATCTTTCTTGTCTTCGACTACATCTTTCTTTTCTTCAACTTCAGGAAATAAAGATAGTTTAACTAACTCCTCCTCTTCACCAGTTAAACCAGATGAAGCTGTTTTAACTTCAAAACCTAACTCTTTTGCATGAAAAAGTACATCAGCTGAAGCAACATCTAATTCTTTAGCGATTTGATGAATTCGCTTTTTTGCCATTTATTCTTCCTCGTTTTTTACTTCTTCTGACACCTCTAATTCTTCTTGAGGTGAATCACCTAAACCTTCTATATCAATTTTGTAGCCTGTTAATTTTGCCGCTAATCTTGCATTCTGGCCTTCTTTGCCTATAGCAAGTGACAATTGACTATCTTTAACAACAACTTTTGCAGACTTTAAATCTTCATCAATCTCAACTTCATCAATATCTGCAGGTCCTAATGCTTCTTTTATAAAACGAACTTTATCTTCTCTCCATTCAACAACATCAAGTTTTTCTCCTCTTAACTCATTTACAATTTGCCTAACTCTGTTACCTCGTGATCCGACACAAGCTCCTTTAGGGTCTACATTTGGGTCGTTAGAAAATACTGCAATTTTAGTTCGGCTTCCTGGTTCTCGGGCTATCGCTCTTAATTCAACTGTTCCATCTGTGAGTTCAGGAACTTCAAGTTCAAGCATTCTTTGAACAAATTCTGCTCTACTTCTACTTACAATAATTGGTACGCCTTTTGCATCTTCTCTAACTTCGGTGATTAAAGCTTTTACTCTATTTCCTCTTTCTAATCTCTCAAAGGGCACTCTTTCACCAGCAGGTATAACAGCTTCGGCATCTTGAAGATCGAGTATTGTTTGATTAAACCTTGGATCAAATTGAGTTACTATACCAGTGACAAGCTCTCCTTCTCTGCCAATGTAGGCTTCAAGAACTGTTGCACGTTTTGCATCTCTAATTTTTGTGGTCATCATTTGCTTAAATGATTGTGCAGCAATTCTCCCAAACTCATCTTCATCTAATTCAACTTTCCATTCTTCAATAACATTTCCTTCATTATCTAATTCTTGAGCATAAATAAGAACTTCTCCAGAATCTGGGTTTAATGTAACTCTTGCTTCTTCAGCAGCTCCTGGTATCCGCATGTAAGCAGATCTAAATGCTGATACTAATGCTTCATACATGCTTTCTACAGCTACACCTTTTTCAAGTGCTAATGACTCAATTGCTTGTTTACTTTCATTACCTAATTTCATCTTTATCCTTTTACTTTTTCTTTAAATTTTTTGTATTCAATTTTTGCGCTTTTGATATTAGAAAAATTTATTATTACATCTACTGAGTTGATAATTAAGTTAACATTTTTTTCACTAGTAGATCCTACTAAGCCCTCTAAAACATATTGTTGGTCAATGGGCTCATATAATTTAATTTTTACGAGTTGACCGAGAGCAAGCTCAAAATGTCTATTTGTTTTTAACTTTCTTTCAATACCTGGACTTGAAACAATCATTTCATATGAACCTTTTTCAATACCAATATTTTCAAGAAGCCTTTGAAATTGTTTATTTAATCTTGAAGTTAAATCTATATCTATTTCATTTTCACTTACAATGAATACTTCAACTCTTGAGATATCTGGATAATTTACTATGTTAAGGTCGTAAAGTTCAAGATTTTCTTCACTTAGATATAAATCGAAAGCATTAAAGATTTCTTTTTCAGAAACCATATAAACCTCCATTCATAAAAAAAGCGGGTTTGAAACCCACTATACATAGTTAAATTGTCTCTAAAGTAGTGTACCAAATAGTAAAGTTTATTTAAAGCCTTTTTTAATATGCCTTTGAAAAAATTGCTTTTTTTCCCTCTACTAATTCATTATTTACAGCTTTGCCAGTGTCTTCATTATCGAAAAGATAACACCTGAGCGTAGCTTTAGTTAAATCTTTAATTTCTATCTCATCTGATGTATTTTCACTCCAGTAACATGTAACAAAGCCTGGAGTTGAATTTAATGTATCAATTAATTCTGCTTTATTGTCCACATGTATCGTATTGTTTTGTCTAAAATCCTTTGAAGTCTTTAATAATTTAGCTTGTACATCATCTAAATTTTCACCTAATTTTTGGGATGCACCATTTATAGGTATCGAATTTTTACCGTTGATACCATCTCTCCTTGAAAAAACAACAGAATTTTGTTCTATATCTTTTGGCCCTATTTCAATTCTTATCGGAACTCCTTTTAACTCCCACTCATTAAATTTATAGCCCGGTGAAATATTATCCCTATCATCTATTTTGATTCTGTAATTTTCATTTAATTCTTTATGTAAATTATTAACTGTTTGTAAAACATCTGATTTACTGTCCTCATTAGGAATTATTGGGATAATAACTGATTGAGTAGGTGCTAATTTTGGAGGAAGTTGTAAGCCTTTATCGTCACCATGTGCCATTATTATCATTCCTATTAATCGAGTACTCACTCCCCAGCTAGTTTGATATGGATGCTGTAACTCGTTATTTTCATCAGAATATTGAATTTCAAAAGCTTTTGAGAAATTCTGACCCAACTCATGCGATGTACCAGCTTGTAATGCTTTCATATCTTTCATCATTGCTTCAATAGAATAAGTTGTTTTAGCCCCAGCAAATCTTTCATTAGCGGACTTTATACCCTTGACAACAGATACTCCAGCTGCATTTTCTGCAAACTCCGCATATATATTTAACATCTGTAATGCTTCATTTGTTGCTTCTTCTTGAGTTCTATGTGCAGTATGACCTTCCTGCCACAGAAATTCTGATGTTCTTAGAAACAATCTAGTTCTCATTTCCCATCTGACAACATTTGCCCATTGATTTATCAACATTGGTAAATCCCTATGACTTTTTATCCATTTTGCAAACATGTGATTAATAATTGTTTCAGATGTTGGTCTTACAACTAATGGCTCTTCAAGTTCTTTCCCACCAGCATGTGTAACTGTTGCTAATTCAGGTGAAAAACCTTCTACATGCTCCGCTTCTTTCTGGATAAATGAATTAGGTATAAATAGTGGAAAATAAGCATTTTCGTGTCCAGTTTCTTTAAACTTTTTATCAAGGTAAGCTTGGACTCCTTCCCAGAGTGAATATCCATATGGCCTTATGACCATTGTTCCTTTTACAGGAGAATAATCAGCTAATTTTGCTTGTTGAATAATATCGGTATACCACTCATTGAAGTCTTCTGACATCGGAGTAATTTTTTCAACCATGTGTATATATTAAAGGTTTTAATTTTCAATTTCAGTGTTTGAGGATATCTCCACTACTGATTTTTTTCTATCTAAAAAATTATTTATATCTCCTTGGGAGTTAATTAGTTCATTTACATCTTTTTGGGCAAGTTCTGGTGCATTTTTATCTGCTGCTGCAAGTCTAGCTTCAATACCTTCTTCAACTATCAACCTTGCCTCTGTAAGTAAGGCATCCACCATTTCTTTTTCATTTACAACTCTTACTACTTCACCTTTTATAAATAAGTGTCCTTTATTTTTTCCTGCTGCAATGCCTAAATCTGCAGACCTAGCTTCACCCGGACCATTCACAACACATCCCATGACAGCAACTTGTAAAGGAATGTTTTCATTGTCTAATGCATTTTGAGCCTCTTCAGCTACTTTAATTACATCAACCTCAGCTCTACCACAACTTGGGCATGCAATTAAATCCAGAGAGTTTCTCTCTCTTAAACCAAGATACTCTAATAGTGACCTACCACTTTTTGCTTCTTCAATAGGATTGGTTGTTAAAGAATAACGAATAGTATCACCAATACCTTCACTTAATAGTGTTCCAATTCCTGCAGTTGATTTTATTAACCCACCAGGTAATGGTCCTGCTTCTGTAACGCCAAGATGTAAGGGGTAATCAACTTTTTCAGCTAATAGCCGATATGACTCTATCATCAATGGTACATTCGAATGTTTTACTGAAATTTTAATATCATAAAATCCAACATCTTCAAGATACTTAAGTTCCTTAAGTGCAGATTCAACCAATGCTTCAGGTGTAGCATCACCATATTTTTCAAGTAAATCTTTATCTAGAGAACCACCATTAACACCAATTCTGATAGGTATATTTGCTAGTAAAGCCTCTTTGGCTACTTCTTTAATTTGCTGTTCTTTTCGAATGTTTCCAGGATTTAGTCTTAATCCATTTACTCCTGCTTCAATAGCTGCAAGAGCTAATTTGTACTGAAAATGTATATCAGCAACTATTGGTACTGGACTTCTTTTAGTAATTTCCACCAGTCCTGTTGCAGCATCTACTTCATTGCATGTAACTCTCACAATATCTGCACCATTAGATGCTATTTCATATATCTGAGCAAGTGTGGATTCTACGTCTTTTGTTTTTGTTGTTGTCATAGATTGAACAGATATAGGAAAATTGGAACCGATACCAACTTTTCCTATTTGAATTTGTCTTGTTTTTCTTCTATCTATTTTCATAATCTTATTGGTTGCGTAATATCAAGATAAAATGCAGTTATTCCTAAGAATACAAAGATAAAAATTACAACTGCAGCAATTGGATATAATTTTTTGTCTTCAATTTTTTTACCTGTTATTCCCTCATATAAAGCTAAAACTATTCTTCCACCATCCAATGGAACTAATGGTATTGAGTTAAAAACAGCTAAGAAAATATTAACAAAAGCAAGTAAGCTAAATAAGTTTACATAGCCACCTTCAGCTATTTGATTCCCTGCCTGAGCCAAACCAATTGGACTTAAAGGTCTTACTTCGTCTGGAATTGTTTCACCAGTGTAAGTGCCTAGTAATGCTTCCAGTGTTGAGGGATTGAATAAAGTAAGAATTCCTTTCACAGCAGCTTTCGTCATATCAATCTCTACAAGCGTTGTTGCAGAAATTGCTTGAAATAAACCAAGAGTTTGTTTTTCTAATACAGGTGAGACCCCCAGGTATCCAAAGTTCTGATTATTAAGGTTTCTTGATTCTAATTTAGTGGTAGTTAAATACATTTGAGAATTTCTAAAATATCCGATCGAAATATTTTTATTAGGATTTTCTTCAATAATTGATACCAGCTCGTCCCAGGTTTTAACTTCTGTACCGTTAAATGAATAAATGATGTCACCTGGTAAAAGACCAGCCTTTTTAGAAGGAGCATCTCCATTTGGATTAGTTATTGAATTGCCAATTGTTTCTATTTCCAATGTTGGTTGATCAATTCCATAGAAAGCAAAAATAGAGAACAAAATTATCCAAGCAAGAAAAAAATTTACCAAAATTCCTGATGAAGCAATGTAAAGTTTCTTTGTCCATGATGCTGTATGAAACAATTCTTTACTTGTATAATCTGATACAACCTCGTTTTCATCCATTCCAGGTATTTTTACATATCCACCTAATAAGATAGCTTTTAATCCATATTCAGTATTGTTTTTTTTGAATGAAAACAACTTAGGACCGAAACCAACAAAAAATTCTGATACTGCAATTTTAGATCTTCGCGCGGAAATATAGTGACCTAACTCGTGTAGTACTACAAACAATGTGAGAAGCAAAATAGTTACAATAGCATTCATAGTTTAATTATTACACTTATTGAATTAAATCTAAAAACTGCACAAAAAGAAGAAATATTGGAAAGCTTAATAACTGTGAATCGATTCTATCAAGAACTCCACCATGACCTGGCAAAAAAGTACTCGTATCCTTAAGTTCAATTGATCGTTTAATTTTTGACTCAAATAAATCTCCCAATGTTCCAAATATGGAAAACAATATAGAAATTAATATTATTTGAGCAAAAGTAATATTTAAAAAATAATTTAGTACAAAAAAAACAAAAACAGATCCTAAAAATAATCCAGCTAGAAAGCCTTCAACTGTCTTATTAGGTGATATATTTTTAGCTAACTTTCTCTTGCCATATCTTCTACCAAACTCGTATGCAGCAACGTCATTAATTGATATTGAAATTAATAATAGAAAAGTAAATAAAGGTCCAAAATTATTTAGCGAAAAACCTATAGATGCCAATCCAGTTCCAAACCAAACTATAAACAAAAATGAACTGCCGAATTTATCATAGATACCATACGTCACGAAAGTTCCTGTGTAAATAATCACCCCTACAGGAAATACTAAATAAGGAATGTGAAAATTGTTTAAACCAAAAAAATAAACAACTAACAGTGGTGCAAGTGCTGCATACAACAACAAAGGATAGGGAACGATTCGTTCGTATTCAAACATATCAAACCATTCCTTTGTAGCGATAAATCCAACAATTAACAACAAAATTAAAGCTGTAGTTTTATTTGAAAACATAACAGCAACAATAATCAGTAAAGCTAAACCAGTTATAAGTCTTGGATTTGATGAGAAAAATGATGAATTTTTGTTAGCTGTCTCTATTTCAGTTAGATCGTTATCGTCAGGAAGCTCAATGTATCCAGGCCAAAAAGTTCCATCATTATCTGATTGGTATAATTTTTTATACCTCAAGTAATTCATTTTGTTTCACCAAAAGCAATTCATCGATTTTATTTACATATTTATCAGTTAATTCTTGTACTTTTGATTCCAACCTTTTTATTTCATCAGCAGAGTTTTCATCTTTTAATTTGGAGATTTCATCTATTCCATATCTACGATGCGATCGAATTGAAACTTTTGCATCTTCTGATGATTTGGAAGCTACTTTACCAAGTTCTTTTCTTCTTTCTTCTGATAGTGGAGGTATTGGTATACGAATTACTTCTCCATCATTAGTTGGATTTAATCCAATATCTGCATTTAATATTGATTTTTCTATCTCTTCTAAAGCTGTTTTATCAAAAGGTTGTATAACTAATAATTTTGGATCAGGAACAGATATTGTTGAAAGTTGTTGAAGTGGTGTCTTGGTTCCGTAGTACTCTACATTCAATTTATCCACTAGTGATGGATTAGCTCTGCCTGTTCTTATGGTTGAAAATTCATCTACTAAATGATTTATTGAATTAATCATTTTTTGTTCAATATCTTTTATAAGAATTTCACTCATTATTTAATTAAAGTTCCAAGCTTTTCTCCAGTAAGGGCTTTATAAATATTTTGTTCTTTAGTGCCATCAAATACTCTTATTGGCATTTCGTTCTCTTCACATAATGTTATGGCAGTTAAATCCATAACTTTTAATTTGCTAGACACAACATCCTTGTATGAAATTTCATTAAACAGCTCCGCTTTATCATTAACTTCAGGATCTTTGTCGTAAACACCATTTACTCTTGTTGATTTTAACATTAAATCTGCATCTATCTCTGCTGCCCGAAGTGAGGCAGCTGTATCTGTTGTAAAATATGGATTACCTGTACCTGCAGCAAAGATTACAACTCTGCCTTTTTCAAGATGTCTTATTGCGCGTAATCTAATATAAGGTTCTGCTACGGAAGTCATAGTTATGGCTGATTGAACTCGAGTTTGTGTACCGTTCTTATCTAAAGCATCTTTTAAAGCAACAGCATTAATTACAGTTGCTAACATTCCCATATAGTCTGCGTTTGCTTGTGCCATATTTTTAGCAGATTCTTGTACGCCCCTAAAAAAATTACCACCACCTACAACAACACCTATTTGTATATCCTCATTGTTAGCTTGTGTTATCTCAGAAGCAATTCTTTCAATAACTCTTGGATCAATACCAAAATTAGTACTGGTATCAGCAAAGGATTCTCCTGATAGTTTTAGTAGAACCCTACTCATTACTATGTACCAACCTCGATTCTCGAAAATTTCTTAATGTAAATTTTTTCACCTAATTTTCCAGATAGTTCTTCAATCATTGTACCAACTTGACCTTCATAAAATTCAGGATTACAAAATGTTTGTTCATTCAATACATAATCTTTATAAAAAGATGAAATTTTTCCATCGACAATTTTTGAAATAACATCTTCAGGTTTTCCTTCATTTTCTGATTGCTTTTTAATAATTTCTTTTTCCTCATCGATTCTTTCTAAAGGTACATCTTCGACATTTAAAAATTCAGGTTTTAAAGCCGCTATATGCATTGCAACTTGTTTAGCAACATTTTTAAATTCATCTGATTTAGCAACAAAATCAGTTTCACAGGCTAGTTCAACGAGAACACCAGCAACAGCTCTATCTTGTTGAAAATGAATATAATCACCGATAGTTCCTTGGTTCGCTTCTTTATCTGCTCTTTTTTTTGAGTCTGCTAAACCTTTTTCTCTAAGATACTTAACAGCACTGTCGAAATCTCCATCACTTTCTGTCAGAGCTTTTTTAGCATCCATCATTCCAGCGCCAGTCATGTCACGTAATTTTTTTACATCAGCTGCTGAAATTGACATTATTCATTCTCCTTATTCTCGACTTCACTTCTTTTGCCTGAACCTTTAAGGCAAGCATCAGCAATTGCTGATGCAATTAATTCAATCGATCTTATTGCATCATCATTACCAGGAATAACAATTTCAACACCTTCAGGATCTACATTTGAGTCCGCTAAACCAATAACTGGAATACCTAATTTTTGTGCTTCTGTAATAGCTGTTGATTCGTTTAAAAGATCAACAACAAAAATTGCATCTGGAAGTTTATTTAAATTTACAATTCCACCTATTGATTTTGTAAGTTTTTCAATCTCTCTTTTAATCCTTAGTCTTTCAGATTTTGTATATGCATTTATTTCACCTGATGACTCTAATGACTTTAATTCTTTTAAATAAACTACTCTTTTGATGATTGTTTTAAAATTTGTGAGCATTCCACCCAACCATCTAAAGTTTACATAAGGCATACCTGCACGTACTGCTTGATCTTCAATTACTTGTTGAGCTTGTGGTTTAGTTCCTACAAATAAAACCTTTCCACTATTTGCAACTAACTTTTGTACATATTCTTGTGCTTGTTCAATTGCATCGTAAGTGATTCTAAGATCTAAAATGTGAATGCCACTTTTAGCTCCATAGATAAATTTATTCATTTTGGGATTCCATCGTTGAGTTTGATGTCCAAAATGTACGCCTGCTTCAAGCAGGTCTTTCATTGTTGTACTCAATTTTTCTCCTTTGGTTTATACATCCCATATTCCTTGCCTAAGCGGTTTCCAAACTTTCGTTCACCAAGGAAACTTGCAAATATGGTGTCTATTTTCATAAGAATTCTAATATCGAAAAGATATTATTCAACCCCTTGGATGAGATTGTTTATATTTTTTTTGTAGTTGCTTCTTTGATACATGTGTATAAATTTGTGTCGTACTGGGATCGTTGTGACCTAGAAGTTCTTGTACTATTCTCAAATCTGCACCGCCTTCCAGCAAATGAGTTGCAAAAGTATGCCTAATGCTATGTGGGAATGTTCCACACCTAAGTTTAACAATTCGTCTAATTTCTCTATCGTTTAATCGACCTCCCCTTACACCAAGAAAAAGATTATTTTTTGATTTTTCATTTTGAAATTTTGGTCTAGAAGTTTCAATATATTTTTTAATATATACATATGCTCTTTTGGTCATAGGTAGTACTCTTTCTTTATTCCCTTTACCCAAGACTTTTATAGAGTTATTTTTATTTATACTGTTTAAAGTTAAATTTGATACTTCGCTAACTCTCAGGCCAGATGAATACATTATCTCCAAAATGGCTTTATCTCTGAGATCTTTTTCAGTAGATTCAGGGAGGCCGTCTAGTAGTTTATTTATATAAGATGACGTTAGAACATTTGGTAGTTTTTTTTCAACTTTGAGATTATTTACAATTTTTATTTCATTTTGATTTAAGTAACCACTATCAATAGCCCAATATAAAAAAGTTCTGATTGATGTAATTTTACGATTGACAGAAGTTTTTGAATATCTATCCTTATTTAAAATTTTAAGATAATTTGAAAATTCTCCAATTCTTTCAGAATTTTCAAAATAATGTTTTATATCTGATCTATAAGATTTAATAGTATTCTCTGAGTAATTTTTTACATTTTTTATATAAACTAAATATTCATTGAGTATTTTTTCTCTATCTGATTGATTATTTAGATTCAAGTCTTTTCTCAAGTCTTCTCTGTAGTCCTGATAATATCAGTGTAATTATTAAATATAAAACAGTAAGAACAAGATAAGTTTCTGCAAATCTGAAGGTACTTCCTGAATACAATCTACCTCTGTATGTCAAATCTTCAACAGCTAATACTGATAATAATGAAGAATCTTTCATCATTGATATGAAATCATTTCCTAAGGCCGGAAGCATGTTTCTAAAAGCTTGAGGTAAAACTATAAATCTCATAACCTGCCTGTCTGTTAAACCAAGAGATGCTCCTCCTTCACGCTGACCTACAGGAACAGATTCTATACCCGCTCTAAACACCTCAGCAATATATGCACCATAAAATACTGACAAAGCAATTATTGCACGAACAAGCATTGGAACATTGCCATTATTTATATTAAAAAATTCAGCACCTCTAACAACTACAACAAATGCAATCGTGAAAATTAAGATAAGTACAGGGACACCCCTTATAAATTCAATGTAAGTTCTAGATATTGTACTAGCTAATTTGTTTTTAGAAATACGACCAATCCCAGATATCAAACCTAAAAAAAGTGCGATTACAAATGAAATTATTGTTGATAAAAAAGTTATAGAAAGCCCAGGAAGAATAAAATTAAAAGCTTTGTTATATTCTGGATTAGAAAAAATGACATAAATCATCCAGGAAATGATTCCAATCAATATCAGCAACCACCAATTGTCAGGTTTGAATAAATTTTTAATTTTCATGTATTTTTCTAATAATAAAGCAATAGGCACGGTTTTCCGTGCCTATTACAAATTTATATATAAATAATTTACTTATTTATACGTCACAATCCTCAGGAAGATATTCAGCAGGAATGTTTTCATCACACTCTGCTATATCATCATAAGTAACTGCAAAATCTGGTGAAAAGAACTTCGCATTTATTTCTGCAAGTTTTCCACTTTCTTCCATAGCTGCAAGGCCTTGATTAACAACATCTACTAATGGACTTCCATTAGGAAATGCAAACCCTAATTGTTCAGATGTTAAATCTCCACCAACCAACTTAACTTGATCTTTATTTGCACCCATGTATCCTAAACCGGCAGTCTCATCAATAATAGACGCATCTGCATCACCAGAGATAACAGCTTGAATAGCAAAGTTAAAATCATCAAATGCTTTAACTTTATCTTCACCTAATTCAGCAACTGCAAACTCATAGTTTGTAGTTCCTTTTTGAGTTGCGACTGTATAATCTCCATTTTTAAGATCATCAATACTCGTAATTTCATCGTTACCAACTGCTACAAGTACTCTTTGGGCTAGATTGATGTAACCATTAGAAAAGTCAATAATTTCATCTCTCTCTGCTGTGATTGTTATACCGTCACCAGCAACCATGAATTGTCCATCAGCTACAGCTTGTATCATTCCATCCCAAGCTGCTGGTACATAAACTGGTGTAAAGTTCATTAATTCACCCATATGATTAAATACATCATAGTCCCAGCCTTTAGCTTCACCGTCAGCTGCATCAATATAATTGAATGGCAAATATGCATTCTCTACAGCAAACGTAAATTCACAACCACCTAAATCAGGTAATCCATTTTCTCCTGTTGTAATTTCTGCTTCATCACATGGAGTTGCAGCGGTTGAACAAGCTGTAGCTACCAATGCTAAAACAAAAATTAAAAGGAGTGATTTCTTAGATTTCACTTAGTAAACCTCCAATTTCTTAAGTATAAAGTATCGCATAAATATTCACTTAAATGTATAATTATGCAATTATTTTATTCATCCAATGTATTTTTATAATTTGGTTGTCTTTTTTCAAAAAAAGCAGTCATACCTTCAGCAACATCCGCATGCTGAAATCTACTATTTTGATTTATTGTTTCGTTTCCTATTGATTTCTCGAATGTTAAATCCAAGCCATCTTTAATTTGTTGTTTGACCATACAAATAGATATAAAACTTTGTTTATTTAAATTTTCGATTAAATTTTTAAATTCTGTATCCATATTTTCAGATTGAGTTAATTTGTAAAGGACTCCTAATCTATCTAGTTCTTCGCCATTGATTTCATTAGATGTCATCATTAATTCTTTTGCTTTTTGAATTCCAATTATCCTTGGTAAAACCCATGAACCACCAAAATCAACAACTAGTCCTCTTCTAACAAAAACTTCAATAAACCTTGTTTGAGGTGTTGCAATAATGAAATCACTAAGGAGCATCATATTTGCTCCAGCACCTGCAGCAATTCCATCAACAAGAGATATTATAGGTTTTTTACAGTTCCACATTTTTATTGCTGCATTAGAAACATCGTCCATCAGTGCATTGACTGTTTCTCCTAATTGTGCGCCAGCAGAATAATTACCATTGATATGCTTAATCACCAAGTACTTTAATTCGCTATTTTCAAATGAATCAAGTTCCTCTTGTAATTTAATCCAATCATCAGCACTAATAGCATTCATCGCTTTTTCATCATTAAATTGTAGGAATTTAATTTCATTTATAATATTTGATTCAAGTGTCATATTAAAAAGTTTAATACAAATCTATTTAGAATGTATGTATGGGATTTGATCCAAATAAACCATACAAGGCAAATAAAACAGACTATTTGAATATTATTGCTGCACTGTTGTTAACAATTATTGTTGTTATTTGGGCATTAAATTAAAAGATTTACGATGAAAATCGGAGAGTCCATATTTTTGAATTGCTAATCTATGTTCTTTAGTTCCATAACCTTTATTTCTAGCAAATGCGTATCTGTTATATTCCTCTGATATCTCAATCATAAAATTATCTCTAAGAACTTTTGCGACAATACTAGCGAGAGCAATTGGCCTGCAGTTGTCCTCACCTCTAATAATTGAAATAGCATTAAATTTTGATATTTTAAAATGATCAACGTATACGATATCACCATCTTGGAATATCGATGATATAGAATCTTCTAAAACTTTTTCGTTTGCTAATTTTATTCCGTAAAGATCAATAAATTTATTGTCACGTTCTTTATAAGAATATTCTATTTCTTTTTCTTGAACTAATTCAAATATTTGATTTCTTTTTTTTGGAGATAACTTTTTTGAGTCTTTGACGTCCATTAACAAATCTATACTTTCATAATTAACACGTACAGAAGCTGCACCAATTGGTCCAGCAAAAGAACCCCTTCCAACTTCATCACTTCCTATAATGTAATTGCTTGGATTTGATTTCCAAATTTTATCTTCAATCATCTAGTTTTTTAAAATTTTCTATGGGATAAATTAAATGCGTAGCTTTTCCAATAATATTTCCCATAGGAATAGTTCCAATGTATCTAGAGTCTTGACTATTTGGTCTATTGTCACCTAATACAAAAATCTCGTTTTCAGGAATTAAAAATGTTTCTCTCTTGAAATTAACTCCTTCATCAATATTTAGTATTGTAAATTTTGAATTATTAACGAATACTTCTCCGTTTTCTAAGATTTCAACTATATCACCACCAACCCCCACTACTCTTTTAATAATCGCAATATTGTTTTGGGAGTCTATATCATTTATTTTCCATATTTGAAGCCCGTCTAGATATTCTTGGAATAAACCAACTGAATGCTCAGAATCATTGTTATAAAAAACCACAATGTCTCCACTGTCGATATTCAATTGTACAATTGTATCTTTTACTACAAGGACTCTATCGTCTATTTTTAATGTGGGTTCCATTGATGTTGAGGGAATGTAATATATTTGAACTAGTAATGTTCTTACTAATGTAGCTGCAAGAACTGCCAGAACAATCGTTGAAATTAATTTAAGTATTTTTTTGATAATAATTTAATAATAATTAGTTAATTGCGATCTTCTTTAATTTTTGCAGATTTACCCACTCGATCACGAAGATAATATAGTTTTGAGCGTCTAACCTTACCTTTTCTAACAACTTCTAGGGAATCTAATATTGGTGCATGAACAGGAAATATTCTCTCTACACCAACTCCAAATGACAATTTTCGCACTGTAATTGTTTTATTGATTCCAACACCGTTTATGGCAATAATGACACCTTCGAATGTCTGAATTCTCTCTCTATTTCCTTCAGAGACTTTTACATTAACTTTTACTGTGTCTCCAGATTTGAATTCTGGTAAATCTTCTTTTAAAAACTGTTTTTCAATATTTTCGATTAAATCCATAATGACTCCAAGAAAGAATTATATAAGTAAATATACTTTATATGTCTTTTAAATTATTCTTTTTCCATTCTTCAATTTCTTTATGATTTCCAGACAACAAAACTTCTGGAACTGATAAATTATTAAAGGTTTCAGGCCTGGTATACACAGGAAAATCATATTTGTTATCATTAAATGTTTCAAATTTTAATGATTCAGGATTTCCTAATACTCCTGGAATTCTTCTGACTAATGCTTCAAGCATATACATTGCTGGAACCTCTCCTCCAGAAACAACTGCATGTCCTATAGAAACCTTAAAATCTGCATGAATATCTAAGATTCTTTGATCAAATCCTTCATACCTACCAGCTATCACATTTATTGACTTAAAAGATAGTAATTTCATCAATAGTACTTCATTCAATTGTTCCCCTGAGGGAGTTAAGAAAACATTTACTTCAGAATTGAATGACTTAATAGCGTTATCTAACGGTTCGGGCATTAATACCATTCCAGGCCCTCCACCATATGGAGAATCATCAACTTGTTTATAATCTCCAATTCCATACTCTCTTAAATCTGTTGTTTGAATATTTACAAGTTCATTTTTAATTGCTTGTCTAACAATTCCTATATTTTTCCACTCTTCTACTAATTTTGGAAATAATGTTATGACATTATATGTATTCATGAATATTTAATTAAAGTTTTAGGATTTTTTAATTCTGTATAAAGAGTATTCCTCAAGATAGGTGTTTTGTTAAAACTTTCAATGAGTTCGATAAATTGCTTACCTGTAGTTTCTTGACCGTGGTCAGCACCTGAGGCTCTACTAATGTTTTCGTTTATTAATGTACCACCAAGATCATTTACACCAGCTTTAAGTAATTTACCTGCACCATCGTGACCTAGTTTTACCCAACTTGCTTGTATATTGTCAATTATGTTTGTGAAATATATTCGAGCAAGTGAATGTATCAAGACTACTTCATCCCATGTAGGTCCCGGCATGCTTTTACCTCTAAGATAAATTGGTGATCCCATATGCACAAAAGGTAACGGCACAACTTCTGTAAAGCCTCCCGTATTCATTTGGATATTCTTTATCAATGAAAAATGATTTACCCATGAATCTATATCATCTATGTGGCCAAACATTATTGTTGCTGTTGATTTCAATCCTAAACTGTGGGCTACTTCCATGACATATGCCCATTGAGAAGAAGTGATTTTATCAGGACATAAAAATCTTCGGATTCTGTCATCTAATATTTCAGCTGCAGTGCCAGGTAGAGTATTTAAACCTGCATCCATAAGAAGTTTTAAATAATCTTCAATGCTTAAATTTATCGTTTCAGCTCCTTGCCATATCTCTAAAGGGGTAAAACCGTGGATGTGCATTTCTGGGATAGCTTGTTTAATTTCTTTAACCATATTTAAATAAAACTCACCAGTGTAATTTGGATGGATTCCACCCTGTAGACAAACTTCTGATGCACCCATTTCAAAAGCTTCAACAGATCTATCGACTATCTCTTGGATATCAATAGAGTAAGGTTTCTCTTTTAGATTCAAACTATTTGGGCCTTTTGAAAAGCCACAAAATCCACATTTGTAAGTACATTGGTTCGTATAATTAATATTTCGATTTTTGACGAATGTTACATTATTACCATTTTTTATAAAATTTAATTCATTAGCAGTATTCGAAATGTCATTTATTTTTTCACCTGCAGTATGAAATAATAACTTTAATTCATTATCAGTAATTTGATATCCATTAATAACATTTTGTAAAATCTCATCTATTTCTGTATATTTAAATTGACTTTTATTATTAAATACAAAATTGTTTAATTCTGGAAGTTTTTTTCCACTTCCCGGAGACCAGTCTGTTTTTTCCCTTCTGAAACCCCTTACATTTCTTGTGTTTAAATATCTGAAATATCTTTCCTTATTAAATTCTTCTCTTGCTTCATCAATTGAAAAAATTGGAGATAGTAATGTCCTCTCATAGAAATTGTAGCCTTCAATATTTTGTAACTCATCAATCTGTGCTGAGCTCCAGTCTCTCAATAATAAATCTGATATACCGTATTTTAAATATTCAACAACTTCCTCAATGTTGTCAACGTATGCAGTAGTTATAAATTTTGTATTTGTCTTTATTGAATTTAAAAATTTAAGATTTGAAGGTTTAGAAACTAAAATTGTATGTGGCTTTAACCTATCTATAATTTCCAAAGCTATTTCTTTTTTATTTTTAAAATTATAAATTAATCTTTTGGGATGTTTATCGATAAAACTTTTCCAATTACTGTCGTTTATTAACCATGAATCTACATCAATTTCTATATCTTTAGAGAGTGTTTGAAACTCTTTTTGATGTATTTTATTTATTTCAAGTTTCAGCTTACTTCTAATTAAAAAAGTGGAAGTTCCTTCTAGTCGTCTTGAATTAAGATAAATTTCATTTTCGTTATCACATGGTCTGATTCTTAAAAACGATATATTCTTATACATTTGCGTCCTGTGGATATCCGTCTGTATCAATAATATTATTAACTTTTTCAAAAATATCTTCATTTAACCATTCTTTTTCTATAAATTCTGGATATACGGGCAACCTCTTTTTTAATTTTTGTCCAGTGCTTGAAATATTATTTTTTAAATCATTAATATTTGGCCAAAGATGGTCTGGATTAACCCAGTCAATAGTTATAGGGGAAATCCCACCAAGATCATTAATTCCACTTTTAAAAAATAAATTAATATCAGGTGACAAATTTGGCGGAACTTGTATTGAAACATGAGAAGGAGAATAAATTCTTGTAGTTGCTATGATCCGTAAGAATAAATCATTTGTAATTTCAGAATTATTTTTCATAATAGTATTTTTCTTTGCTCTAAAATTTTGAAGGATGACTTCCTGAATAGCTTTATTTTCTTTGATTAATAGGATTAGCTTTGTTATATCTTCTACAATTTCTTCTTCTGTATCTGTGAGTCCTAAAAGCAAACCAGTGGTGACTGGGTACATTTCATCCAATGCATTTTCAAGTGTTTTAATTCTCTGATTTACAAATTTGGTGTTAGTTTTGTAATGAGCTCTACCTTTTTCATGTACTTTACTTGAAAATGTTTCGATCATCAAGCCTCCTGATGGTGAGTATTTCTTTAATTCTTTAATTTCTTGTTTACTCATAATTCCAGGATTTGCATGAGGGAATAAATTATAGTTTTCGTTAACTTTTTGCATTAAATTTACTAAGTATTGATGAGTAGTAGAAAATCCATATTGATTTAATTGCTCTCTAGCAAAATCCCATTTTAATTCTGGCTTATCTCCCAATGTAAACAAAGCCTCGTAACATCCAGCTTCATCACCGGCACTTGCGATACTAATAACTTCATCTTCATTTAAATACGTCCCGCCTTGTTTTGGTGATTTTACAAAAGTACAATATCCACAATTATCTCTACACATAGTTGTAAGTGGGATGAAAACTTTTGGACTATAGGTTATTGAATGTCCAAAATATTCTTTTTTCTTTTCAAATGCTTTATTAAGTAACTCTGTTGTTGGCAATGATCCAAATATTGAATCATGAATATTTATTGCTAATTCTCTCATAGTTTATATTTTTAAGGTATATTATTAGTTGATTGTAACAAGAATAAATCAATAATCTTTGAGGGTTGATGACAAATATATCATTAGTTGGGTTTGGAAGAATAGGTAGAGACCTATTAAGACAGACATTTAATGATAACGATATCAACATAATTTCAATTTCTGATACTGCTGACAAAGCTAACTTGATATACCTACTTAAATATGACTCAATATATGGAAAATTTAATGCAGAAATAGAAGAAACTGAAAAAGGTATTGTTGTTGATGGAAAAGAAATAATCTTTAATTCATGGAAAGATGGCAATGAAGCTGATTGGGAAAAAATTCAAACTGATATAGTAATCCTTGCTACCGGTAAACCAAAAACAAAAGAAGAAGTTGACATACATTTGTCCAAAGGATGCAAAAAAGTCATAATTGCATCTACTCCAGAAAATTTCAAAGATATCCAAATTTATGTACCAGGTGCTAATGATGAAAATATTGATTTTAAATCAAATGTATTCTCGTTAGGATCAAATACTGCAAATGCCGTTGCACCTATATTAAAAGTTTTAAATAGTGAGATAGGTGTTGAAAGAGCTTTTTTAACTACTGTACATGGTTATTCAAACTCAAATAGATTAGCTGATGTAGCTGGAGAGGGTTTTCGATTAAACAGAGCTGCTGGAGAAAATATTATACCAAGCATAACAAAATCATCAGAAGTTATTATTAATGTACTTCCTTTTTTAAAAGACAAAATAGCATCTTCATCAATGACAGTACCAATTCCTGATGGAAGTACAGTTGACCTAACCTTAGACATCACAAAAGAAACAAGCGTAGAAAAAATAAATAAGATTCTAGAAAATTTTTCAGAAAATGAATTAAAAAATATTATTGGAATTACGCATGATCCAATTGTTTCCTCAGATGTTGTTGGAAGTACTTTATCAGGCCTCGTAGACGGTATCGCTACTATGGGTATCAATAATAAGAAAATTAAATTAATAATTTGGTTTGATAATGGTTGGGGTTACGCAGCAAGAATAGTTGATACTATTAAAAGACTTGGTAAGGAACTATAGATGGGCAACATTGCGATAAATGGATTTGGAAGAATTGGAAGATCAATTCTGAGAATTATTGTTGAAAAAAACTCTGATATAAATGTAGTTGGTATCAATGATTTGGGAAACTATGAAAATCTTGCTTACCTGCTTAAACATGATTCTGTAATGGGAATACTAGATGCAAATGTAAGGATTGATGGAGATAAATTACTAGTAGATGAAAGAGTAATACAATTAACTTCAATTAAAGATCCCTCTGAACTTCCTTGGAAAGATATGAATGTTGACGTTGTTGTTGAATCAACTGGAATTTTTAGAGATAATATATCATTAAATAAACATCTTGATGCTGGTGCAAAAAAAGTATTACTGACAGTACCTCCTAAAGACGAGATAGATTCAACAATTGTCTTAGGAGTTAATGATGATGATCTCAAACCTGAAGATAAAATTGTATCAAATGCATCTTGTACAACAAACTGTTTAGCACCAATAGCAAAGGTGTTAGATGATAATTTTGGAATTATTTCTGGATTGATGACTACAGTACATGCGTATACTAACGATCAGGCATTAGCCGAAACGACACATAGTGACTTTAGAAGAGGTCGTAGTGCAACTCAAAATATAATTCCTACATCAACAGGAGCGGCAAAAGCCGTTGGAATGGTTCTTCCAGAGCTCAATGGAAAATTAGACGGAATGGCAATGAGAGTACCTGTTCCTGACGGAAGTGTTGTTGATCTTGTAGTTGAGCTTGAAAAAAAAGTTTCTATAGATGATATAAATAAAGCAGTAAAGAATGCTGCTGATAATGAGTTAAATGGAATATTAGAGTATTCTGATGTGCCTCTAGTATCTACAGATATTTTAAACAATCCGCACTCAAGCATATATGATGCTTCATCTACCCAGCTACTAGAAGGAAATCATGTAAAAGTAGTTTGCTGGTACGACAATGAGTGGGGATACTCAAATAGAGTTGTAGATTTAATTGGAAACTTACTAAAAAATGTCTAAAGAATTACCAGATGCACCAAAGGCTATTGGAAATTACGTAACATATAAAAAAGTTGGAGATTACATATATACTTCCGGTCACGTTCCATTTACGGAAAAGAAAAAATTTCAAGGAAAAATACCTTCCGAGGTATCAATAGAAGATGGTTATGAAGCTGCATCCTTATGTGCTGAATTGACTATATCTACACTTTTAGCAAATGGTGAAATTGAAAATCTACAACCTGTAAATGTAATAGGATTCGTAAATGCTGATAATGATTTTCAAGATCACGCAAAAATATTAAATGGATTTACGGATAAGCTCGCAGAGTATTTTGATGAAAAATCAACAAGATCTGCTGTTGGAGTTGCTAGCTTACCGCTTAATGTGTCAGTGGAAGTTCAATGCATTTTTGTTCATGAGTAAATTAATTGGAATTTCAACTGGGGTAAAAGATGTTCAAATGGCGCCGGGAAATATTCCGTGTGTTGTAATAAACAATGATTTTATAAACTTATGTAACAAATTTGGGAATACTGCAATAGTTATTGGACCACAAAATAATAATCTTGAAATTAATGCTTCAAAATTTGATGCTTTGATAATTTCTGGAGGTGGAGATATAAACCCAGAAAGATATAATCAAGAAATTGATTCTAAAACAATTCGAATATCAGACAATAGAGATTTTACTGAATTAAATCTATTCAAATCTGCAGAACAAAACAATGTTAAAACTCTTGCAATATGTAGAGGACATCAATTATTAAATGTTTATAAAAATGGGACTTTATATCAAGATCTAAATGATTCAGGTTTTAAAGATATTGAACACGATAAACCTTTTGAAGATGCTCGATCTCACATTCATGATATTGAAGTTTATGAAGACTCAAAACTATATGAAATAATTCAAGAAAAAAATATAATGGTAAATTCTATTCATCATCAAGGTATTGATGAACTAGGTGATGATTTAAAAATTACTGCAAAATCAAATGATGGTGTGATTGAAGGAATAGAAACTACTAATGGATGGAATGCAATTGGTATTCAATGGCATCCGGAAAATATGATAGAAGATACATATAGTAATTTAATTTTTGACTGGTTAAACAGTTAGATCGTCATTAATTAAAACAAGTTGATTATCCTGATATGAAAAAAAGTTATCATTATAAGGGATTGGTAAATCATTTAAATTAGAAACCTCGCAAAAAATAAAGTTTTTAGAATAATTAAACTCAAGTAAAACAAAATCTGATTTGCCTAAGTTTTTATTTATGAAAAAACCAGGCCAAGGTAATTTATTGTCATTTAGAAAATCATTTTTATATTTATCTGAAATAGATACAAAATTGTCCCTCAATCTCTCGATTGATTCTATTGTGTCAAAATCTTTAAATTTAATTAGATTTCTATCTTTTAAGTGAGTTTTAAAATTTTCAACTATTAATTCTTCATTACCAACTTGCATTGATATATTGCTTAAGTCAAATCTTCTAAAAAAAATGTCTATATTTATATATTGAAATCCCCTAAGTGAGTGGGGTTTACCTAATTTAGCAACTTGATATAGAGTATTATTAGTCAATAAATTCTACGCTAGATTGTAGGCCTTCTTCATCTGCTGCTGCTTGAGCTACTGTGCGAATTGCTCTTGCAACTCTTCCTCTTTTACCAATAACTCTTCCCATATCATCTGGAGAAGTTCTGACTTCAATTGTTACGTTTTCATCATCTGAATCTGCTATGTCGACTTTTACAGACTTTGTATCTTCCACAATTTGCGTAACAATATATTCAACTACATTTTTTACAATTGAACCTGCGGCCATAAATTATTCCTCTTCTGTTTCTTCTGATGATTCTTCAGAAGTTTCTTCCTGTGTAGCTTCTTCCTTCTTTTTATTTGCTTTTGAGCTACTCTTTACTTTTTCTTCAGGAGGTGTAGGAATAGAAACAACCTCTCCCTTTGAAGATCTCCATTGAGCCCATGCCCCAGAAATCTCTAATAATTTTTGTGCACGTTCTGATGGCTGAGCGCCCTTATCTAACCATGACACAGCTTTATCAACATTAATTTCAACTTTTGAAGGATTATGATGTGGATCATAATACCCCAAGTCTTCAATAAACTTTCCATCTCTTGGTGAGCGAGAATCAGCAACAACTACTCTGTAAGTTCTACTCTTTTTCTTACCTCTTTGTGCAAGTCTTATTTTTACAGGCATTAATTTCCTTTTTTTTTAATTAGCAATACATTATATTACATTAACTAAAGCATAAAATGTACTTTTATTAGATTAACTTCTTAAGAAAAATAACTAGAAAAGATTTAATGTTTTGCTAATCTAATTTTTAATGCAAGTAATTGAATTATCTCATCCGCTTAAAAGTCACTACTTAACAATACTTAGAAATGAAAATACAAACAGTGAAGAATTTAGAGCATACGCAACCAAGCTTTCATATTTACTTTTTATTGAAGGTACTAAAAATATTTCATTGAAAGAAAAAAATATAACTACACCATTAGTAGATACTAAGGGTTATGAAGTAGAAAACGACAGTGTTGCTATTTCAGTACTTAGAGCTGGACTTGGTTTAATTGATGGAGTTAAAGAGCTTTTACCAAATGTTTCTTTTGGTTATATTGGTGTTCAAAGAAATGAAGAAACCGCAGAGCCTGAATATTATTATGAAAATTTACCTGATTTAAATGACAAAAACGTTTTCATATTAGAACCAATGCTTGCCACCGGAGGATCTCTGTCTTTTGCTATCGATAAAGTAAAGGAACAAAAACCAAAAGATATTATAGCTCTAACTGTTATTTCTGCTCCTGAGGGTATTGAACGTTTAGAAAAAGAGCATTCAGATGTCACATTGATAACAGGTAATATAGACGAAAAACTGAACGAAAGTTGGTATATAGTTCCAGGCCTTGGAGATATGGGAGATAGGCTTTTTGGTACAACTTAATGAAAAGATGTTTTCTTGTCGTTATTGATTCTTTAGGTGTTGGTGAAGCACCTGATGCAGATAAATATGGTGATTTAGGAACAAATACTCTTTCAAATGTTGCAAATGCTGTAGGTGGTGTCAATTTACCAACTATGGAAAAGTTAGGTTTTGGAAAAATTACTGAAGTAAAAAATATGAATACCAATCATATTGCTACTGTAGGAAGATTATCTGAAGAGTCAATTGGAAATGATTCTACTACTGGACATTGGGAGCTTGCAGGTTTAGTAACTGAAGAAGATTTCTCAACTTATCCTGACGGATTTCCTCAAGATTTAATTCTCTCAATTCAAAAAGAAGCAAATATTGAATTCATAGGCAACAAACATGCATCTGGTACTGAAATATTAAATGAGCTGGGAAGAGAGCATCTATCATCAGGAAAATTAATTTTATATACTTCTGGGGATTCAGTTTTTCAAATTGCCGCCCACGAAAATATTTGTTCTATTGAGAAACTTTACAAAATATGCGAGATTTCAAGAAAATATTGTGATGAATACAATATAGGGCGAGTAATTGCAAGACCATTTATTGGAGAATATGGCAACTTTGTTAGAACTTACGATAGAAAAGATTTTGGTATGAATCCCCCAGGTGAAACAATTCTAAGTTATTTATTTAAAAATAATCTATCTACATATGGGATTGGTAAAATCAGTGATTTATTTGGAGAAATGTTTTTAACAACTGCTGTTCATACTGTGGGTGACTCAAATGGACTTGAATACCTATATGATGAAGTAAAAAGTGGTAATCATGATTTTATTTTTGTTAATTTAGTTGATTTAGATATGCTGTACGGTCATAGAGAAGACCCTCATGGATATTATGAGGGATTAAAACTTATTGATAAGCAAATTCAAGGAATTTTAGATGTCATGAGCGAAAACGACCTAATAATTTTTACAGGTGATCATGGAACAGATCCAACAGACGGTAAAACAGACCATTCAAGAGAATATGTGCCAATGGTTGCTTATAAAAAAAATGGTAAAGCTGAATATATTGGTGATCTGGAAGGTTTCTATAATGTTGCTTCAACGATATGTGATTTTTTTGAATTAAATAATATATTTCCAGGTAAAAGCTTTTTAAATCAAATTTAACTTATTAACCTAATATCAAATGATTGAAAAAATAACAGAGTCTAAAGTTTTTATCTCAGAATTCATTGAAGAGAAAACTATAGAATCCGTAATTGTATTGGGATCCGGAATGAGTGGTTTTGAAGAAAACTACAAACCTTTATATCAATTAAATTATTCTGAAATACCAAATTTTTTACAACCATCTATCGAGGGTCATTCTGGGAAGTTAAGTATTGTAGATATTGAGGGAAAAATAACAGCAATTCTGTCTGGCCGTGCTCATTTTTATGAAGGTTACCCTATTCAAGAATTAGTGATACCAATCAGAACATTTATAATGCTAGGTGCGAAAACTCTTGTACTTACAAATGCGGCTGGAGGGATTTCTTCAAAATATACTCCAGGTGATATTGTTGCCATTACTGACCATATTAATTTAACTGGTGATAACCCACTAATTGGTAAAAATATAGAAGAATTTGGCCCAAGATTTCCAGATATGTCTAACGTGTATAATTCTGAGTTGTTGAGGCTAGCAGAAAAAGTAGCAGAAAATCATTTTGAGTTTAAAACTGGTGTTTATGCCTGGTTCACCGGTCCTTCTTATGAAACACCTGCGGAAGTAAATTTTGCTAAAAATATTGGAGCTGATTTAGTTGGAATGTCAACTGTGCCTGAAGCAATTGTAGCTAAACATGCTGGTATAAAAACAGTAGCTTTTTCATTAGTTACAAATTTAGCAGCAGGAATAAGTGAAAATCCTCTTGATCATAATGAGGTAATTGAAATTGCTGAAAAATCTAAAGTAAAACTTCAAAACTTTATGAAAGAATTTTTGTCTGAAATTAATATCGGTAATAATTAATTCTAATTAATATAAAATTTATGAATATCACTGTATGCGCAAAGCAAATTCCAGACCCAGCTAACGATACATCATATGATAACGGAATAATCGTCAGGCCTGAAGAACAAGTTTTAGATGATACTGACAGATATGGAATTGAAGTAGCACTTCAGTTAAAAGAAAAGTTTGATGCTGAAGTTACGATTATTTCTATGGGTCCTGCTGGAACAATGAAAGGCTTGCAACAAGCATTACAGATGGGGGCTGATAAAGCAATATACGTAGATGATGACTCACTGAAAGGTGCTAATTCTTTAATGACAGCAAATGTTTTAAGTGAACTAGCAAAAACAACAAATGCAGATATTGTTATTTTTGGTACTGAATCAACAGATGGTTATTCGGGAACGGTACCACAGCAAGTTTCAAGATTTTTAAAATTAGATTGTATATCTTATGTTAAAGCTTTAGAAATTGGGGATGATGTTTCACTTACTAGGCAAACATCAGAAGGATCTGAAAAAGTTAAAATGCCACCTAAATGTGTAATATCAGTCACTGCTGGAGGTGTAGAGCCGAGATATCCGAATTTCAAAGATATTATGGCTGCAAAGTCTAAACCAATAGAAAAAGTCGAACTAGACAAACTAAATATTACAACAGAACAAAATTTGGAATTTATAAGTATTGAAGCACTAGAAAATTCAAAAAATGGTGAAACAATTATTGACGAAGGTGAAGCCTTCCAAGTTATAGTTGACAAACTTAAGGAACTTAAAGTTATATGAAAACATTAATATTAGGTGAAATTTTAAATGAAACACTTAGCAGTGGAACATTAGAGATAATTAAAAAAGCACAGGATGAAAATCTTGATTATCAAGTTTTAACAATCGGAAGTGATGATGCGCCAAAAATTGGTTCTGAATCTTTTAAACAAACTTATATCAAAAGAAGCAGTGATTCTTTACAATTTAGTAAGATTACAGATTTAATTACAAATATTATCAATAACGAAGGTATTAACTTGATTTTAGGATCTTCTACATATCTTTGTAGAGATTTGGTTTCTTTTATTTCTGTAGATTTGAATTCAAGTCCAGTTTCAAATGCTATAGATTTTGAAATTAGTGGAGATACAGTTTCAACAATAAATTCTATAAATGGTGGTGAAAGTTTATACAAATCAAAGATTGCATCTACTCATGCTCTTTTGTTAATAAGGCCAAAATCTTTTGACCCCGCTGATGTTGAATTAATCGATAATTTCGAAACTATTGAAGTGGAAAGTTCTGATGTTTCTATTTTTGATATATATAAAGAAGAAAAAACTGGGCCACAATTGGAAGATTCTAAAGTAGTGATATCTGCTGGAAGAGGCATGGTAGATAAAGAAAATTTAGTAATTGTTGAAGAATTAGCAGCAAAATTAAACGCAGCTATTGGAGGAACTAGAGCAATTGTAGATGCAGGTTGGATGCCTTATTCGCAACAAGTTGGACAAACGGGTAAAACAGTTAAACCAGATGTTTATATTGCATGTGGAATATCTGGAGCTACTCAACACCAGGTAGGCATGAAAGATTCAAAATATATAATTGCAATAAATAAAGATGAAGAAGCTCCTATATTTCAATTAGCTGATTTGGGTATTGTTGGTGATACTTTAAATGTTATTCCAAAAATAAATCAAAATCTCTAAAATTTAAAATTGTAAGGAAGTATCTCCTCAAATGTATATTCTTTATAACCATTCTTATCAACAACGATTACATTCTTTGTATCAAATTCGGCTAATCTTTGACGGGAAATTCCACATGGAAATATTGCAGTGTCTGATTCAGCATCAATACATGCAACTGCAATAGTTTTAATACTCTTTTCGCCTTCGGATATAGCTTTAACAACTGCTACATCTTCAGCACAAACTGTTGCAGGATATGAAGCATTTTCAATATTGCAACCTGTATATACATTTCCCGAATCTGTAATCAATGCTGCACCGACTCTAAAATTAGAATAAGGTGCATATGCTTTTTCTGCAATATTTCTAGCTAAATCAGCTAAATCACTATTTTTCATTAGTACCTATTAGACTTTCAAAATCTTCTTTTGTCTTTGTGAAAACCCTAGATCCAGAACCTGGCTCCATAGTGACACCATATAATACATCTCCAGCATGCATGGTTTGTTGTTGATGTGTAACGATTATATATTGAGCATCTTGTTTTATTTTATCTAGCAAATTAATCATTCTGTGGAGATTTGCATCATCAAGAGCTGCCTCAACTTCATCTAAAATATAAAATGGACTCGGGAAAGATTTAAAAATTGAAAATAAAAATGCAATTGCAGCTAATGATCTTTCTCCTCCAGATAATAATGATAATTTTTTAACTTTCTTACCTCTTGGTTGAACAGATATCTCAATACCAGTTTCTAAAATATTTGATTTATCAGTAAAGGAAAGAGAGCCTTTACCTCCTGGAAATAATGTTTCAAATATTTCGGAAAAATGTACTGATATTGAGTTAAATGATGATTCGACTCTGAATTCTATTTCTGTTTCGACTTCTTTAATATTTTTAAGCAACTCTTTTTTTGAAAGCTGTAAATCATTAATACTTGATTGTATTTCTTCATGTCTCAAATTTAAAGAGTCAAAATCTTCTTTTGCTAAGTAATTAACAGTACCGATCTCTTCTAACTTGATTTCAAGATGTTTTATTTCATTTTCTAATTCATTTTGATTTGTAGCGACAACTTCATATTGATTAATTTCATCAATGTTCAATCCATAAATATTGATTAAATTAGAGTAATGATTACTTTTAAAACTTTCCGATTCAGATTTTTTAATCGCTACATTAGTTAGTTTGTCTTTTGTATTAAAAAGTTCAATATTTAAAGATTCAATTTTTTCATCTATTTTTTCAATTCTTTTATTTGAATTTCCATATTTTTGATCAAATTTTACAGATTCTAAGTCTAATTTATTAGAAGTTGTGTTACTAAACTCAATTAAGGTTTTAGCTGATGCAATTAAATCAGTTAATTGCGACTTCTGTTCTATGTGATCAATACTTTCAAGATTCACTTTAAGTTCATTTAATTCAGCATTATGTTTTGAATGATTCTTTATTCTTTCTTGTGATGATATAAGTTGGTTACTAACAAGATTTATATCACGTTCTAATTGTTTAAGGTTATTTTCTAAATCGTTTTTTTGTTTATTGATATCTGCTTTAAATTCTTCTTTTTGAAAAATATTTGAAAGAAGCTCTTTTTTCTTAAGAAGTTCAGAATTTAGAATTTCAGAATCAATATTAATTTGAAGAATATTATTTTTATTATTATCTAATTCTCTTTGGATTATTTTTTTTGTGTAATTTGGAAATTCTTGAACTTCATTTTTTGGAACTTGGTGGGATTCTAACTTAAGATTTAAATCAATTAATAACGATTCTGAAATTTTTAAATCCTCTTCCCACTTTGAAAATTCTTTTTCAAAAAGTTGTAAATCTTTATTAGTAATATCAATTGTTTGTTTTATTTGTTTAATTTCACTTTCTAGAACTGCTTCATTTACCTCAGTAGAAGCAGATAATTTTTTTATAATTTCTTCAATTTGATATTTAATGTCTGAACTTTGATTTTCTAAAGTAGTTAAATTTTTCTTTTTATCCATCAACTGGGATGTGAGCATTGATATCTGATTATTATTATCATTTATTTTACCTATTGTTTTATTCAGCTCTTCTGAAGCCTTAACTTCTTCTCTTTCTAAATTATCTTTTCGCTCATTTGCAACTTGAGCTAAAGACCTAAGTTGCTCAGATATATTATTAAATTTTCCAGAATAATCTTTAAATGTTGAACCTATTGAATATCCATCACCGAGTTCATTATTAATATGACTTTTTTGGTCCTTTAATATTTTTAGTTTTGTGTCAATATCATTTAGATTTTGATTAATTAATTTTTCTTCATTTAAAAAACTTTTATACTTATTATCAAATTTTCTGAACATCATGATATTAAGTTCAATTACTTTATTCTTTAAAAGATTTGTACTCTCTTCATGTATTTTTGCCTTTTCCGCTTGATCTTGTAGTGGTTTTAGTTGTTTTTTAATCTCACGAAGCACGTCTTTTGCTCTCTTGATTTCTTTCTCGCCAGATTCAATTCTTTTTAACGATTTTTCTTTCTTAACTCTGAGTGGAAGAATTCCTGCTGCTTCTTCAATAGTCATTCTATGGTCTTCAGGTTTAGAGTTCAAAATTTCAGCTATCTGGCCTTGGGAAATAATAATATGTTGCTGCTTTCCAATTCCAACATCATTTAAAAATTCTTGAATATCTAACAAACGGCAATTTAATCCATTCATAAAATATTCTGAGGTACCATCCCTATACAATTTTCTTCCAATAGATATTTCAGAATTTCCATTGAATAATTTTTCATCTACTTCAAAATTTAAGAAAACTTCTGCAAAACCTTTTTGAGATAACTTTTCTGTTCCAGCAAATATAACATCTTCCATCTTATTGGTTCTCAAGGTAGCTGGACTTTGAGTACCTAATACCCAAGAAATTGCATCAACAACATTGGATTTGCCTGAACCATTTGGTCCAACTATTACATTGACTTTATTTGAAAAGTCAACAGAAGTTTTTTCATAGAATGACTTAAAGCCATTAATATCTAAAGATTTTAAATACATTATTTACCCTGTTGTTAATTTAATAATAGTAACAAATAGAAATATTTGCTTTAAATTAAAAAAATTTAAGAGACCGTTATCGTGACTGCCTTAGTATTTTGAGTATTTAAACTATAAAGATTGCTTAAATATTGATAGGGTTTTTCATTTACTATTCCTAATTCATGTAAGTACTTAGTTGCAGCTAAATCTACTCCCCTTTTACTTCCATCTAAACATTTAAACAAGTATGACTCATCGTTGTTTGTGATAAATAAAACTCCCTCAGCACCAGATTTAGCTAATGTTGGATTGCTTGAATTGAGAATTATATTTGTATCTGTTCGATTTTCACCACCAATAAGTAACGGATATGTTTGGTATGAATTAAACATATCACTCCAATTTTTAAAATATTTTGTAGTTTTTATTTTATTAACTGCTTTCAAAAAACTATCAGTTCGTAAATGTATTGCTGGAAGACCACATCCGTCTGTGCCAAAACCTATATTCTTATCATTGAAAATAAATTTAAAGAACTCTTCAACTGTCGATTGTGTTTTACTCTCAAAGGTATGATAGATTTTTTCATCTTCGTTCAGTATTTTTGAAAACAAAAGCATAGCTAGGTGTTTTCCTGAACAATTATGGTGTAATTTTGTAAATTCGTTATTATTTTTTAATAAATTATCAGCGGTTAGTTCATGAAATGGTCTTTGTTTTCCACAAACTAGCCTTTCAAGATTTAAATCGAATTTTTTTGCAATTAATTTGATTAATTCTGTATGAATTTCTTGACCAGAATGAGAAGATGAAAATATAGCTATTTCTTTACTTGTAAATGATATATTTTGATTTTGAGCTTCATGAAGAAGAGGAATAAGTTGAAAAGGTTTAACAGCCGATCTTGGAAAAAAATAGTCATATTCATTTTGATTATGTTTGTAAACGTTAATAAAGTGAACCGATTCAAGGGAACCATCTCTATTAAGTTCAACTTTTAATTTTTTAATTTTTGACATTTCCTACAAAAATATGTGGCTCTTTGATTTATGTATATTTTATCAATTATATGTTCACAATTAAAACAATTTATTTTGCTATATATTTTTAAAAAATTCTGATTTGAACCAAATTCTCCATAAGGCAAAAAATACGTCATATCACTTAAAGTTGTTCCATTATTTTTAACTGCTAAATGCATAATTCTCTTTGTATTGTTAAAAAAATCTTTCCAATTATTGTTATTTAAAGTATTTACTTTTGTTTTAGGGTGAATCCTTGAAGCAAACAATATTTCGTTTGCATAGATGTTTCCTATTCCACTCATATATTTTTGATTAAGTATATAGTCTTTTATCAATGATTTTGATTTCTTACTTTTATTAATAACCATTCTTGATTGTTCTTTGGTGATATTCAGTACATCTGGACCAATTTTTTTTAGATAATTATTTTTTAGTTCTGAATTTATAATATTTATAAATCCAAATCTTCTAATATCATCAAAATTAACTTGATCTTTATCAAAGTAAAAACTTGCTCTTGTATGTTTATTTTTTTTATCGTTTACTTGTATTCTTCCGCTCATTCCTAAATGAAAGATGATTGAATATTCTTCAAAATCAAAAATTAATAATTTTCCTTTTCTTGATATTCCTAATAAAGATTCATTAATTTTTGGGTTTTTTGTGTTAAATCTATTTGTTCTGTGATCATTAATTTTATAACCTTGAAGTTTCTGACCAATGATATTTGGAGATAACGAACGTCTAATTGATTCAACTTCGGGTAGTTCAGGCATTTATTTTTTCTAATGCTTGTTTTGCAGCTTCTTGTTGTGAACTTTTCTTTGACTTGCCTTCACCAATCCCGATTATCTCTTTATCTAAAAATACTTGTGTTTGAAATTTTTTATCATGGTCTGGACCGCTAGAGGAATCCATATAATTTACTTTTTTTCCAACTTTTGCATAATACTCTTGAAGCCTTGTTTTATAATCTTTTTGTCCAGGATTTTCAGAAAGTTCTTTAATGCTTGGATATATGTATTTTGAAACAAAACCATTTACTGCAGTTAATCCCCCATCAAAATATAAAGCTGCAATCAAAGCTTCAACTGCATCTTCGATTATAGATGATTTTTTTCTACCTCCAGTAGAGTCTTCTGCTTTACTCAAAAACATATAAGATCCAATATTTATTTCATTACCTAATTTCACTAAATTTGACTGATTAACAGCACTTGATCTTATTTTTGTAAGACTTCCTTCATCTAAATCTGGAAAGTGTTTAAAAAGGTACTCTGTTAAATCAAAATCTAAAATAGTATCTCCAAAAAACTCATATCGCTGATTTGATACTAAATCTGGTTTTTCATCTAAATAAGATTTATGAGTTAAAGCAATTTTTAAAAGTTTTTTGTCCTTAAAGTTATACCCTATTGTTTTTTCGAAGTCTTCTATATTTTTCATAATTCATTTAATGCGGATGAAAACTTATGGATTAACTCTTTTTTTACAGCAGTTTCTGTATATATAATTGCATTTTTGACAGCTTCAGAATTAGAAGAACCATGACCTATCGTGACTACTCCGTTTACACCTAATAAATATGAAGCACCAGACTTATCCGGATTTAGCTGATCTTTGACAGGTTTCAAAGCTTTTTTTACAGGAATTAACAAAGGTTTAAATAAATTATCTACTAAAGCTGAAGAAATAAGATTTTGCTGTAATTTTGCAGTACCTTCTAGTGTTTTTAATACTACATTCCCTGTAAATCCATCAGTAACAAAGACATCTGCTTTTTTTGTCGAAAAATCTCTTCCTTCTATATTTCCAACAAAGTTTAAATTACTATTTTTTAATAATTTATGTGCTGCTTTTTCTACATCTCGCCCTTTAGTTTCCTCTTCTCCGTTATTCAAAAGACCTACTCTAGGATTATCAATATCCATTATTACTTCAGCTAATTTTGCTCCCATTATTCCATATTGAAAAAGAACTTTCGGCTTAACGTCCAAACTCGCTCCTGAATCAAGAAGAATAGTATTACCACTTAACGAGGGTAAGACAGAAGCTATGACAGGCCTAATTACTCCCTTGTGTTTTCCAAGAATTGAAATTGCACTAATTAATGTTGCGCCTGTGGAACCTGCAGAAAATACTGCCTGTACTTTTTTGTCTTTAAGTAATTGCATGCATCCAACTATTGATGCATTTTTTTTATTTCTTATAGCCTTTAATGGATCTTCGTCCATAGAAATAACTTGAGGAAAATCAAAAACTGGTATTTCGTGGTTATCTAAATATGGATTAATTAAATTTTCATCACCACATAAAACAACATTAACACCTTGGTCTTTCGCTTTTATGGCTCCTTTGACAATATCTATTGGAGCAGAATCTCCACCCATTGCATCAATAGCAATAGTATTCATAACAAACTTAACTTACTTCAGGTTCTTTTACTTGACGACCATTGTAAGTACCATCAGCTGGATTTACTCTATGTGATTGTTTTGCTACACCTGTCTCAGGGTCAATTACAAAATGGGGTCTAGATACTTTATGCGTAGCTTTTCTGCGCCTAGTTCTTGATTTAGACATCTTTTTCTTTGGTACTGCCATAGCTATATTCCTTTCAAACTACAAATCTAGCTGACTTAGGGAGGAAAATGGACTTTCTTTTAAGTTTTTTTCTTCACAATTACATTTAATTTCATTCATATTAGTACCACACAGACCACACAAGCCTTTACATTTATTACTACATATATACAGTGTATCTAAGTTGTCGATTATTATTTCTGATATAAATGGCTCTATATCGATGTACTCATTATCAAAATTAATTTCATAATCGTTTTCAATGTCAATATTTAGTTTAAAAGATTTTGAGTTTTTCATTTTATTTTCCTTTTTAGAGAGACATCTTGCACATTCTGATTGATAAGTAAATTCTAAGTTAATATCAATATTTAATATTGAATCTTCAATAAAAATTTCCAAAATTGTATTCACAAAATCTTTTTCATCTGTGAAATGGTTAGCATAAGAAATTTCAAATTTCCCGGAAAGATTTATAACGAGCGGAGTCGAAGAATTGACTATATCAATAGTTTTAATCTTTGAATCGAATTGCATTAAGTTTCTGGATTCTCTATATTTCGAGGCTCACGCAATTTATTTTTTTCTTTTTCTAGAAAATTAGAAAGTTGATCAATTTTATTCTGAATGTCATCAATTCTCTGATCAATTGTATCTTCTATATTAGTTCTATAAGTTTGCATCTCAACTTCAGCTTGCTTTATTAGTGCATTTGCTTCAATTACAGCTTCCTGTATAACGTAAGAATTTGCTATCAATTTTTCCGATTCTGCCTTCGCCTCATCTAATAGAGCTTTGGATTCAATTTGTGCTTGATTGATAAAACTTTCTTGTTCTCTAACAATCCACCTTGCTGTGCGCATCTCAACTGGCATGGAGTCAATTATTTCATCAATACTTTTTAATATATCTTTTTTGTTAATTCTTCCTTTAAGAGTATTGGAATTTAATTGATTTCTTAAATTTTCTAATTTATCAACAATTTCGATTTTACTTTGACCTTTTAAAACCTCTTCAAAGCTTGCTTCAGAATTATTCATTGTTTAGCCTTTTTAAAACTTCTTTTGGAACTAAAGAGGAGACATCCCCACCAAGGGAATGAATTTCTTTAACCATTGAACTTGATAAATAACCAAACTCGGGTGAGGATGGAATAAATATAGTTTCATACCCAGCAAGTGTTGAATTTGCTTGGGCCATTTGAAACTCATAGTCAAAATCTGTCATTGCTCTTAAACCTTTAACAATTGCGTCAACAGAGTTCTTTGATGCAAAGTCAACTAAAAGACCCTCAAAACTCATTATTTTTATATTTTTATTGTCATTAAAAATTTCCTCAAGCATTAATGAACGATCTTCACGTGAGAATAATGAATCTTTTGATGGATTAACTACTACACCTACTAATATTTCATTAAAAATTTTAGAACATCTATTTATAACATCTATATGACCATTCGTTGGTGGGTCAAAAGAGCCAGGGATTAAAATTTTCATAATTTACTCAATATAAGAATATTACTTTGACCAAAATTTTTTTCTTTATGAATTTTATAATTTTTTAAAGTTTCAAATTCCTTAGAGGCTGTGTGACGATGTACTACAACAAACCCTTCTTTGTTTAATAAATTATAAATTTTTATAATCTCATTCTTTACAATTTCAGTTTCAATTTTGAAAGGAGGGTCATAGAAAACTATATCGTACGTATTTAATGATGTATCTAAAAATTTGTCAACACTAGATTTAGTAATTTTATAGTTAATTTCAAAATGACTTAAGTTTTGCTTCAAAATATTAATACAATTATTTGAGTTTTCTACAAAAGTTACAAAATTAGCACCTCTACTTAACGATTCAATTCCTAAACTTCCAGACCCAGCGTAAAGATCTAAAATATTTTTATTTTCAATGTTGAACTGTAGAGAATTAAATACTGACTCTCTCACTTTACTCATCATAGGTCTTGTTAGTGGGTCATCAATTGTTTGTATTAATTTAGACTTATATTTACCTGCAAGAACTCTCATGTAGTACCACTCGCTTTGAAATAATTAGGAAATAGAATTTGTGCTTCTTCAAATAGTAGATTTTTAATATCTTCAGATTCTAGTTGGTCGAATATATTTTTTGATTCTAGAAGTAATTTATAATCATATCTCAAATCAGCTATCTTTAAATCAGATTGTCCAGATTGACTTGTTCCAGTAACTTTACCTTCTCCCCTAATTTCTAAATCAATTTCTGATAATCTAAAGCCATCTTTTATATCTACGATAGCCTCTAACCTTCTCTTTCCATCTTCACTAATTGTTTTCAGTGTTTTTTTCTTAGAAACATGAAATACACATTCCGATTGTTTATCACTCCTTCCAACTCTTCCTCTTAATTGGTGTAGTTGATTCAATCCGAATCTTTCGGCACTTTCAATAATCATTAAGGTTGCATTTGGTATATCTATACCAACTTCAATAACAATTGTCGAAACCAAAATATCAATTTTTCCACTTTTCATATCTTGCATTATTTGTTCTTTTTCATCAAATGACATCTTTCCATGAAGTATTGAGACTTTATAATCCTTAAATTTTTCTTTATACTCAATAAACACATTTTCTGCTGCTTGAATATCCATTACTTCACTTTCTTCAATAAATGGGCAAACTACAAATATTTGAGATTTTCTCTTGAGATGAAACTTACAAATGTCATAAATAATATCATTATCTTTTTTTGAACCTTCAATCAAATGAGAAGTGATATCTTTTCTTCCAGGCGGTAATTCGTTAATGGAAGAAATTTCTAAATCACCATAAATAGATAATGCAGTAGTTCGTGGAATTGGCGTTGCTGTCATTACTAATTGATCAGGAATATTTCCCGTTTCGTTTATAAGTTTTTTTCTTTGCTCAACACCAAATCTTTGCTGTTCATCAATAATGGCAAGTCCTAGATTTGAAAATTTTATACTTTCCTGAATTAAAGCATGAGTGCCAACATATAGACCTGGATTTCCATTTTTCAAATTTTTTAAAATTTTATCTCTATTTTTGACTGATGAGGTTAAGAGATGGATCTCGTATTGATCTTTATTCATAAATTCATTGATAGAAGAATAATGTTGCTCTGCTAAAACTTCCGTTGGTGCCATTAATGCAACTTGATAATCTGATTTTATTGCAGCATAAGAAGCAATAGTAGCAACAACGGTTTTTCCCGAACCAACATCGCCCTGTAAAAGTCTTTTCATAGGATATGTTTTTTTTAAATCTTCTAAAATTTCGTTCATTGCGCTATTTTGCGATTGAGTTAAATTAAAAGGAAGTTGTTTTACAAATTCTTCTATATCTGGATTAGTAAATTTATAAACTAATCCTTTATTTTCATTTTTGTGTTTTGACTTTAGGTTTGCAAATATTGATCTTAAGTAAATAAACTCATCTAAAACTAATCTTCGTCTTGCACTTTTATAATCATTTTCATTCTTTGGAAAATGTATCTTTTTGATACTTTCAAATCTATCAAGAAGAGAATACTCTTCTCTAATGTTCGAAGGTAAAACATCAAACAATCCTGGTTCAAAATTATCTTTTGTTGACTCTAAAATATTAATTATTTCTTTTAACCCTTTTCTAATACTCGCACTGGTCATTCCTTCAACTTTTTTGTAAATAGGAATCAGGGAACCTGTCTGATTTAATTCTTCAACATCAGTGAATTTTTCTATAGCTGGATTTTTAAACTCAATACTTCCTGTTTTCTTTACTTCAGGCTTACCTGAAACAGCAACTACATCTCCTTCCTTAAATCTCGACTCTATATACTGTGGGCCAAACCATTTTGCTTTTAAGCTACCTGACTCGTCGGATATGGTAAGTGTCGCAATTCTTAACCTTGATTTTGTTGTAAAAACTGATAATTTGTCAATCGTGCCAAAAATAGTTACTTCATAAGTTTGATCATTTTGTTCAATTTCAGACACTAACTTAACTTTTGATCTATCAATATGTGTTCTTGGAAAATAACGAATCAAATCGTTGATTGTTTTTAATTTGCTTTTTTTTAAACTAGCAAATTTTTTTTCTCCAATGCCTTTGACAAAATTAAGTTCTATTTCGTTTAAATATTTATAACTTCTTTCAACCACAATCAAACATTACCTAAAAAGTTTTAAAATGAAAGTACCTACAAATTAATAAATTAGTTATAGTTAGAATTGTATTTTGGAGGAAATATTATGGCAAATAGATGTCAAGTTACAGGAAGAGAACCAAGATCTGGAAAGAACGTTACTTTTTCACACAAAAGAAATCCTCGATGGTTTAAACCTAATATTCAAACAAAAAAGTATTGGCTAGCGAGCGAAAATAGATGGGTAAAGCTTAAAGTTAGTACAAGAGGTAACAAAATAATAGATAAGCGTGGAATAGAGTCAGTTGTGAAAGAAATCAGACAAAGAGGCGAAAAAGTTTAATGGCACAAGGTGTTGTTAAGTCATATGATCCAAATACTGGAAATGGAATCATATTACTAGATACCGACAAATCCGAAGTTTATCTTATACCAGGTTCGCTAAAAGGCTCTATTTTTAGAACATTAAGACAGGGTCAAAGAATAAATTTTGAAATTGAATCCCATGATGAAGTTAATGTTGTCAAAAATATTCGAATTGGACAAGATAAGTATTAAACAACTTAATGTCCTTTATTAATCTAGACCTATCAAACGAAGAAATCATTAAAAAATATTTTAATGATTTATGCTGTGATGATTATACAGACCCACTAATAAAGGGTGGACAAACTTATGCAGATAATGCTCTGAATTCACTGGATATTCAAAATTATGCAAAAACTCGAAATAATGTTTTACCTATTGAAAAAAGAGGGTCAACTTATATATCACCTTATATAAGGCATGGATTAATTTCGTTACCCGAAGTATGGAGTTTTGTTGAAAAATTTGAATATCAAGATAAAACAAAATTTAGAGATGAACTGTTATGGCAAGAGTTTTCAAGACATTTATATGCAATTGTGGGTAAAAATTCACGTAATTATTTAAATTATTCAATTAAATCAAACAAAAATAACCATAATTACCAAAATATGAACTGTATTGATTCAATTAAAACCGAACTTGAAAGCACTGGATACATGGTCAATCAAACAAGAATGTGGTTTGCTTCTCACTTTTCATTAAGGGATGGAAACAATTGGAGAAATTATGAAGATTACATGTTTAAACATTTAGTTGACGGATCAAGATTTGCAAACAGATTAGGTTGGCAATGGGTTATGGGTTCGCAAACTGGAAAAATTTATGGATTTTCTAAATTCCAAGTAGATAAAAGGGCTAAAAGTTTGTGCAACACTTGTGTAGTCAAATATGATTGTCCTATACAAAATTGGCCAGAAGAAGTAAGCATAACTAAAAAAACAATTGAGTTTGATTTAAATCCTGAAATAAATTTTGGACCAAAAAGTGTAAAAAATAATATAGATTCTAAACCTGAATTTGTATGGCTAACTGCTGAATCATTAGGAGATAATGATCCAGCATTAAATTATTACTCAAATCTTCCTGCTATTTTTATTTTTGATAAACCTTTATTAAAATATCTACAACTTTCTACCAAAAGAATTATATTTTTATTAGATTGCCTAAAAGAATTAGCTAACAAAAGAGAGCTCAAAATTTACTTAGATGACCCAATTGAGTTTTTAAATGGTAAAAATTTTGGAAGTACATTTGCGCCGGTACCTAAATATAAAAAAATAACAAAAAAAAATATTCCCACTGTGGAGTTTCCCTCCACAAGGTTGGTCGAACCTATTAACTTTTACCCTTCCAGTTTTAGTTCTTGGAAAAAAAGAATAGAATTAAAAATATGAAAAGATATTTTCTTTTTTTATTTCTCTTCTTTCATAACTATATATATATTTTCTCTGATGGAAGAATCGGTAAGTTTTTAAGTAATCGGCCATGTTTGATACTTCATACAACTGGTGCTAAAACAAATTTAGAAAGAAAAAATGTTTTAGTTTTCTTAAAAGAAGATCGAGATGTCTGTATTGTAGCCTCAAAAGGTGGGAGTGATACTAATCCTGGTTGGTATCACAATTTAAAAAAATATCCTGAATGTGTAATTCAAATAGGAAGAAAAAAATTTAATGCTGTTGCAAGAGAAATTCATGGAGAAGAAAAAGATGAGTGGTGGATCAAAATGGATTATTTGAACAATGGTGGGTACGAAGCATATCAAAAAAGAACTGCAAGACAAATTCCTGTATTAATTCTTAATATTTCTTAGTCACATATTGTGCCTAAGAAAGTTTTGTAATTTATTTTAAATATATCTAACATTTACAGTCTTTTTAAAATATTATTTATGATTTCTAAATCTAATATTTCAACTACTTCATCCGCCTCGTTTAATTGTTCTTTAGAAAATATTCCTCTGTCAATTGCCAAAACATACGAGCCAGAAGCTTTACCAGATGATATGCCTGTTGGGCTATCTTCAATAACTAAATTTAGAGAAGTTCCCAATTTCTCAATTGCCTCATTGTAAATATCAGGATATGGTTTATTTCTCTTTACTAAATCACCTCCGATGACAAAATTAAAATAAGTATCAATTTGAAATCTTTGAAGTTTTTTGTGTAATAGATTATATGGACTGGCGGATACACAAGCCTGTTTATACTCCAGATCCGATAATTGTTGAAGTAATCTTTTTGCATCTTGAAATATTAATCTTTCATCTAATGAATTTTCAATTATATAGCCTAAATTAGACATCGTTTGGTGGAAATTTTCGAGTTCTACCTGTTCGGAATAAAATGAATGAACAATCTTATCATCTACTCCAACAAATTGTTTTATTTCTTCTTCTGGAATACTTAGTCCGAAATCTTTTAGATGCGTTTGCCAAGCATAAGCATAGAGTCGTTCCGTATCCATGATAGTTCCATCACAATCCCAAAATATCCCGTACATTTAACCTAATTTACTTTTGATATCTTTTGCAGATTTTAATGCAGTTCCATCAGATCCCTCTGTAGACCAAGTTAATGAAGAATTTTTAGCTTCAGAAATCATATCATTCATTAACTCAAATTTGCTGAATCCTTTTGTTTCCCATAAATACAGAGCGTGACTGCCAGGTATCGTATTAACTTCGTTTAGATACAATTCTTTATCTTTCAGAAGAAAATCTACTCTAGATATTCCTCTAATTTCAACAATTGTCATAAATAAATCTAGTATTCGATAAATTTCATCTTCAACTTCTTTTTCAATTTTTGCTGGAAGTTCTCTTTTAGAACCCTCTAATCCCCCATTTTCTAAATATTTATCTGTATAGGAAAATAATTCAAAATTATTTGATCTAATTGGTTTTTCAATTTCTGAATAATTTTGCATAGGGAAGGATCTAACAGCAATCAATAAATCTGAAGATTCTTCTAAATACTTTTCAATAGTTGCGCCTTGATTATAAAGATCTGATGTTGAGGTGATGCTTATTGCAGTTTTATAATCCTCTACAATTTCTACTCCAATAGAGGAACCACCAAATCTAGGTTTAAGAATATATGGACCATTAAATTGTGGATTAACATTTTTAGAAACTAGTTGTTTTTCAAGAACTGGTATATTGTTGCTTCTCATTAAGGTAAAAAAAGCATATTTATCCATACATAATTGAGATGTGGTCAATGATGGCCCAGTGAAGTTCAATTTTAATAATGCAAACAGGCTTTGCAAAGTACCATCTTCTCCTGGTCCACCATGGCATGAATTTACAATTAAATCTATTTCGATTTTTTTCTTTTTGAGATAAAAACCTGGGTTTGAGTCTAGCTTTATAGATATTTCTTTTTTAAATATATCTTTATTTTCTAAAAAATCTTTAGATTCTAGATTATTATCAACCAAATACCATTTGTTGTCACGCGACCAGTAGATATTTAAAACTTCATATTTTGAAGATAATATTTTTGCAGCTTGCAAACCTGTTAATATTGATATGTCATGTTCTGGAGATGGACCTCCATATATTACTGCTAATTTGTCACTCATAATTTAAGGGTGATGATCAGGTAAATCATTTTCAAATAAAACAACATCATTATCTTTCACAACAGAGTTTAGATAAGAAACTGCTAAATCTCTATTTTTAAAAAATTTAACTGGAATATTATTATCTTCAAAAGCTATCGTGAGTGCAGTTTTATTTGTAAAACCAACCACAAGAGCTTCATCTATAATTTCACTAGCATTGAAGGCAAACTCATAATTATAGGTAAATTGGTCAGAACCTAGCTCTACCATTCCTGGAGTAATCAAGTATTTTTTACCATCAGTTTTCTGTGAATATAACAGTTCTAAAGATGCTAAATTTGAAATTGGGTTTGAGTTAAAAGAATTATCAATAATAGTATGACCCAAGTTTCCTTTTAGTATGGTCTGTCGATGAGAAGTTTTTTCTAAATTTTCAATCTTTTGAAAATATTCTATGATATCCATTTCTAAAGCTATGAGTACACCCACAGTTAATGCAATAGAAAGCTGTAATATTTTTGCACCTTTAACAGAAGCTATGAATTTACCAGATATATAAATAGAATGTAAAGAATTCTGATACTCGACAAAAACAGCAGCGTTCTTTGATGTTGTTGAACAATCAATAACCATTTTTTGTGCTGTCCATAATCTTGCTTGATTTAGCAGTAGCTCATCATCTCCGTTGATAATTACTGTCCCGGTAAGATCTACAATCTCTGATTTTGCATCAAGGATATTTTCTAATGACTTCATTCTTTCCAAATGAACAGGTGCAATACCAGTTATAACTGAAATATGTGGTTTGACCCATGCACACATCTCACGTATTTCTCCAAATCCATATGTTCCCATTTCAAAAATAGCTATTTCATGTGAAGAATCTAATTCTTCATTAATAGCTTTGGAAATTCCCAGTCGATTATTAAAACTTTCTGGTGTAACAAAAACATTGTTTTTAGTTGAAATGATTTGAGAAATGGTATTTTTAGTTGTTGTTTTAGAGTATGAACCTGTAATTGCAATTATAGGACCATTAAAAGTAGAGATCTTTTTTTCAGCATTATCGACGAAAATTTGAGATTTATTTTTTTCATAACCTTTTGTTATCCTCAAAGCTTGATCGAAAATATAATGTGAGAAAACATTAGCAATTAGAGCTAGGAAATAACCAAATCCAGCGTTTACAGATATAACTGATATCAAAATAATTAAAAAATAGTAAACAATATTCAGGCGCTTCAATCTCTCAGTAAATTCAACTTTTGCAGATCTGTCTTTGAACAATAATCCAATAGGTAAGAAAAGATTGATTATAGCCAAGACTAAAGCTGTGTAAGGAGTCCATAGACTAAGAAGAGCTAAAATTAGACTGGATAAATAATAAAGATTATTGTAAGGTACTAATCTAACCCATCGGAAGTAAAACTTTGTGACATATCCAGGGATGTAATGTTCTCGCTGCGCAATTCTCCCCCATCTTAAAGAATTAGCACAAGAACTTAGCGTAAGAATAATTAATACTATTGTATAAATGATATTCATTTTTTGATTACTCCAATAACGATTTGAGGATTACTCATTAATACATTGTGACCACTACTAGGAATTATCGTTAGTTCAGAATTAGGAATTATATCATTAGAATCCAAACCAACTTGAAGCGGTACTTCTGAGTCATCTTCGCCCCAAACAAGTTCAACTTTAGTATCGATCTTTGACAAAATGTCTTTCAAATCATCATTGATAGCCATAACGAGTGTATCTTTTAAATATTTATTTGCATTCTTGTAATCTTCGGAACCATATTTGTTTTTAATTTGATCTAGCTTTTCATTACTAATAAATTTAAATTTATTCATAAATTTATAAATCTCAAAAATAGACGATGATTTTTTTGTATTTTGTTTTTTTATTAAAGGTACACCAATTAGGACTATCTTTTTATATTTATTTATCTGAGACAAGTGTACGGCTATTCTTCCACCAAATGAATGACCTACTATTATTTCCACAGAACTTGGAATTAATCCTGCTAGATAGTCTGCATATTTTTTCGGAGAAAGACTTCTGGGAAATGGTATTGATTTTCCAAATCCAGGAATATCAAATGCAATTGACTCAAATTCATTTTCAATATGAATAAAATCTTTGCTGCTCCTTCCCCAGCCATGTAGAAAACAGACTGTTGGTTTATCAGAATTAATATTTGCAAACGTTAAATTATCTTCAAGAACTTTATATCCCATTAATTAAGTCCTAATCCTAAAGTTTGAATTGCTCTTATCTCCATTCCCATCAAAAAGAATAGTGCGAAAGACCAATATAAATGATAATTTAATTTCATTTCATTTCGATAAATATATAAAAATGTAAGAACAAATAAATTTACAATATTGTAGAACATGCTGAAAGTTCCTATTTCGTTATCTTGAGAATAATAAACAACAATTAATACTTGTATTAAGACAGATAACAAGGCGAGCAATATTAAATAATTAGTAACAATAATGCTTATTTCAAATTTGCTAAATTTTACAACTAATAAAATAAGACCAACCAATGCACATACAAAAATACTTACGTAAGAAGGTAATTCCATAAAATAAAAATCCATAGGTTTATTTTAGTGGCTACAAAATTGAGTATTAATAATTAATCAGTTACAGTATTCATTAATGGTTAATCTGATGAACAATGCTATAACTGAAAATGTACCAAGTGCATGGTACAGCACATTAGAAAATTTTATTGTAAAAGGAAAGAATGCTGAAATATGGGATTCTGACGGTAATAGATTTCTCGATTTTGTTGGTGGATATGCAGTACTAAATACTGGACATTTGCACCCTGTGATAATTGAAAAAGTAAAAAATCAGCTTGAAGATTTTTCTCACTCATGCTTCGCATTTGCACCCCATGAAAATGCGGTAAAGGTATGCCAAGAATTAAATTTAAGATATCCAATATCACAAGAAACAAGATCTTTTTTGGTTAATAGTGGAGCAGAAGCAGTTGAAAATGCAGTTAAAATTGCTAGATATTACACAGGAAGGCAAGAGATAATATCTTTTAAAGGCGGTTTTCATGGTAGAACATACTTGGCTATGGGCTTAACTGGAAAAGATAAACCTTACAAGGAAGGTTTTGGTCCTTTTCCAAGCTTTATTCATCACACAGAATATCCATATGAATATAGAAATATTTCTGACAATGTAGCAATTGAGCAATTAAACAAACTTTTGTCGAAAAATTTAAATCCTCAAGATGTTGCTGCTGTTGTTATTGAAATTCAACTAGGTGAAGGTGGCTACATTCCAGCATCTCCGAACTTTATACAATATCTGAGAGAAATTTGTGACAAACATGGAATATTGCTGATATTTGATGAAGTTCAAACAGGATTTGGTAGAACTGGAAAAATGTTTGGTGCTGAACATGTAGACGTTGAGCCAGATATGGTTACTCTGGCCAAAGGAATAGGAGGAGGATTCCCTCTTGCGGCTGTCGTAGGTCAAAAAGCTATTATGGACTCAATACACGATGCTGGAATAGGTAGTACATTTGGCGCATCACCTGTGTCATGTGCTGCTGCATTGGGAGTCTTTGAAGCATTTGATAATGAAAATATTTTATCAAATACCTTAATGCAAGAAAAAGTAATGAAATCTAATTTGAATATTGCAATGGAAAAACATAATTTTATTGGTGATGTTAGAGGTTATGGTCCCATGATTGGCGTAGAAATAGTAGAAAATAAAAAAAGTAAAAATCCTGATAAATTAAAAACTAACGACATCATAAATAAATGTAAAGACAATGGATTACTTCTTGTTTCATGTGGTAAAGAAGGAAATGTAATAAGATTTATGGGACCATTGACAACTCCACTGAATCATGTTGAAGAAGCTATGGAGATTTTTAATAAATCTTTGAATTAACTAATCATCTATATGAGTTAATTCATGTAGCTTCATTAAAACGTCTCCATCTTTTTGAGATTTAGCTGGAGCTTTCATTAACCAAGCTGATACAAGGTCTAAACTTTCCAAGTCATTTTTATCTTTAAAAAACTTCATATATCTTACTGCATCAATTGTTACTCCAGCACTATTAGGTGAGTCCCAAACCTCAAGTTGAACTTCAATATTTAATGGTGCACCACCAAAAGACTCACCTTCAAGACGAATAAATGCTTTTTTTCTATCCTCTAACCATTTAACATAGTCCGAAGGACCAATTCTTACATTATCAGGTTCAATTCCTTTACCTTTATTTGCAACCGATGTGACAGATGATGTCTTGCTGGTTCTCTTTGTTTCTAATCTGTCTTCTTCAAGCATATTTAGAAAATCCATATTTCCACCAACATTAAGTTGATAAGTATTTTTTAACTTAACTCCTCTATCTGAAAATAATTGTGCCAAAACTCTATGGACAATTGTTGCACCAACTTGACTTTTAATATCATCACCAATCAAAGGAACTTGGTTGTCTTTAAACTTTTTATACCATTCAGGATCTCTTGCTATAAAAACTGGTATACAATTTATAAATCCAATTTTTGTATTAATAGCAGCTTGAGCATAGTATTTTACAGCATCATCTGAACCAACGGGTAGAAGATTGATTAATATTTCTGCACCAGAATTTTTAAGTGAAGCCTCAAAATTGTCATTATCAGATACTTTTTCTATTATATCTTTTGTAAACTTTCCAACTCCATCTTTAGCTACACCAGGCTCTACAGTTACGCCTGTACTATTTACATCGAAAAATTTCATTGTGTTGTTGGGATCTGAGAATATTGCATCGCCGAGATCTTTACCAACTTTTGATTTATTTATATCGTAAGCCGCAACGACTTCAATGTCTGAAACTTTATATCCACCTATTACATCAGATATTAAACCATCTTCTTTATCATTGTTTGTGTAGTAATGAATTCCTTGAACAAAGGAGCTAGCACAATTTCCAACACCCAAAATAGCAA